>NZ_JABWRY020000001.1:5050000-5350000 GCF_014269205.2 Pseudomonas kermanshahensis
GCATCGACCTCGGCGAACAGGGCCGCGCGGCCATTGGCCAGGCGATACTCGGCACCGCCCTCGCGGCGCTGCTGGGCAACCCGGTCTGGGTAGGCCAGCGCCAACAGTGCGCCCAACCAGCGTGGATGATCAGGGTCGGCAACCCCGGCACCCGCCTTGCCACGCAGCAGCCCACGGTACTGGCGGGCCAGCTGCCGCGCACGCTGCACGCCGCCCTGCCCGCCTCGGGCTGTTTTGCTTTCACCGCTGATCAGCGCCAGCCGGCTGTGCAGGTCGGCGCCACCCCCGCGCTGGATATCACGCTCCCCCAACAGGGCCGCGACATCACAGGCCATGGCCGCCAAGCCCAGACCCTGCCCGCGCAGCAGCAAATGGGCGATACGTGGGTGGGCCGGCAGTTCGGCCATGGCGTGGCCGTGCTCGCTGAGGTTGTCGCGGCTGCCCGCCTTGAAGGCACTGAGCCGTGCCAGCAGGTCCTGGGCCTGGGAGAACGCCGCCGCGGGCGGTTGGTCCAGCCAGTGCAGTTGATCAGGGGTGACGCCCCACCGGGCCAGTTGCAAGGCCAGGCCGGCGAGGTCGGCCTGGAGGATTTCTGCGCTGCCATGTGCCGCCAACTGGTCATGCTGGGCCTCGGACCACAGCCGGTAGCACACCCCCGGCTCCAGGCGGCCAGCCCGGCCGGCGCGCTGGGTGGCGCTGGCGCGAGAGATACGCTGGGTGTCGAGCCGCGTCATGCCGCTGCCGGGGTCGAAGCGCGGCACCCGTGCCAAGCCGGCATCAACCACCACGCGCACGCCGTCGATGGTCAGGCTGGTTTCGGCGATGTTGGTGGCCAGCACCACTTTGCGCTTGCCGGCAGGGGCTGGGTCGATCGCCGCACGCTGGGCATTGAGGTCGAGCTCGCCGTGCAATGGGCAAAGCAGGATGTCGGAACGTTCGCCCAGCATGTCCTGAAGGCTCTGATGAACGCGGCGGATTTCGGCCTGGCCGGGCAGGAATACCAGCACGCTGCCGGCCTGGTCCGCCAGCGCATGGAGCACGCAATCGACGACCCGCGGCTCAATGAACTCGCCCGACTGGAACGGCCGACCCCAGCGGATATCCACCGGGTACATGCGGCCTTCACTGCTGACCACCGGCGCATCGTCAAGCAGCCGCGACAGCCGCTCGCCCTCCAGCGTCGCCGACATCAGCAAGATTTTCAGGGGCGGTTCGTCACGTAGCAGTTCACGCCCATTGAGGCTCAAGGCCAGGGCCAGGTCAGCGTCCAGGCTGCGTTCGTGGAACTCGTCGAAGATCAACAGCCCCACACCCTCCAGCGCAGGGTCTGCCTGCAAGCGGCGGGTGAGAATACCCTCGGTGACCACCTCGATACGGGTCTTCGGCCCGACCTTACTGTCCAGGCGAATACGATAGCCCACGGTCTCCCCGACCTTTTCACCCAGCTCGCTGGCCAGCCTTTCGGCCGCCGCGCGGGCGGCCAGGCGGCGTGGTTCGAGCATCACGATGGTTTGCCCAGCCAGCCACGGCGCGTCCAGCAATGCCAAGGGCACACGGGTGGTCTTGCCGGCGCCGGGCGGTGCTTCGAGCACGGCTTCGTCGCGGTTTTCCAAGGCCTGGCGCAAGGCGGGCAAAACAGTATCGATCGGTAATGAAATCATGGTGGTCCTCGAACAGTCGGGCGAGTATAACGGCGAACCCAGCCTGCTCTATCATGGTCTTAGCATCAGGTGCTGGCGCTTCGCTTGCCCTGCTGAATACCTTTTCGGAGATTTACATGCGTATCCCATCCCGTGTCATCGGCGGCGCCCTCATCGTCACCTTGCTGACCCAGCTGACGGCCTGCGGCACGCTGTTCTACCCAGACCGCCGCGGCCAGATCGACGGCAAGATCGACCCCGTGGTCGCCGCCATGGATGCCATCGGCATTCTCTTCTACGTGATCCCCGGGCTGATCGCCTTCGGCATCGACTTTGCCACCGGCGCCATCTACTACCCGGGTGGCCGCACAGCCCAGGTCGCCCCAGAGAAACTGCGCGAAGCGGTAAGCCCGGACGGCAAGGTCGACAACCTCAAGCTGCAGGCCATTCTTGAAAGCGAACTGGGCCAGCGCCTGCCGCTCAACGACCCACGGCTGATCCAGCACCGTGGCAGCGTTGAGCAACTGGCCGCCTACCAGTTGGTACCGGCTGCCTGACCCTGACAAGGACATCCCCCCGGCATGATCACCCCGGCTGAACACCAGCGTCTGCTACGCCTGGCCACCCGCGCGTCACTGGCGGTGGCTAGCATCCTGGTCGTGAGCAAGGCGCTGGCCTGGTGGCTGAGCGGCTCAGTGAGCCTGTTGGCCGGGTTGACCGATTCGGCACTGGACGCCGTCGCCTCGTTCCTCAACTTGCTCGCCGTGCATTACGCCCTGCGCCCCGCCGATGACGACCATCGGTTTGGCCACGGCAAGGCCGAGGCCTTGGCGGGCATGGCCCAGGCGCTGTTCATCGCAGTCAGCGCGGTGCTGATCGGGGTGCAGGCAGTCGAACGCCTGCAAACTCCACAACCCTTGGGTGACACGGGCGTCGGCATCGCGGTCATGCTGCTTTCACTGGCCCTGACCGTTGCCTTGCTGGCGTTGCAGCACAAGGTCATACGCCTGACCGGCTCCACTGCGGTGCGGGCAGACTCCCTGCACTACCGCTCAGACCTGCTGCTGAACGGCAGCATCTTGCTGGCGTTGCTGCTGACACAATTTGGCTGGTCGCAACTGGATGCCCTGTTCGGCTTGGGCATTGCCTTCTACATTCTCTGGAGTGCGCTGCAGATCGCGCGGGAGAGCACCGCCATCCTGATGGACAAGGAGCTGCCAGGCGATGTGGGCGAGGCGATGTCCGCCCTGGTGCTGGCCATCCCTGGCGTGAAGGGGGTGCATGATTTGCGTACACGGGTCTCGGGCAACCAATGGTTCGTGCAGTTGCACCTGGAGTTGCCGGGCGAGCTGGCGCTGCATGAGGCGCACAGTCTGTGCGTGGCGGCATCGGAGGTGATTCGCCAGCGTTATCCACAGGCGGATGTGATGGTGCACGCCGACCCGGTGTAATCCTGTCCGGCCCTATCGCCGGCAAGCCGGCTCCCACCCGAACTGTGTAGCCTCAAAGGCTAGCGCCGCACCTGTGGGAGCCGGCTTGCCGGCGATAGGGCCGGATCATTCAGCGACATTTTCAGTTGATGCTGTAACCCCGCCCGCTGAAACAGGCCCCCAGCGCACGCCGGTAGGTATCGGTCACATTCAAAGGGGGTGCATAGGCCGCCGTCGCCGGGTCAAAGCCTGACTGGCTCACCGCCCAACGGTGGCACTGGTAGCGGTCCTGTTCCTGCTGTTCCTGCCCCTGGCCATACATCGGATAAGCCACCACATCATAGCCACCCGCTGCTGGAGCCATTGGCGCAGGCGCGGGTGCAACCATCGGCGGGTTGACCACCACATACTCGCGGCTGTCCGCCAGGTACTGGTAATAGGTATCGGCTACCAGGAAGTACAGCGCCCCACCCAGCCAAACCTCACGCGCATACGCCGGCAGGTACTCCACCCGCGCCCCATAAGGCGGTGCTACGACGATGTAACTGCCGCCGCGCGGTCGATACCAATAGCCGCCCGAATAGAAGTAGTCGTGCCCGCGGTAAGGCACCTTCCAGTATCGATCCGGGAAGCGGTCGATGGTCTGCCCTGGGCGATACTGCGGCCCTGGCCCCCAGCCATTGCCATGGCCGTCCGGGCGCCCCTGCCAGTCACCGCCCGGCCGCTGCCCCGGCCCACCGGCTTGCCAATAGCGGTTATCGCCATTGTGCCGGGGGATGTCCTGGTAATAGCCCTGGCGCGGTGGCTGGGTCTGGCGTACTTCGTCGCGCGAGTTGAGCGGGGAGCGGCCCGCGGCAGCGCCGTTCGGGTCCTGTGGCCCGTTGCCGCCATGGCCCCCGCCATGCCCCTCATCAGGCCCCTGCGCCACAGCGCCAAGGCTGATGCTCAACGTAACCAAACCAACACCTGCCCACTGCCAGATGCGCGACTTCATGGTGCCCCTCTCGATCAAAATGACTGCAGCCGCTGCCAGTCTACCGCGCCGGCCACACCGGCAACTTAAAATCGCGGACATGAAAAAAGGGAGGCCGTTGGGCCTCCCTTTGGGAATTGTCGTCCGTGCTCGGCACTTGTGGCGCCGGCTCACCTCACGCCGTCTTCTGGACGGTGTGTAGCCCGGGGGCCTGGCGGATCCTGTTGGATGGCTGGGCCGCGACCGCTCGCCTAGAGCGCGTCGCCGTGGACTGATGTCCGGGCAGTGATTCTGTGGATAAAGATACCGGGCAGAGGGCGACAGAGGATTGCGAAGATTGCTCAGATAAATAGCACTTGCGCAATTTTTCACCTTAGATTGATAATTCACCGCAATCTGAACAGAAAAGGCATATTCCATGAGCAAACTTGACCGCTACGACCTGAGCATCCTCGCCGAACTGCAGCGCGATGCGCGCATTTCCAACCAGGAGCTGGCCGAACGCATCGGCTTGTCGCCTTCGCCGTGCTCGCGTCGGGTCAAACAACTCGAGGACGACGGCTACATCTCGCGCCAGGTTGCCCTGCTCGATCGCAAGAAGCTGGGGTTGAGCCTGACCGCCTATGTACTGATCGGCATGGACCGCCACACCCCAGAGCGCTTCGAGACCTTCGAGGCCGCCATCCGCAACTTACCCCAGGTGCTCGAATGCAGCCTGGTCACCGGTATGGACGCCGACTACCAGCTCAAGGTGGTGGTACCGGACATGGACCACTATCAGAAATTGCTACTCGGCAGCCTGACCCGCATCGAAGGCGTCACCAGCGTGCGTTCGAGCTTCGTGCTGAACCAGGTACTGGCCAGTACCGAGCTTCCATTGACCCACCTGCGTTGAATACTTCATCGCCCGGCGTATGATCGAGCGCTCAGCCTGCCTGGAGAACACTGATGGATCCCGCCGTATTCGAAGAATGGATGATGATCATCCTCGTCACCGTGTTGATCGGTTTCATGGGCTTTATCGTCTGGGACCTGGCGAAAAAGTCCAAGGCCGGGCGGTTTGGCACCCTGATCCTGTTCTTCGTGCTGGGGCTTGGGGTACTGGCCTTTATCATCAAGAGCGTGGTGGTGGCGTTTCTGGAAGGGGTATAACAGCCGGGCATGGGCCAGGGACCTGTGGGAGCTGGCTTGCCAGCGATGAGGCCGGAACAAGCACCACAAGACAGTTGCTCCCACAGAGACTTGAGCAGGCTTCGAGGTTTCCCAGTTATCTCGGTAGCTTGGCTGGCACTTCGCGCCAACAGCCTTGGTCCAGCCCGTCCAGCGCCCAGTCGCCAATCCGCACCCGCACCAGGCGTAAGGTCGGTAACCCCACCGCCGCCGTCATCCGCCGCACCTGGCGGTTGCGCCCTTCGCGAATCACCAGCTCCAGCCAATGGGTCGGCACGCTCTTGCGAAAACGTACCGGCGGGTTGCGCGGCCACAGTTCAGGCTCATCCAGGCGGCGGGCCTCGGCCGGCAAGGTCGGGCCGTCATTGAGCATCACCCCCTCGCGCAGGCGTTGCAGCTGCTCGTCGCTCGGCTCACCTTCCACTTGTACCCAGTAAGTCTTGGCCAGCTTGTGCTTGGGGTCGGCGATGCGCGCCTGCAGGCCGCCATGGTTGGTCAGCAGCAACAGGCCTTCACTGTCGCGGTCCAGGCGCCCGGCCGGGTAAACACCCGGGATGTCGATGAAGTCCTTGAGGGTCGCGCGCCCTTCGCCATCGCTGAACTGGGTCAGCACGTCGAACGGCTTGTTGAACAGGATCAGGCGCGGCTCGGCCGGCGGCGCCTTGGGCTGGCGACGCGGGTCGGCAGGCCGCGCCTGAGGGCGGCGCGGCTTGGTACGGGGTGGCAGGGGCATGGATCCTCAGCGGAACGGCGGCTCATCGAAGCTGCGCAGTTTACGCGAGTGCAACGAATTGAGCTCGGTACGTAGCAGGTCGAGGGCGGCAATGCCGATCTTCAAATGCTGGCTGACCGCCCGGTTGTAGAACGCGTTGGCCGAGCCCGGCAGCTTGATCTCGCTGTGCAGCGGCTTGTCGGAGACACACAGCAACGTGCCGTACGGCACCCGCAAGCGGTAGCCTTGAGCGGCAATGGTGCCACTCTCCATGTCCACCGCCACCGCACGTGACAGGTTTATCAATGGCCGCTCCTGGGCCCAGCGCAGTTCCCAGTTACGGTCATCGTAGGTCAACACAGTGCCGGTGCGCAGGCGCTTTTTCAGCTGTTCGCCGCGCTCACCGGTCACCTGTGCTGCCGCCTCCTGCAAGGCCATCTGCACCTCGGCCAGGGCCGGGATCGGAATGTTTGGCGGCACCACACGGTCAAGAATGCCGTCGCGCCGCATGTACGCGTGCGCCAGCACATAGTCACCGATGGTCTGCGACTGACGCAGGCCGCCGCAGTGGCCGATCATCAGCCAGCAGTGCGGGCGCAGCACGGCCAGGTGGTCGGTGATGTTCTTGGCATTGGAAGGGCCGACGCCGATGTTGACCAAGGTCACACCGTCGCCATCGGCGGCGATCAAGTGGTAGGCCGGCATCTGGTAACGGTGCCAGACCACGCTGGCCACCAGGGCCTGGGTTTCGCCATGGTCCATACCCTTTTCGATCACCACGTTGCCCGGCAGCACCATGCGCACGAAACGCGGGTCGTCACGCAGTTGCTCAAGGCCATGGCTGATGAACTGGTCGACATAGCGGTGGTAGTTGGTCAGCAAAATCCACGGCTGTACATGCCGCCAGTCGCTGCCGGTGTAGTGCACCAGGCGACGCAGCGAGAAGTCGACACGCGCGGCATCGAACAACGCCAGCGGCAGGGTTTCGGTGCTGTCCCAGTCGTACAGGCCATCGGCGATATTGTCGGTGGCTGCCGACAGGTCAGTGCTGGGGAACACCCGCGCCAGCT
Source organism: Pseudomonas kermanshahensis (assembly GCF_014269205.2). Taxonomy (NCBI): domain Bacteria; kingdom Pseudomonadati; phylum Pseudomonadota; class Gammaproteobacteria; order Pseudomonadales; family Pseudomonadaceae; genus Pseudomonas; species Pseudomonas kermanshahensis. Next base: position 5,056,996 of record NZ_JABWRY020000001.1, read on the forward strand.
GGGCGGCGGTGATGCCGCTGCCGGCCAGCTCGTCGCCCTGGTCGACCACGTAGGGGTACGGGATGTTCTGCTCGCTCACACCCACTTCCACTGTCACGGTGTAGTCGTGCATGAGCGGGCGCAGTTGCTCGAGCAGATAGCCACGGAACGCGGCTGGCTGGGTGACGGTGACGCTGTAGGTGCCGGCGACCTGGACCTTGGCGTAGGCACGCGTGGTGGCCGCGACCTCACCCTGGCTGTAATAGGTCAGGCGCAGCGCGGGATAACGGAACAGCCCGCGCTCGTCGGCATCGGGCTCGGTTCGGTCCTTGAGGTAGCGCTTGAGGGCTTGGCTGAGGGCACCGGTGGCCTGTTCATGCAGGGCCGCCAGACGGTCGACGGCCTGTTCTGGGGTATCAACGACTACAAAAGCGTGGCTCACACTGTGCTTCCTGTCTGGACATGCATGTGGACCATCTTGCCTGCCTTCGTGGGTAAATACACCCCCATTGATCAGTCTTGCCAGACCGGCGTGGCCCTTGCCACCAGCGCCTGCACATCCACACCCCGCGGCAGCGCGCCATAGGCCCGACCACCACCGGCCAGGCGGCTGCCGATGAACGCATCGCTAACCACCGCATTACCCGCCTCCAGCAGCAGCTTGGCCTGCAGCGCCAGTGCAATGTCCTCGGTCAACTGACGGGCGCGGTACTGGATGTCGGTGGTGTCGGCGAACGCCCCCTTGAGGTTGCCAATGTGCGCAGCCAGCCGTGGGTCGCCATGGCCATCACCCAGCTCGGTGAACAGCGCGTCCAGCACCCCCGGCTCCTTGGACAACGCCCGCAACACATCCAGGCACTGCACATTGCCCGAGCCTTCCCAGGTCGAGTTGACCGGTGCTTCGCGGTACAACCGCGGCAGGATGCTGTCTTCGACGTACCCGGCCCCGCCCAGGCATTCGGCGGCCTCGTTGATCATTGCCGGGGCACGCTTGCAGATCCAGTACTTGCCCACCGCTGTGACCAGCCGGGCAAAATGTGCCTGCTGCGGGTCATCGAGCTGCTCCAGGGCCTGCCCCATGCGCAGGCTCAGGGCCAGCGCCGCCTCGCTCTCCAGCGCCAGGTCGGCCAGCACGTTCTGCATCAGCGGCTGCTCGTTCAATACCCGGCCGCCGACCTTGCGGAACGCGCAATGATGGGCGGCCTGGGTGAGGGCCTGGCGCATCAGGGCACTGGAGCCGACCATGCAGTCGAAACGGGTCATGGCGACCATCTCGATAATGGTCGGCACACCCCGCCCTTCTTCACCCACCATCCACGCCAGGGCGCCCCGAAACTCGACTTCACTGGACGCATTGGAGCTATTACCCAGCTTGTTTTTCAAGCGCTGGATATAGAACTGGTTGCGGTTGTCATCCGGGCGATGGCGGGGCAACAGGAAGCAGCTCAGGCCTTTTTCGGTCTGGGCCAGGGTAAGAAAGGCATCGCACATCGGCGCCGAGCAAAACCACTTGTGCCCGACCAGTTCATACGCCTGGCCAGGGCCCGGCGCACCGACCGGGTAGGCGCGCGTGGTGTTGGCACGCACGTCGGTGCCGCCCTGCTTCTCAGTCATGGCCATGCCCAGGGTAACCCCGGTCTTGTGCCGGTCCCCGACGTTGCGCGGGTCATATTCGCAGGCCAGGATTTTCGGCAGCCAGTACTCGGCCAGTTCGGGCTGAAGGCGCAGCGCCGGCACGGCGGCGAAGGTCATGGTCAGCGGGCAGCCAGTGCCAGCTTCGGCCTGGCTGTGCAGGTAGGTCATCGAAGCCCGCGCTACGTGGGCACCGGCGCGGGGTTCTGCCCATGGCAGAGAAGGCAGACCGTGCTCGACGGCAGTGCGCATCAGCTCGTGGTAGGCCGGATGGAACTCGACCAAGTCAATACGATGGCCATAACGGTCGTGGCTGCTGAATTCGGGCTTGTGCGCGTTGGCCAAGAAGCCCGCAGCCATCAGCGGCCCACCGGCCAAGGCACCGTAGGCATCGATCCGCGACTCGGCCCAGCCAGCGCCAAAACGCCGCGACCACTCCTGCAAGGGTTGGTCAAGGCGGTACAGGTTGGCGCCGTCGAGGGACGGCGGCTGGTTGGTGACTTCGTGGGTTTCAGCGTACTGGTGCAGGTTCATTGGCAGCTCCTGGATCCGTGCAGGCCTGAAAGTCCCAGTGAAGCACTCCCTGGGGGTCAGTCAAAGTGACAAAAATGACTAATCGGGATGGCATTTGGCTGCGGCGGTGATTATCGGACGACATCCAAATCTGCATTTCGTGTAGGAGGCTTCCTAAACCATTCTTCCAGTGAAATGTGCCGTTTCCAGAGTGCTAGGTTCGGGCTTCCACCCTTTTAGGAAGCGTCGAACCATGAGCCAGCGTATGAACATCCTTGGCAAAGGCCAGGGACTCGACGGCGACCAGACCACCACAGGTGCCACCTGCATCGCCGGCCAGGCACGTGGGCGTGTACACGGGAGCGGCTGGCTGCTGGTGGGCGACAAAACAACACCCTGCCCACTCTGCGGTAACGAAGGGACCATCGTTGAAGGCGAACGTCGATGGAAGCAGGACGGGATACCGACCGCCGTGGATGGCGCACTGGTCCAGTGTGGCTGCCCCATAGGCAGCAATCGGGTAGTCGCGCCCATGCACCAGCGACCTCATCCCCGAAGTACATCAGTCACATTGCCCACACCTCAGGCTGCCTCTCAAACAAACAGCAGCACACCCACCCGTCATGCTAACCCGCCCGCAGCTGCCAGGCTGCCAGAGCTAGAGCTAGAGCTAGAGCTAGAGCCAGGCTTTTACATCATTCCACGCAGCATGTCGTACGACCAGGTGCTAACTAGGCTGAGTGATACACAATCGGTACTGCCGGATGCCATGTTGAAAAGGCTCAACCCGACTTATCAACAAGGCTTCAAAGCCGGCGAAATTTTCATTATCGGCGATCCACGGAACGGCCACGCCTGCACTCGCCAGGAAATGCACGCGATGAGTGCGGCGGAACTTGCACGTGAAGCCTTGGCAGAGCTGACACCCGAAGAAGCCAACTTCATGATGCGTCACCAGGCCGAGATTGCCGGTTTGCTTAGCGATGTAAGCCTGGCGATGGGGGTGAGCGAGGCGATGATGGCCAAATCGCTAGATGAACTAGGCACCACACTGCGCAATATCGAAAAGCTGCATCAGCAGCAGTTCTCGAAGCATGGACACCTGCGCAGCGCGGAGTTCTTCGCCGAGCGTAAAGAACTGTTCCGGCAACTGAATGCCAAGCTGAGGGTAAGTTATCTTAACAAGCGTATGGAGCTTGGTAGTTACGACACCCTGCGTCGAGGATTGGGGATATCCAGCCGGAGCCTTGTTCATCATTGGAGCAAAGCTGGAGCACCGGGGCAGATTCCGGGGTATTCAACCCACCTAGATAAGTTGGCAAGCATGTCGAAATACCTGAAAGCTGGGGGACATATAGGCATGGCGCTCGGCGGTGGTAGTTCACTGTTAAAAATCAAGGAGGCTTGCCGAGCAGGTGATACTGAGAGCTGCAAAAAAATCAGATTAAAAGAAACTGGAAATTTTTTGGGTGGGGTAGCAGGTGGCGTCATAACCGGAGCAATAGCCAGTAGGCTGGCTATCGTAGCTTGCGTGGGCTTTGGGCCCATTGGAGCAGCCGTTTGCAGTATTGCTATAACAGGTGCGGGATCAATGGCTGGTAGTGTGGGTGGAATGGCCGCCGGCGAAGAAGTCGGCGAGGTAGTCTTTGAAATCACAGAGCCAATGCGACCTCGGGACGAGTAGAATGGATATAATTCTAAAAATAGTAAACCACCCCTTCGCCTGGAAAATAGTCGCGCTACTGGCTCCTTGGCTCATGATATTCCTAGGGATATTCATGATTGCTAGGCTGGCCTGGACCAAAAACCTTGAAACCATGCTGACGTCACTGTCGAGCAGCTATTATCTGAATTCCATTACCACTCCCTTCAAATCTCTTGGATTGAAAGGACGATTCTGGCTCGCCTGCGCAATTGGCTGCCTGCTGAGCTGGCCAACCTATGCCATTCACATCCGCTTGAAAAAATTGGACAGGCGCGAGGTAGAAAACTTCCCTAAAAAACTAAAACGCCAACTAAAATCAGCCGAACTGTTGATGTTCGCTGGAGCAGCACTAGCATTTGCGAGCTATTTATACTTCAAGAAAGCGATGTAGCCCGATCAATGACGCTTTCGCATGCGGAATAGTGATTTCGTGCGCAGGTGCTTTGGCTAGTAACGTTGCCGGCATGAAACATGGAGAATTAATCTTCGAGGACTCTGAAAATGATTGACCACCTTGACGTAAAACTAAGGCTATTGTTGTTAGGCACTCCTTTCTTCCTCGCCTTGGCCGGGCTTGTATCTGACCTTCACATCGCTTGCTCTAGTCAATATGCAAAAATGGCCAAAGCGCTCTCCCGGAGCAAATGCCTTTCCTATGCCGTCGCGCTTTGGGGTGAAAAAAATATACGCTCGAGGCTTTTGGTGATTTTTATGATCACTGGCGCCATTACATTCCCTAAGTCTAGCATCCGCAGAGGCATACTGGATGCACGAGACTACGATCAACTACCCAGCAATCTGAGAACACAATTAGTTGTCGCATCATGGACGAGCACCATCGGATTTACCTGGCTTACTATCAACTACTTTTTAATATAGCCACTGCAGAGAAAATACAATGCAGACTCCCGAGAAACGTCAAACCGTACTGCCAACTGCTTCGCCTTCAACGCCGAAACAAATTTAGCGCCCGTGAGATCGAGCGCCGCCCTCGCGGCGCTTCGCAGCACAATGCTGTTCCTATACACGGAACTTTCAGCGAAAACAATGAAACTACTTATGGCGACAACATCATGCTTCATGATCATGACCGGACTGGCACTTTATATCCGCTTGGCGCAACCCAAAACGCTGGAGACAATGATTTCTGCATTACCAAGCAGTTACTGGCTGAAATTGAATGTTGCCATATGGGGCAAACAAAGCCTTCGCTCACGACTACAGCTAATAGGAGTCGTATCAGCCGTATTATTCTGGCCAATAAAAAATCTGCATACCCGCCACAACAAACTAGACCCAAAAGATATCGACAAATTCCCGAAAAACTTAAAAAAACAGCTACTACTCTGCAATTATCTACTTTACCTAGGCGCAGCCTGCTTTGGTATAACTTACTTCATATACAGCTAGCACCACATAGGCAAAATTGCTTTGCCTGGAAGCGTTGACGGCATGAAACATGAATTAATCTTCAAGGACTCTGAAAGTGATTGATCACCTTGACGTAAAACTAAGGCTATTTTTGTTAGGCACTCCTATCTGCCTCGCCTTGATCGGGCATGTATCTGACGTTCACATCGCTTGCTCTCGCCAATATAAAGAAATGACCTCAGCACTCCAACGGAGCGCGTGTCTTACATTTGCGACCGGCATGTGGGGAGAGAAAAAAATAGGTTCCAGAATTCTAGTTATTTCTGTAATCGCTGGCGCCATTGGATCCCCCGCTTCGAGCATTCGCAGCGGGCTACTGAATGAGCAAGATCACCTAGAATTCCCTAGGTATTTAAGAAGAAAAATACTCATTGCATCTTCGTTAAACACTATTGGAGTTGCCTGGGTAGCGGCATATTACCTAATGAAGCTGATAAAATGATAGACAAAACATATGATTTCAGTAGAAGGCACAATACCAAACCACAAACAAGCTTACGCGCCCAAAGACGCTAGTTGCGGATAAACCCACTCCCACACGGAGCGCGCATCTTTCAGTCTAAACATAACGCCTGTGGGAGCGGGTTCACCCGCGAAAGAGCCGGTACAGCCAGTAGAAGAGTCCATGCATCAAGCCCAACTCGGCATCATCCAGCAACGCCTTGGCCATGGCTCCCGTGCAGATATCGCAGGGGCAAGTCTTGAGAATGCATCAGGGCTGATAGGTGCTCGCCACAACACATTTAGCGCCTATGAGACCGAGCGCCGCCCGCGCGGCGCATCGCGAGCAACGCTCGCTCCTACGTTTGTTTCGGGCCAGTAACGCCTGTGGCAGGCGCGCGCGACCGCCTGGTGTGTACGACGCGATATAGAGCCATGCGCCAAGGCGTACGCGCGCAAAACCCATAAGAATAATTGGCCCGAAACAAACGTAGGAGCGAGCGTTGCTCGCGATGCGCCGCGCGGGCGGCGCTCGATTTCCCAGGCGCTAAACCTCCCGCGGCGGGCGCCTGTCAGCCCCAAACGCGTCGTGCCCGCTATCGATAAACCTAAAAGGAGCGACGCGTCTGCTGCAAGTGCGAAGGCAACTGCACCTGCGATATCGCGACTTTCATCGTCAGCTCGAACCGGCTCCCCAACCCGCGCGTAGAGTCATGCGACAGCGTGGCCCCCAGCAACTCGCCCATCTGCCTGCAAATCGACAAGCCGATCCCCAGCCCGCCATAACGCCGGGTCATGGAACCATCAACCTGGAAAAAACGCTGGTAAAGCGTGGCCTGGTCGAGATCATCAAAGCCGATGCCACTGTCGCTGACCGTAAAGGTAAGCGCCAGGTTGTCCGGCCCCAGGCGCTGGCCACGCACCTGCAGCATGACCCCGCCCTGATCGGTGAACTTCAGGCCGTTGTCCAGCAGGCAACCCAGGCAACGGGCCAGTTTTTGCGCATCGGTCAAGAGCGCGTCTGGCAGATCGGCAGGTATGTCCAGGCTCAGGTACAACCCTTTACCCAGCGCCTGGCCAGCGTGTGCGGCTCGCAAGCCTTGCAGCATGTTACGCAGGCTGAAGGGCGCGGCCTGCACACGCAAGCGGCCGCCCTGCAGCTCGGAGAGGGTGAGGATGTCGTCGACCATGTCCATCATGCTCTGGGCCGACGTGACCGCTGTGCGATGGTACTGGGCCATTTCGGCCTCCATCGGCAGGGTGTGCATCAGCTCAAGCGAGCCGATCACACCATTCATCGGGGTGCGCAGTTCATGGGTGACCGTGGCCAGGAACTCGTCCTTCAAGCGGTTGCTCCTGGCCAGTTGCAGGTTCAACTGCTCCAGGGTTCGACCGGTTTCACGCAGGGTCTGCGCCTGTTGCTCGCGCAGGCTGTTGATACGGTCGGCCAGCGCCAGCGACAGCAGCGCCACCTCCAGCGCCGAGCCCAACTGGCTGGCATACATCGTGATAAACACGTTCGGCAAGTAACCCAGCACCATCAAGGTGTTGACCAGCCCGCCCAGCAAAAACGCCGACCAGGCGATGATGAACCAGCGCGCCACCCGCAAACCGCGCGACCAGGCATACACGCCAGCGGCAAAGATGCTGACGGTGAACAGCAACGCCAGCACCGTGGCCATGCGCAGGGCGATGCCATACGGCATGCTCACGGCCAAGACCATCACCAACCCACCGCCCAGCATCAGCAGTTGCAACAACCGGTCGAAGCCACGGCTGATCTTGCCCAGTTGCAGAAAATGCCGGGCGAACTGGCAGCCGAATAAACCGGCAGCGCCAATGAACAAGGGCGTCGAGGCATTCGCCCACCAGGGGCTGTCCGGCCAGAAGTAGGCGACTCCCGCACCGTTCACCGAAACCTGATAAAGGCCGAACGAGGCGATGTAGAGGATGTAGTAGAGGTAGCTGACATCCCGCACGCTGAGGTAGATGAACAGGTTGTACACCAGCATCACCAGCAACACGCCGTAGATCATGCCCAATACGTACAGGCGCGTGGGCTGGTCCTCCATGTAGGCCTCGGCCGACCATAGCGCCAGCGGCGCCTGCACCGAACCCTGGCTGTGCAAGCGCAAGTAGACGGTGGTCGCCTGGCCTGGGGGCAGCGGCAACTCGAACAGGTAGTTGTTCTGCCGGATCTGCCGGCTGGCGTAAGGCAAGGCGTCGCCCGTGCGCTGGGCCAGGCGGTAAGTACCGGTGCTGTCGGGCAGGTACAACTCGAGGTGATCCAGAGGTGGGTAGGCCAGTTCCAGCAGCCATTGGCGGGGGGTGGCAGTGGCCGACGGCAGGTAACGCAGGTCGATCTTCAACCAGAACACTGACGTGGAATAACCAGCGTTCAACACAGGCTCGTGATGGGCCCGAAAGTGCTTGGCGAACGTGGGCTCACTGACTTGGGCAATGCTGGTACTGCCATCAGGGTCTTCGAAGACCTGAAGGGTTTCGCCCAGCGGAAGATGGCGGGTAGCGTCGTCGAAGTCGACCGCAACGGCCAGCACGGGCAACAAGCCCAGAAGCACAATCAGCAAATAGCGCATACAGCCCCAGCATGGCCTGTCCGGTCGCGTCGCGGTTGCCTCCCATCCGTTTGAGACGACGTAATCCGGCAGAACCCGTTTGTCGAGTTATCCGAGCACTCTAGCATAGCTTTCCTACCCGGCAATCGGCCATCTCCAATTGCGACCAAAAGGCTCTAAATCAATACTTTCAGCAGAACAACACACCTGAATCTGACCGGTCGATCAGCAAAACTCGTTTGTAGGACGATCCCCACAAATGGGTTTGGTGGTAAGCTCGCCGCCCATGAATACCTACAGCTCCCGCCCCGTTGTCCTCTGTCTCTCCGGCCACGACCCCAGTGGCGGCGCCGGCTTGCAGGCAGATATCGAAGCCCTGATCGCCCAAGGCTGTCACGCCGCACCCGCGGTGACCGCCCTGACCGTCCAGGATACCGTCAATGTTTCCGACTTCCGCGTGCTCGACCGCGAGTGGGTGCTGGCCCAGGCCAACGCCGTGCTGGCTGACTCCACGGTAGCGGCCGTCAAGCTGGGCATGCTCGGTTCGATCGACATGGTCGACACCGTCGCCGAACTGCTTGCCGCCCACCCGCACCTGCCGCTGGTCTGCGACCCGGTCCTGCGTGCCGGTGGCGGTGGCCGCCTGGGCAAGGACGAAGTGGGCTACGCCGTGCGCGAACGCCTGCTGCCGCTGGCGACCATCGCCACGCCGAACCTGCCGGAAGCGCGCATTCTCGCCGAGCTGCCTGAAGGCACCGCCGACGAGTGTGCCGAGAAACTGTTGCCGTTCTGTAGACACCTGTTGATTACCGGGGGTCACGGCGACGAAGACGAAATCCACAACCGCCTGTACAGCCGCGATGGCCAACGCCTGACCTGGACCTGCCAACGCTTGCCAGGCAGCTACCACGGTTCCGGTTGCACCCTGGCCAGCGCCCTGGCCGGTCGACTGGCCCTGGGCGAAGCACTGCAAAGCGCTGTGCGCAGTGCCCTGGACTACACCTGGCGCACCCTGCGTGACGCCGAGCAACTGGGCAAGGGCCAGTACGTGCCGCGCCGCCTGCCCCTGGATTTCTGCTCCTGATACGAGGCTTTCAGATGAAGCTACGCGGTCTGTACGCAATCACCGACAGCCAGCTGCTCGCCGGCCGTTTTCTGTCCCATGTCGAAGCGGCCCTGGACGGCGGGGTGCGACTGTTGCAGTACCGCGACAAGAGTGACGACGCCGCGCGTCGCCTGCGCGAAGCCGAAGCCTTGAAGCAACTGTGCGAGCGCTACGACACCCAGCTGATCATCAACGACGACGCCGAACTGGCCGCGCGCCTGGGTGTCGGCGTGCACCTGGGCCAGACCGACGGCCCACTGACCCCGGCACGTGCGTTGCTGGGCCGCGACGCCATCATCGGCTCGACCTGCCACGCGCAGCTCGACCTGGCCCGCCAGGCCGCCAGCGAAGGCGCCAGCTACGTGGCCTTCGGTCGCTTTTTCAACTCCGTGACCAAGCCGGGCGCACCGGCCGCCAGCCTCGACCTGCTGGAACAGGCCCGCGCCCAGGTCAAGCTGCCGATCGCCGTGATCGGCGGCGTCACCCTCGACAACGCTGCCCCGTTGGTCGCCCATGGCGCCGACCTGCTGGCGGTGATCCACGGCCTGTTTGGTACCGATAGCGCGCAGGAAGTCACCCGCCGCGCCCGTGCCTTCAACGCCCTGTTCGCTTCCTGATTTCGAGAGAAGATCCCATGTCCCGTTCCGAAACCCTGTTCGCCCAAGCCCAGAAGCACATCCCGGGCGGCGTCAACTCGCCCGTCCGCGCGTTCAAGAGCGTTGGCGGCACGCCGCTGTTCTTCAAGCACGCCGAAGGCGCCTATGTCGTTGACGAAGACGACAAGCGCTACGTCGACTACGTGGGTTCCTGGGGCCCGATGATCCTCGGCCACGGCCACCCTGAAGTGCTCGACGCGGTGCGCAACCAGCTGCAACACGGCCTGTCCTACGGCGCCCCGACCGCCATGGAAACCGAGATGGCCGACCTGGTCTGCTCGCTCGTGCCGTCGATGGAAATGGTCCGCATGGTCAGCTCGGGCACCGAAGCCACCATGAGCGCCATCCGCCTGGCCCGTGGCTACACCGGCCGCGACGCCATCATCAAGTTCGAAGGCTGCTACCACGGCCACTCCGACAGCCTGCTGGTGAAAGCCGGCTCGGGCCTTCTGACCCAGGGCGTGCCAAGCTCGGCGGGCGTGCCGGCGGACTTCGCCAAACACACCCTGACCCTGCCGTTCAACGACATTGCCGCGGTCGAAAAAACCCTGGCTGACGTTGGCCAGACCGTGGCGTGCATCATTGTCGAGCCGGTCGCCGGCAACATGAACTGCGTACCGCCAGCCCCGGGCTTCCTCGAAGGCCTGCGCGAGCAGTGCGACAAGCACGGCGTGGTGTTGATCTTCGACGAAGTGATGACCGGCTTCCGCGTCTCGCTGGGCGGCGCCCAAGGCTACTACGGCATCACCCCTGACCTGTCGACCTTCGGCAAGATCGTCGGCGGCGGCATGCCGGTCGGCTGCTTCGGCGGCAAGCGCGAAATCATGGGCTGCATCGCCCCGCTGGGCCCGGTCTACCAGGCCGGTACCCTGTCGGGCAACCCGCTGGCCATGGCCGCCGGCCTGACCACGCTGAAACTGATCAGCCGCCCAGGCTTCCACGCCGAACTGACCGATTTCACCAGCCGCATGCTCGACGGCCTGCAACAGCGTGCCGATGCCGCTGGCGTACCGTTCGTCACCACGCAGGCGGGTGCCATGTTCGGCCTGTACTTCAGCGGCGCCGATGACATCGTCACCTTCGACGACGTGATGGCCAGCGATGCGGATCGCTTCAAGCGCTTCTTCCACCTGATGCTCGACGGTGGCGTGTACCTGGCGCCAAGCGCGTTCGAGGCGGGCTTCACCTCCATCGCCCATGGCGACAAGGAGCTGCAGATCACCCTGGATGCGGCTGAAAAGGCCTTTGCTGCACTGAAGTAAATCGCCACATTTGCCCCTGTAGGAGCGCCCTTACAGCCCTTTCGCGACGTAAGGCCGCTCCTACACAATCAGCTGACTTCCCCAACCCGACAGAATTTCGCGTAAAACTTTGTAAGGTTGGCGCTGCTTATCCCATAATGTGCCACCAGAGACATTGGCCGCAGCTTTGCAGAGGTAAGTCGATCCCCATGAACCGCACCGGCCGCGCCCTGACCCTGGGCTGCCTGTTGCTTCTACAGCCCCTGCTGGCCCTGGCGGAGGGTGGTAACTCATTGCTGATTCCAGCGACGAGCCGCTGCACCCTGAATGTTCAGCCAGAAGACCTCGCCAATGCCCTCAAGGCCTGCGAGCAGACGGCGACGACGGGGGATGCCCAGGCGCAGTTCGAACTGGGCGAGTACTACTACACCCAGACGCCCAAAGACCTGAACAAGGCCCTGAACTGGTTTCAGCAGGCCTCGTTGCAAGGCCACGCCCAGGCCCAATACCGGCTTGGCGCCATGTTCTTCCGCGGCGAAGGGGTCAAGGCCAACAACGTGCAGGCCTACATTCTGCTGAAGATGGCGGCGGTCAACGGCGCCGAAGATGCGCTGGACATGGCCGACGAAGTGACCGAGCAGATGCCCCGCGACGAGCTGGAACACGCGACCCAGGTGCTCGGCCAGATCTTCCGCAAGTACCTGCTTGAACTGCAGAACGCCGAAGGGCGCTCGCCGTTCTCGCCACTTCCCTGAAACGCCCTACTTCTCTGGCATCGGCATGGGGAACGGCATCACATTGCCGCCACCCTTGGCCTCGCTGATCTTCGCCGTGCCCAAGCGCTCGACCTCGTCGATGCGCACGATCGAATGCATCGGCACGAAGCTGCGGATCACGCCCTCGAACTGGCTCTTGAGCTTCTCTTCGCTGGGGTCGACCACCACCTGGGTGCGCTCGCCGAAGACGAACTCCTCGATTTCCAGGAAGCCCCACAGGTCGCTCTGGTAGATCTGCTTGGCATACATCTCGAAGACCTGCCCCTGGTTGAGGAAGATCACTTTATAGATGGCGGGTTCGCGTTTGCTCATGGTTGGCGGGATAACACATGCGTAAGAAAAGGTGCGCATCATAGCAGTGCCGGCCTGTTCGCGGGTAAACCCGCCCCCACAGGCTCTCCACCGGCCTTGAAACCTGCGCAGTACCTGTGGGAGCGTGTTCACCCGCGAACAGGCCAGAACAGGCCCTACATACCGTTGAACGTTTCAGTGCTTTCGCCACTGCCATTCAAGGGTTATTCTTGAGCTCACACCCATTGCCGTCGGGCGGCTAAAAACGACCTTGAACGCACCCATAGAACCTCATCGTTTCATCCTCGAACCTTTCGAGGCCCACCGTTTCGCCAACTTGTGCGGCCAGTTCGACGAGCACCTGCGCCTCATCGAGCAACGCCTGGCCATCGAGATCCGCAACCGCGGCAATCAGTTCGAACTGATCGGCGAACCCAAGACCACCTCCGCTGCCGAGCAACTGCTGCGCCGCCTCTACCGCGAGGCCAAGGCCACCGACTTGTCGCCAGAAACGGTCCACCTGTACCTGCAGGAATCGACCGTCGAGAACATCGACAACCCGGCGGTCAACGAGGTCAGCGTCTCGTTGCGCACGCGCAAGGGCAACATTCGCCCGCGCGGTGTCAACCAGCAGCGGTACGTCAAGGAAATCCTGGCCAACGACATCAACTTCGGCATCGGCCCGGCCGGTACCGGCAAGACGTACCTGGCCGTGGCCTGTGCCGTAGATGCCCTGGAGCGCGAGCAAGTGCGCCGCATCCTGCTGGTACGCCCGGCAGTCGAAGCGGGCGAAAAGCTCGGCTTCCTGCCCGGTGACCTGGCACAGAAGATCGACCCGTACCTGCGCCCGCTGTACGACGCCCTGTACGAAATGCTTGGCTTCGAACACGTGGCCAAGCTGATCGAGCGCCAGGTGATCGAGATCGCCCCGCTGGCCTACATGCGTGGCCGTACCCTGAACAACAGCTTCATCATCCTCGACGAAAGCCAGAACACCACGCTTGAGCAGATGAAGATGTTCCTCACCCGCATCGGCTTCGGCTCGACGGCGGTGATCACCGGTGACATCACCCAGGTCGACCTGCCCCGTGGCACGAAGTCGGGCCTGGCGCACGTGATCGAGGTGCTCCGGGACGTTCCGGGTATCAGCTTTACCCATTTCCAACCCAAAGATGTGGTTCGTCACCCACTGGTGCAACGCATCGTCGAGGCCTATGACCGCTTCGAAGGCCGTCAGGCCAAGCCAGAGGCACCCGGCAAAGATGCTTGAACTTGACTTGCAACGGGCCACGGACGCCGCCGCCCCTGACGATGCTGCCTTCCGCCGCTGGTGCGAGTTGGCCCTGCGCCAGCGCAGCGCCGACTCGGAGATGACCATCCGCCTGGTCGACGAAGCCGAAGGCCGCGAGCTGAACCACACCTACCGGCACAAGGACTACGCGACCAATGTGCTGTCGTTCCCGGCCGACGTGCCTGATGACCTGCTCGATATCCCCCTGCTGGGCGACCTGGTGATCTGCGTGGCGGTGGTCGAGCGCGAGGCCGCCGAACAGGGCAAAACCCTAGAGGCCCACTGGGCGCACCTGGTCATCCACGGCTGCCTGCACTTGCTCGGCTACGACCACATCGACGATGACGAAGCCGAGGAAATGGAAGCCCTGGAACGAGAATTGCTGGCAGAACTGGGTCACCCTGACCCGTATGCCGACGATGAAGACGAAACCATCACACACTGATACTGCAAGGATCACGAGAACCGCCATGAGCGAAGATCGATCGAGCAACGGGCAAAAGTCCTGGCTGGGTAAACTGACCCAGGCTTTTGCCCATGAGCCGAAAAACCGCCAGGAGCTCCTTGAGCTGCTGCGCGAAGCCCATCAGAACAAGCTGCTCGACAGCGAAGCGCTGACCATTGTCGAAGGCGCTATCCAGGTTGCTGACCTGCAGGTGCGCGACATAATGGTGCCGCGCTCGCAAATGATCAGCATCAAGGCCAGCCAATCGCCTCGCGAGTTCCTGCCGGCGGTGATCGACGCCGCGCACTCGCGCTACCCGGTGATCGGCGAAAGCCACGATGATGTGCTGGGCATCCTGCTCGCCAAGGACCTGCTGCCGCTGATCCTCAAAGAGAACGGCGACAGCTTCAACATCAAGGACCTGCTGCGCCCGGCCACCTTCGTGCCGGAGTCCAAGCGCCTGAACGTGCTGCTGCGCGAGTTCCGCGCCAACCATAACCACATGGCCGTCGTCATCGACGAATACGGCGGTGTGGCAGGCCTGGTGACCATCGAGGACGTGCTCGAACAGATCGTCGGTGACATCGAAGACGAACACGACGTCGAGGAAGACAGCTACATCAAGCCGCTGCCCAGTGGCGACTTCCTGGTCAAGGCGCTGACCCCGATCGAGAACTTCAACGAGTTCTTCGACAGCACCTTCTCCGATGACGAATTCGACACCGTGGGCGGCCTGGTGATGAGCGCGTTCGGGCACCTGCCCAAGCGCAACGAAACCACCGAGATCGGTGCCTACAAGTTCCGCATTCTCAATGCCGACAGCCGGCGGATTCACCTGCTGCGCCTGACACCGATCACCCGCTAAGGACAATCATGCGTTGGATCACCCGCCCCGGCTGGCCCGGTAACCTGCTGGCCATGGCGGCCGGCGCTTCCACCCTCCTGGCCCTGGCGCCGTTCGACATCTGGCCGCTGGCCCTGTTGTCCATCGCCCTGCTTTACCTTGGCCTGCGCGAGCTCAGCCCGCGCCAGGCCATGGGCCGCGGCTGGTGTTTCGGCTTTGGCCTGTACGGCGCCGGCACCTGGTGGATCTACGTCAGCATGAACACCTACGGCGGCGCTTCGCCACTGCTGGCGATCCTGCTGCTGCTGGCGTTCTTCGCCGCCCTTGCCTGGTTCTTCGCCCTGCCCACGTGGCTGTGGGCGCGCTGGCTGCGGCGCAACGAGGCGCCGCTGGCCGATGCCTTGTGCTTCGCTGCCCTGTGGCTGTTGCAAGAGGCCTTCCGGGGCTGGTTCCTGACCGGCTTCCCCTGGCTTTATGCGGGCTACAGCCAGCTCGATGGCCCCTTGGCGGGCTTGGCGCCGCTAGGCGGCGTGTGGCTGATTTCCTTCACCCTGGCGCTTAGCGCTGCCTTGCTGTGCAACCTGCATCGGCTACGCGCCCGGCCCTCGTTCCTGGCCGCCGCCGGCGTGCTGCTGCTCGCCCCCTGGGTACTGGGCATGGCCCTCAAGGGGCACGCCTGGACCAAGCCTGCGGGTGATCCACTCAAAGTGGCCGCCATCCAAGGCAACGTCGAGCAGGAGGTGAAATGGGACCCGGCGCACATCGACGCACAGCTGGCGCTGTACCGCGACATGACCTTCACCTCGAAGCCCGTAGACCTGTTGATCTGGCCCGAAACCGCGGTCCCGGTGCTCAAGGACCAGGCCCAAGGCTACATCGACGTGATGGGCCGCTTTGCCGCCGAGCGGCATTCGGCGCTGATCACCGGCGTCCCCGTACGTGAGGTGGTGCACCACCAGCGCCGCTATTACAACGGCATCACCGTGACCGGCGAAGGCGACGGCACCTACCTCAAGCAGAAACTGGTACCGTTTGGCGAGTATGTGCCGCTGCAAGACATGCTGCGTGGCGCGATCGAGTTCTTCAACCTGCCCATGTCGGACTTTGCCCGGGGCCCCGAAGACCAGCCGCTGCTGCAGGCCAAGGGTTACCAGATTGCGCCGTATATCTGCTACGAGGTTGTCTACCCGGAGTTCGCGGCGAGCCTGGCGGCGCGCAGCGACCTGCTGCTGACCATCAGCAACGACACCTGGTTCGGCACCTCCATCGGCCCCCTGCAACACCTGCAGATGGCGCAGATGCGGGCACTGGAAGCCGGCCGCTGGATGATCCGCGCCACCAACAACGGCATAACCGCGCTGATCGACCCGTTCGGGCGCATTACCACGCAAATTCCGCAGTTCCAGCAGGCGGTGCTGTATGGCGAGGTGGTGCCGATGCAGCAATTGACGCCTTACCTGCAGTGGCGCTCGTGGCCGCTGGCGATCCTCTGTGTGCTATTGCTGGGCTGGGCGTTGCTGGCGGGGCGCATCGCCAAGACTGTCTGATGCAGACTGTGCCGGCCTCTTCGCGGGTCAAGCCCGCTCCCACAAGCACCATTGCTCCAGGGCGCAGTTGCAAAGTGTGGGAGCGGGCTTGCCCCGCGAAGAGGCCGGCACAGGCAACGTAGATTCAATAGAACACCCGATACCCCACCAACCCCACCGCCTCATTCAGCAACTGCCCGCTCTGCCACATCGCCCGGCTCTCTGGCAGCAACCCGGCAAACGGCCGGGCATGATCACGCCCCAGGAACCCCATCGGCGCTGGCACCACCTTGAACCCCGCCTGCTCAAAGCTGAAACGCGAACGCTGCATGTGCCAGGCCTGGGTCACCACCACCACGCGACGAATACCCAGCGGCTGCAGAATATCCGCCGTGAACCGCGCATTTTCCCAGGTGGTACGGCTGGCCTGCTCTTGCCACTTCACCTCGACGCCAAAGTCTTCACGCAAGCGATCGGCCATCAACCGCGCCTCGCTCGGCGGCGTGCCGTAGTGCAAGCCACCGCTGGTCAGCACCGGCAACCCCGACGCCTTGGCCAGCCGCGCAGCAAAGCGCATGCGCTCAAGGGCCGTTGCCGTAGGCTGGTCATCCCCACCCCAGGCCGGGTCACCGCGCTCACGCCCGGCACCTAGCACGACGATGGCATCCACCCTGCCGGCAAGGCCCGCCCACTCGCTGACCTGCAAAGGCGGTTCGGTTTCCAGCAACCGTGCCGACTCCTGCACCACCAGGGGCAAACTCATCAGCCACAGGCCACCCAGCCCCACTGCAAAGCACAGCGCCGCCAGCCGCGGGCGGCGGGTACGCAGCCACCAGGCGGCCAGCAGCAGCAGGAACAGGACGCCCGGCGGCATCAGCCATTGCTTGATGAAGAATCGAATGGGCATCGGCTACACCTCCATGGAAGGCGTGCAGCCTAAGAGGATCGACGCCGGGCAACAAGTGTGCGGCCGGCGACGATCGTGAGAAGTGTATTGAAGAACCGGCGCGCGATGGCCTGCGCCTGGCGTCCTGAACGGCTAACGATGCGGCAGCGTCCTGGATCTCGCCGTGCTGGCGGGGCGTTTCTTGTCCTTGAGCCAGATGATCTTGGCCGATGTCGGCTCCGCTTGCGGGTAACTGCCGGCACAGGCATTTTGGCGCTCCGGAAGGGATTCCAGGTAGGCCTTGATCACTTCGAACTCTGCGTGGCTAAGGCCGCGCAACTCCAGCTCGGCTGGACTCTCGTCGCGCAATCGTACCGACGTCCGGGCAACTTCCAATGCCAGGCCAAGGCGGTCGATCAGGCGTTCGTAAAGCTCCGGTTTGATTGCGGGTAGCTGCGTCTCTCCCATCCGTTCACCTCATTGAAGATAAAAATATCTCCCCCCACACCTGAGCTTAGCGTCACTCTAAAAAGCAGCCGTTTGCCGCGACCAGCGGGCATTCGCAATCAAGGTTTCCCACGATGCGCAGCGCTGCTGTATGCTACGGCGTTCACTCTAAACGACACCGGAGTACCGGTTGCAGCGAGGTTCCGCTGCCTGGAACAAGGTCTCTTCTCTCTCAGCCAAAAGTAGCCATGCACGAACAATACACGCCCCGTGATATCGAAGCCGCCGCCCAGAACTTCTGGGACGAGCAACAATCGTTCGCTGTTACCGAACAGCCAGGCAAAGACACCTACTATTGCCTATCGATGTTCCCGTACCCGAGCGGCAAGCTACACATGGGCCACGTGCGCAACTACACCATCGGTGACGTGATTGCCCGCTACCAGCGCATGCTGGGCAAAAACGTCCTGCAGCCGATGGGCTGGGACGCTTTCGGCATGCCCGCGGAAAACGCGGCGATGAAAAACAACGTCGCCCCGGCCAAGTGGACGTACGAAAACATCGACTACATGAAGACCCAGCTCAAGAGCCTGGGCCTGGCCATCGATTGGGCACGTGAAGTCACCACCTGCAAGCCGGACTACTACCGCTGGGAACAGTGGCTGTTCACCCGCCTGTTCGAAAAGGGCGTCATCTACCGCAAGAACGGTACCGTGAACTGGGACCCGGCCGACCAGACCGTGCTCGCCAACGAGCAGGTCATCGACGGTCGCGGCTGGCGTTCGGGCGCGCTGATTGAAAAGCGCGAAATCCCGATGTACTACTTCCGCATCACCGACTACGCCGACGAGTTGCTCGAGAGCCTCGACGAGCTGCCGGGCTGGCCTGAACAGGTCAAGACCATGCAGCGCAACTGGATCGGCAAGTCGCGCGGCATGGAAGTCCAGTTCCCGTTCGACCAGGCCAGCATCGGCCACGAAGGCGCCCTCAAGGTCTTCACCACCCGTCCTGACACGCTGATGGGCGCCACCTACGTCGCCGTCGCCGCCGAACACCCGCTGGCCACCCAGGCTGCCCAAGGCAACCCGGCGCTGCAGGCGTTCATCGACGAGTGCAAGAGCGGCAGCGTCGCCGAGGCCGACATGGCCACCCAGGAGAAGAAGGGCATGCCCACTTCCCTGCTGGTGGAACACCCGCTGACCGGCGAGAAGCTGCCGGTCTGGGTCGCCAACTACGTGCTGATGCACTACGGCGACGGCGCCGTGATGGCCGTGCCGGCCCACGACGAGCGCGACTTCGAGTTCGCCCACAAGTACAACCTGCCGGTCAAGGCCGTGGTGCGCACCAGCGCTGGCGATGAAGTCGGCAACGAGTGGCAGGCTGCCTACGGCGAGCATGGCCAACTGATCAATTCCGGCGAGTTCGACGGCCTGGACTTCGCCGGCGCCTTTGACGCCATCGAAGCCGCCCTGATCCGCAAGGAACTCGGCAAGTCGCGCACCCAGTTCCGCCTGCGCGACTGGGGCATCAGCCGTCAGCGTTACTGGGGCTGCCCGATCCCGATCATCCACTGCCCGTCCTGCGGCGACGTGCCGGTGCCGGAAGACCAGCTGCCGGTCACCCTGCCAGAAAACGTGGTACCGGACGGTGCCGGCTCGCCGCTGGCGCGCATGCCCGAGTTCTACGAATGCACCTGCCCGAAATGCGGCACGGCGGCCAAGCGCGAAACCGACACCATGGACACCTTCGTCGAGTCGTCCTGGTACTTCGCCCGCTACGCCTCGCCAAACTACGACCAAGGCCTGGTCGACCCTAAAGCCGCCAACCACTGGCTGCCGGTCGACCAGTACATCGGCGGTATCGAGCACGCGATCCTGCACCTGCTGTACGCGCGCTTCTTCCACAAGCTGATGCGTGACGAAGGCCTGGTCACCTCGAACGAGCCGTTCAAGAACCTGCTGACCCAGGGCATGGTGGTCGCCGAGACCTACTACCGCGTTGCCAGCAACGGCGGCAAGGACTGGTTCAACCCGGCCGATGTCGAGATCGAACGTGACGCCAAAGCCAAGATCATTGGCGCCCGCCTGAAGACCGACGGCCTGCCGGTGGAAATCGGCGGCACCGAGAAGATGTCGAAGTCGAAGAACAACGGCGTCGACCCGCAATCGATGATCGAAGCCTACGGCGCCGATACCTGCCGCCTGTTCATGATGTTCGCATCGCCGCCCGACATGAGCCTGGAGTGGTCCGATTCCGGCGTCGAAGGCGCAAGCCGCTTCCTGCGCCGTGTCTGGCGTCTGGCCCAAGGCCACGTCAGCCAGGGCCTGCCGGGCAAGCTGGATGTCGCCACGCTGGACGACGCGCAAAAGGTCATCCGCCGCGCCATCCACGCCGCGATCAAGCAGGCCAGCACCGACGTGGGCCAGTACCACAAGTTCAACACCGCCATCGCCCAGGTGATGACCGTGATGAACGTGCTGGAAAAGGCCCCGCAAGCCACCGAACAGGACCGTGCCCTGCTGCAGGAAGGCCTTGAAGCCGTCACCCTGCTGCTGGCGCCGATCACCCCGCACATCTCCCACGAACTGTGGAAGGCGCTGGGCCACGACCAGGCGGTCATCGATGCTGGCTGGCCAGCCGTCGACGAGAGCGCACTGGTACAGGACAGCATCGTCCTAGTGGTGCAGGTCAACGGCAAGCTGCGTGGCCAGGTCGAAATGCCGGCCGCCGCCAGCCGCGAGGAAATCGAAGCCGCCGCCCGCAGCAACGAGAATGTCCTGCGCTTCATCGATGGCCTGACCATCCGCAAGGTCATCGTGGTACCGGGCAAGCTGGTCAACATCGTCGCCAATTGATGGCACGCCCGCCCGCAGGTTCTGCGGGCGGGCGGTACAGGCCCAAGAGGGAGCAACAACATGATCAAACGCAATCTGCTGGTAATCGGCCTGGCCGTCGTGCTCAGCGCCTGCGGTTTCCAGCTGCGTGGCACCGGCACCACCGAGCTGAGCGTCAAAGAGATGGACGTCAGCGCGCGCAATGCCTATGGCGAAACCGTGACCCAGCTGCGTCAGGTTCTGGAGCGTAACGGCGTCAACCTGCACGCGGGCGCGCCTTACCGCCTGGTGCTGACCAACGAGCAGGAAAACGAACGCGCCGCGACCTACACCGGTGGCAGCCGCTCGGCCGAGTACGAGCTGACCACGGTACTGAACTACAGCATCCAGGGCCTGAACAACCTGGAACTGCTCAGCGACAAACTGGAAATGCGCAAGGTCTACGTGCGTGACGGTTCCAACATCACCGGTTCCGAGCAGGAAGCCAAACGGGCACGTGACGAAATGCGCCGCGACCTGGTCAACGCCATGGTCGTACGCCTGCAGATGCTGACCCCGACGCAACTCGACGAGCTGCAGCGTAAAGCCGACGAACGCGCCCAGGCTGAAGCCGCCGCGCTGGAAGCGGCACGCCGCCAGCAGGCGGAAACGCCTCAGCAGTCGCCACTGGAAGTTCCGGGCAACTGAGCCCGTGCGGGGCACCTTAGGTGCCCCGCCTGTTTCCGATGAAACTCGCCCCCGCCCAACTCAACAAGCACCTGCAAGGCGCCCTGGCACCGGTTTACGTGGTCAGCGGCGACGACCCATTGCTGTGCCAGGAAGCCGCTGACGCCATCCGCGGCGCCGCACGCCAGCAAGGTTTCGACGAACGCCAGGTGTTCAGCGCCGACGCCAATTTCGACTGGGGCACCTTGCTCCAGGCGGGCGCCAGCCTGTCGCTGTTCGCCCAGCGCCGCCTGCTGGAACTGCGCTTGCCCTCCGGCAAGCCCGGTGACAAGGGTGCTGCCGCCTTGATGGAATACTGCGCCAGGCCGGCCGAAGACACGCTGCTGCTGATCAGCCTGCCCAAGCTCGACGGCAGCGCGCAGAAGACCAAGTGGGGCAAGGCCCTGATCGAAGGCGCCCATTGCCAGTTCATCCAGATCTGGCCGGTGGATGCGCACCAATTGCCGCAGTGGATCAACCAGCGGCTGTCGCAGGCAGGCCTTTCGGCTCAACGCGATGCCGTGGACCTGATCGCCGCCCGGGTCGAAGGCAACCTGCTGGCTGCCGCCCAGGAAATCGAAAAACTAAAGCTGCTGGCCGACGGTAACCAGATCACCGTCGAGACCGTACAGGCGGCGGTCGCCGACAGCGCCCGCTTCGATGTCTTCGGCCTGGTCGATGCCATTCTCAATGGCGAAGCCGCGCACGCCCTGCGCATGCTTGAAGGCCTGCGCGGCGAAGGCGTGGAGCCGCCGGTGATTCTGTGGGCACTGGCGCGCGAACTGCGCCAACTGGCCGGGCTGGCCCAACAGTTCAGCCAGGGCGTACCGCTGGACAAGGCCTTCAGCCAGGCGCGGCCACCGGTGTGGGATAAACGCCGCCCGCTGGTCAGCAAAGCCCTGCAGCGCCTCTCGGCGCAACGCTGGGCCCAGCTGTTGCAGGATGCCCAGCGGATCGATGCGCAGATCAAGGGCCAGGCCGAGGGTTCGCCCTGGACTGGGTTGTCGCGTTTGTCGCTGCTGATGGCCGGCCAGCGGCTAGCGCTCCCTTCCGAATAGCCGGGGCCGCTTCGCGGCCCATCGCGACACAAGGCCGCTCCTACAACAATCGCGTACCCCTGTAGGAGCGGCCTTGTGTCGCGATGGGCTGCATAGCAGCCCTAAGTCCCCAACCATATACACAATCAATTGGCCCTCCCCCACCCAGCGGCCTACAGTGCGCCCCGAAAGCCACCCATCGGGAAACGCACCATGAGCAAAAAACCGAAGAAGCACGGCCCCAACAAGGCCAAGTCGATCGTCGCCCAGCCACTGTTCCGCTGCCGCCAGGAACAACCGGACAAGGGCAAAGGCAGCTACCGCCGCGAAGCCTTCCAATCGAGAGATTGGGAGGCTTCTTACTTTTTGGCGGCATGAAAGCATCGAAAGCGCAGGCATGGTATGGTCGTCACCTGACCTGAAATTCTGGATCTGTGCATGCTCCTCAGCCTTCTTCCCCGTTGGAAATCCCGCCAGCTGATCGCGGCCTCCAGCTTCATCCTGCTCGTCGCCTGCGCGGAAAAACCCACCGCCGCCGATGCCTTGCCGCTGGCACCTGCCCAGCCCGCCCCGGTGGTGAACG
This sequence comes from Pseudomonas kermanshahensis, assembly GCF_014269205.2. Lineage (NCBI taxonomy): Bacteria > Pseudomonadati > Pseudomonadota > Gammaproteobacteria > Pseudomonadales > Pseudomonadaceae > Pseudomonas > Pseudomonas kermanshahensis. Next base: position 5,079,940 of record NZ_JABWRY020000001.1, read on the forward strand.
TGCCTGGTGCAACGCCCGACGCCAGCGCTACTGAGATCCAGCCCCTGCAAACCTTCGCGCAATGGCAGGCTGGCTTCCGCCAACAAGCCTTGCAGGCTGGCATTTCGCCAAACACCTTCGACCGTGCGTTCCTCGGTGTCACCCCCGACATGGACGTGATCAAGGCCGACCGCAGCCAGCCAGAATTCACCCGCCCGGTGTGGGAATACCTGGAAGGCGCACTGTCGCCACTGCGCGTGCGCAACGGCAAGAAGCTGATGGAGCAGAATGCAGAACTGTTGACCCGCATCGAGCAACGCTATGGCGTAGACCGCCAAGTGCTGGTTTCGGTCTGGGGCATGGAGAGCAACTTCGGCCAGTTCCAGGGCAGCAAGTCGGTCATTCGCTCACTGGCGACCTTGGCCTACGAAGGCCGCCGCCCCCAATTCGCCCAAGACCAGCTGATTGCCGCCCTGCAAATCCTGCAGAACGGTGATATCCAGCCAGAGGCCATGCGTGGCTCGTGGGCTGGCGCCATGGGCCAGACCCAGTTCATCCCGACCACTTACAACACCCATGCAGTGGATTTCGACGGTGATGGCCGCCGGGATATCTGGAACAGCACCCCCGATGCCCTGGCCTCCACAGCGCACTACCTGCAGAGCTCTGGCTGGAAACGGGGCCAGCCTTGGGGCTTTGAAGTGCAAGTGCCGGCCGGGTTCGACTTCTGGCTGGCCGACGGGTCGCTGCGCAAGCCGGTGAGCGAGTGGCTGCAACTGGGCGTGAAGCTGCCAGCCGGTACTCAGCTGCCCGCCAACAGCAATCAGCTGTCTGCCGCCCTGCTGCTGCCTGCAGGTGCGCGCGGCCCGGCGTTCCTGGTGCTGGACAACTTTCGCGCCATCCTCAAGTACAACAACTCGTCCTCCTATGCACTGGCCGTAAGCCTGCTGGGTGACCGGTTCTCGGGCTGGGGCTTCATTGCCGGCAGCTGGCCGAAAGAGGACCTGCCTTTGAGCCGCAGCGAGCGCATGGAGCTGCAACACTTGCTCAACGCCAGCGGGCATGACGCGGGCAACGCCGATGGCATCATAGGCGCCAACACCCGCAAGGCCATTCGCAATGCCCAGCAGGGGTTGGGATGGCCGGCGGATGGGTACCCGACGCACAAGTTGCTCGAGAGCCTGCGTCAGCAGTAAGAACGCTGGGGGCGCGTTGCGCCCCTTTCGCGACACAAGGCCGCTCCTACAGAAGTACGCGGTCCCCTGTAGGAGCGGCCTTGCGTCGCGAAAGGGCCGCAACGCGGCCCCACGATCTCAAGCCCTAAACAAATCCTGCTGCAACACCAGCCTCATCTCCCCACTGTCCAGCACCACCTCAGCCCCCAGCGGCAAGCACACGTTCGGATCACAATGCCCACTGCGCCACCCGGCCACCACCGGCACGCCCAGCGGCCCGAAAATGTCCTGCAGCAGCGGCGTCAACGCCGCCACGGTGATCCCGGCAAAATCCCCCACCAGCACCCCCTTCACCCCCGCAAGCTTGCCCGCCAGGCGCAACTGGGTCAGCAAACGATCCACCCTGAACAACGGCTCGTTGACGTCTTCGATAAACAGAATGCAGCCCTGCGTATCGATCTCTGCCACCGTCCCCAGGGTCGCCCCCAGCATCGACAGGTTGCCCCCCAGTAAACGCCCGCGGGCAACCCCCGGCACCACGCAGCTCAACGCAAAGTCGGCCGGGTGCGCGATCGCATCGCCTGCACCCACCTGCCCGATCAATTGCGCCAGCAGCGACGACTCGGTCGGCTCTAGTTTGGCGCCCAACAGGTCGGCATTCAGCATCGCCCCATGGAAGGTCAGTAACCCGGCTTTGCGCTGGATAGCCGTGTGCAGCGCCGTGATGTCGCTGTAGCCGATCAGCGGCTTGGGGTTGCAACGGATCAGGTCAAAGTCGAGGCTGTCGAGCAGGCGCATGCTGCCATAGCCGCCGCGCATGCACAGGATGGCGTCGATGGCCGGGTCTGCAAACGCATCGTGCAGGTCCTGCAGCCGCTGCTGATCGGGCCCCGCCAGGTAGCCCTGCGCCTGTTCAACGCCCGGGTAGATACGGCAGCGGTAGCCACGCTCGGTGAACCACTGGCTGGCCTTTTGCGCATCCAGCCGCGCCGGCCCGGCCGGGGCGACGATGGCAAAGCAGGCGTTCGCCCCCAGGGCAGCGGGCAGTCGGGATTCAACGGTTTCGGCGCAATTCATCGCAACTCCTTGCAGTACAGGGCACACAAACAAAAATGCCGATGCCGCCTTTCGGCGCGCATCGGCACGGGTGCTTCAGACCAGGCTCAGAGCTTGATCTTGGCTTCGTGAGCCTGCTGGTCAGCGTGGTACGAAGAACGCACCAGCGGGCCGGAAGCCACGTTCTTGAAGCCCATCTTGTAGCCTTCTTCGGCGAACCAGGCGAAGGTGTCCGGGTGCACGAAACGCTGTACCGGCAAGTGGCTGCGCGACGGCTGCAGGTACTGGCCGAGGGTCAGCATGTCGATGTCATGCTCGCGCATGCGGTGCATCACTTCGATGACTTCTTCGTCGGTCTCGCCCAGGCCGAGCATGAGGCCCGATTTGGTCGGTACGTGCGGAACCATCTGCTTGAACTTCTGCAGCAGGTCCAGCGACCAGTCGTAGTCCGACCCCGGACGCGCGGCCTTGTACAGGCGCGGTACGGTTTCCAGGTTGTGGTTGAAGACATCCGGCGGCTCTTGCGCGGTGATCTCCAGGGCCACGTCCATACGGCCACGGTAGTCCGGGACCAGGGTTTCCAACTGCACACCCGGCGACAAGGCGCGGATCTCGCGGATGCAGTCGGCAAAGTGCTGGGCACCGCCATCACGCAGGTCGTCGCGGTCCACCGAGGTGATCACCACGTACTTCAGGCGCAGGTCGGCGATGGCGACGGCGAGGTTCTTCGGCTCATCGAGGTCCAGTGGCTTCGGTCGGCCGTGGCCAACGTCGCAGAATGGGCAACGACGGGTGCAGATGTCACCCATGATCATGAAGGTCGCGGTACCGCCCGAGAAGCACTCGCCCAGGTTCGGGCAGGAGGCCTCTTCGCAGACGCTGTGCAGCTTGTGCTTGCGCAGCAGTTGCTTGATGCGGTCTACCTCGGGCGAGACCGGGATGCGCACGCGGATCCAGTCAGGCTTTTTCGGCAGTTCATCGGTAGGGATGATCTTTACCGGGATGCGCGCGACCTTGTCGGCACCACGCAGTTTGACCCCAGCTTCCACCTTCTTCGGCGCTGGGCGCGGGGTGGCATCCTGGGTAGGTATCAGGTTCGGCACGGCTTCTTGCACAGTTGTCATATTCAGTCGATTCCGCCCGTGAGGGTCGTCTGCTCAGCGTAGTCGAGGTGCTTGACCAGCTGTCCGCGCAGCCTTGTCCTGACCTCGTTGAGTTCGATCGGGCCTGCCAGATCGCGTAGCTGGGTCATGGCCAGCCCCGCATAACCGCAGGGGTTGATTCGGCGGAATGGCGCAAGGTCCATGTCCACGTTCAGGGCAAGGCCGTGGAACGAACGGCCGTTGCGGATTCGCAGGCCGAGGGAGGCGATTTTCGCTCCATCGACATAGACACCCGGGGCGTCGGGCTTGGCCGCCGCCTGGACATCGTAACTGGCAAGCAGGTCGATCAGGGTCTGCTCGATGCGGCTGACCAGCTCACGTACCCCAAAACCCAGCCGCCGCACATCCAGCAGCAGGTAGGCCACCAGTTGCCCGGGGCCATGGTAGGTCACCTGGCCACCGCGGTCGGTCTGCACCACCGGGATATCACCCGGAATCAGCAGGTGCTCGGCCTTGCCGGCCTGGCCCTGGGTGAAGACCGAAGGGTGTTCGACCAGCCAGATTTCATCCTGGCTGTCGGGCCCTCGCTGCTCGGTAAAGCGACGCATGGCTTCCAGCACCGGTTCATAGGGCTGCAGGCCAAGATCGCGAAAACCGAGACAGGCGGACATCAGAGCACCATTTTCACGATGCCGGTAGCGCGCAGGGCGCTGTTGATATCGTGCAGCTGGTTCTCGCTCTCGGCAACGATGTGCAATTGCACCGTGGTGTACTTGCCTTCCTTGCTCTGGCGCTCGGCCAGCGTGGCGAGGTCGACCTTGGCGTGTTTGCTGAGGACTTCGATGACCATGTCCTTGAAACCGACAACGGTATCGCCGATGACCTTGATCGGGTAGTCGGCGCAGGGGAATTCGATTTTGTGCGACTTGACGTCAGGTTCGCTCATAGCGGAAACGGCCTCGTAAGCCGTGGCAACAACAACGCTCCCGCCTGAACAGCGGGAGCGTGGCAGGTCACGTTATCAGTTGAACAACCCGTAGAAGAATAGACGGATGCTATCCCACATACGGCGGAAGAAACCACCTTCCTCGACGCCATCGAGGGCGATCAGGTCGGCGCTGTGAACCACGTTCTCGTCCAGTTTGACTTCCACTTTGCCGATCACGTCACCTTTGGCGATCGGTGCGGTGAGCTGCGGGTTCATGGTCATCGAAGCCTGAAGGCGCTTCAATTGGCCTTTAGGCATAGTCATGGTCAGGTCGTTGGCCAGGCCAGCTTTGACCTGGCTGGTGGCGCCCTTCCAGACTGGAGCCTGGGTCAGCTCGGTGCCTTTCTGATAGAAGGTCTGAGTTTCGAAGAAGCGGAAGCCGTAGGTCAGCAGCTTCTGGGTCTCGGCAGCACGGGACTGCTCGCTGTTGGTGCCGAACACCACGGCGATCAGGCGCTGGCCGTCACGTACGGCCGAAGCCACCATGCAGTAACCGGCTTCGTCGGTGTGGCCAGTTTTCAGGCCGTCGACGGTCTTGTCACGCCACAGCAGCAGGTTGCGGTTCGGCTGCTTGATGTTGTTCCAGAAGAACTCTTTCTGCGAGTAAATCGCATAGTGGGCCGGGTCGACGTCGATGATCGCGCGCGCCAGCAGGGCCATGTCGTGCGCCGAGGAGTAGTGCTCGGGGTTCGGCAGGCCGGTCGGGTTCATGAAGTGGCTGTTGGACATGCCCAGGTCAGCGGCCGTCTTGTTCATCATGTCGGCGAAGGCGTCTTCGCTGCCGGCAATGTGCTCGGCCAGCGCAACAGACGCATCGTTACCCGACTGGATGATGATGCCGTGCAGCAGGTCGCTGACAGTCACCTGGCTGCCAACCTTGATGAACATGCGCGAACCACCGGTACGCCAGGCGTTTTCGCTGACGGTGACCGGGTCGTTTTCACCGATCTGGCCGCGGCGAATGTCCAGGGTGGCGATGTAGGCGGTCATCAGCTTGGTCAAGCTGGCTGGCGGCAGGCGCTCGTCACCGTTGTTCTCGACCAGCACGTTGCCGCTGGACGCGTCCATGAGTACGTAGGACTTGGCTGCCAGTTGCGGTGGTGCCGGCATCATCTGCTCTGCCGCGAAAGCAGCAGGCGTGATCATCAGCAGTACGGGCAGGCAAAGTCGTTTGGCAAGGTTGGTGATGTTCATCCGTCTCTCGAAAATCGCTAATGGTCTGAGATGTTGCCTGGGCCACATCGTGTGCCCAGCGCCAGTCAGTCTAGTTTTTAAGGCCTTGGGCCGAGCCCGCACACTGCGGCTTTATGTCGCTGCGGGCAAAAGCGGACATTGTACATGCCCGCGCCCGTCAATTCATGACAAAACCGACAGTTTGGCCGGTGCGGTCAGTCAGCTGTGACCAGCTTGGCCTGCCCCAAGTTCGCCAGGCGAATGCTGTTCTGCGCCTGCTGGATCTCGCCCTGGCTGCTGATCGGCCCCAAACGCACGCGGTGCAAGGTTTGCTGGTTACGCACGATGGAGCTGATGAACACCGGCGCGCTGACCATGGTGCTCAGTTTCGAACGCAGCAGTTCGGCGGCGTCCGGGTTGGCGAAGGCGCCCACTTGCAAGAAACTGCCGCCGTTGCCTGCCGGCACATTGTTGCCGCCGACTTGAACGGGCACTACGGGTGCAGCGTGTTGCTGGGGTGGCGGCGTCCACTGCTCGACTCGGCCGGTGCTGGCCGGGATCGACTGGGTCTGGGCAACCTGAGGCTCCTTCAGCACCAACGGTGGCTGCTGGCCACGCTGGGCCCACCATTGTTGCGGGTCGATACCTTCGACGCGCACATGCGCGGTGCCGATTTCGGCGTAGCCGAGCTTCTTCGCCGCCGCATAGGACAGGTCGATGATACGGTCGGAGTAGAACGGGCCACGGTCGTTGACCCGCAGGACCACGCTGCGGCCGTTGGCCAGGTTGGTCACCCGCACATAGGCCGGCAGCGGCAAGGTCTTGTGCGCCGCGCTCATGCCGTACAGGTCATAAAGCTCGCCGTTGGCCGTGTTCTGCCCGTGAAACTTGGTGCCATACCACGACGCGGTACCCTCGGCGCGGTAGTTGCGCGAGTCCTGCATCGGGTAGTAGGTCTTGCCCAGTACCGTGTAAGGGTTGGCCTTGTAGTTGCCGGTGTGCACGGTTGGCGTGGCGTCGGGGATCTTGTTCACGTCCACGTCCCACCACGGCGCACCGTCCTTGTGGGCACGGTTGATGTCCAGGCCGGGCTGGGCGCGGACTGTATTACCGCTTTTCTGGGTGGTGGTCGGGCGGCTGGAAGAGCAGCTGACCAACAGCATGCCGACAGTCATGCAGGTCAGCAGCTTGAAGGTAGTGGCAGAGATGATTGCGCGCATTACTTGACGCCCCGTGCTTGGACCAGCTGTTCCGAAAGCTGATGCACCGCCATGGCGTACATCACGCTGCGGTTGTAGCGAGTGATCGCGTAGAAGTTCTTCAGGCCCATCCAGTACTCGGGGCCGTTTTCGCCCTCCAGGCGGAAGGCGGTGACCGGCAGATCATCGCGCAGCGCATCATGACTCGACCAGCCCAGCGCCCGCAACTCCCCGACAGTCTTCACCGGCTCGATACCCGTGGTCAGGCCTTCATCAACCCGCTCGCCCTGCACCATGGCACGGCTGACCACGCCTTCGCCGGCCACCCAGCCATGGCGCTTGAAGTAGCTGGCTACGCTGCCGATGGCATCGTCCGGGTTGTTCCAGATATTGATGTGGCCATCGCCGTCGAAGTCCACGGCATAGTTGCGGAAGCTGCTCGGCATGAACTGCGGCAAGCCCATGGCGCCTGCATAGGAGCCCTTGAGCGTGAGCGGGTCAAGCTGCTCGGCACGGGCCAGTAGCAGGAACTCGCGCAACTCCTTGCGGAAGAATTCGGCCCGCGGCGGGTAGTCGAAGCCCAGCGTCGAGAGGGCGTCGATGACCCGGTAATTGCCGGTATTGCGGCCGAAAAAGGTCTCTACGCCGATGATCGCGACGATGACTTGCGCCGGCACCCCGTATTCCTGCTCGGCCCGCGCCAATACCGCTTCGTGCTGGCGCCAGAAGTCCACACCGCGGGCGATGCGCGCGTCGGTGATGAACATCGGACGGTAGTCCTTCCACGGCTTGACCCGTTCGGCCGGCCGCGAGATGGCATCGAGAATTGACTGTTTACGCTGGACCTCACGGAACACGCCCATCAGCTGCTCGCTGGCAAAGCCGTAGTCGCGGGTCATTTCGCCAACGAACTCGGCCACTTGGGGCGAGCCTTCGTAGTCGCCGGCATGGGCCAGCTGGACAGCGCCGAACAGGCCCACCGCGCCGATCCACGGCGCACAACGGGCAGCCCAGTTACGCACTGCTTGCATGAAATTCTTCACCTTATTCAAACCTGTGCGATCCATTTGCGGTGCGTATGGATCGACATCAGAACGCCAAACGCTGACAGCAGCGTCACCAACGAAGTTCCGCCATAGCTGATGAAGGGCAGCGGCACGCCCACCACGGGCAGAAGGCCGCTGACCATACCGATATTGACGAACACGTATACAAAGAAGGTCATCGTCAAGCTGCCCGCTAGCAGCTTACCGAACAGGGTCTGCGCCTGGGCCGTGATCATCAGGCCGCGACCAATCAGCAGCAGGTAGACGATCAGCAGCAGGCAGATGCCGACCAGGCCGAACTCCTCACCGAGCACGGCGATGATGAAGTCGGTGTGGCTCTCGGGCAAAAAGTCCAGGTGCGACTGGGTGCCCAGCAGCCAGCCCTTACCGAATACCCCGCCCGAACCGATCGCAGCCTTGGACTGGATGATGTTCCAGCCGGTGCCCAAGGGGTCGCTTTCCGGGTCGAGGAAGGTCAGCACGCGCTGCTTTTGGTAGTCGTGCATGACGAAGAACCACATGGCCACCGCCACCGGCACCGCCGCCGCTACCACACTGACAATCCAGCGCCAGCGCAGCCCACCCATGAACAGCACGAACGCACCAGAGGCCAGAATCAACAGCGCCGTGCCCAGGTCGGGCTGGCGAACGATGAGGATGAACGGCACGCCGATCAGCACCAGGCTGATCGCCACATGCTTGAGGTGTGGCGGCAAGGTGCGCTTGGACAGGTACCAGGCGATGGTCGCCGGCATGATGATCTTGAGAAATTCCGAGGGCTGGAAGCGAATCACCCCGGGGATATTGATCCACCGGGTGGCGCCCATGGCGTTGTGGCCCATCACGTCCACCACCACCAGCAACAGCACCCCGGTGACGTAGGCCAATGGCACCCAGCGCGCCATGAACCGCGGCTCCAGCTGGGCGATGACGAACATCGACACCAGGCCGATGCCGAACGAAGTCGCCTGCTTGAGCAGCAGGTCCCAGTTCTTGCCACTGGCCGAATACAGCACGAACAGGCTGCCAGCCGCGAGGGTCAGGAGGATGACCAGCAACGGGCCATCGATATGGATGCGCTGCAGGAAGCTGGCGCGCCGACGCATCACATCCTCGCTGGAGAGCATGCGATCGAAATTGTTCATCACAGGGCCGATTCCTGGGTAACGGTGGCGGGAGCGAACTCGGACTTGAGCCGGCCGTGCTCGTCGAGCAACCAGGCGTCCATGATCTGGCGCACCACGGGTGCGGCGACGCCAGAGCCGGATTCGCCGTTCTCGACCATCACCGACACCACGATCTTCGGGTCGTCGGCCGGGGCGAAGGCGACGAACAGGGCGTGGTCGCGGTGGCGTTCCTGAAGTTTGTTGCGGTCGTATTTCTCGCCTTGCTTGATCGCCACCACCTGGGCAGTACCGCTCTTGCCGGCGATACGGTACTGGGCGCCGGCAGCAGCCTTGCGCGCGGTACCACGGGCGTTGTGCATCACCTGCTCCATGCCGTGGGTCACCTTGGCCCAGTCCGACTTGTCACGCAGGATGATGTTTTCCATCGGGTTCTCGTCCACCGGCGGTTGGCCTTCGATGGTCTTGGCCAGGTGCGGGCGGTTCCACACGCCTTTGTTGGCGATCAACGCGGTGGCCTGGGCCAACTGCAGCGGCGTGGCCTGCATGTAGCCCTGGCCGATCCCGAGAATCAGGGTTTCGCCGGGGAACCAGGCCTGGCGGCGGGTGGCACGCTTCCATTCGCGAGACGGCATCAGGCCGGCGGACTCTTCGAACATGTCGAGCGAAACCCGCTGGCCGATGCCGAACTTGTTCATGTAGCTGGACAAACGATCGATGCCCATCTTGTGGGCAAGGTCGTAAAAGTAGGTGTCGTTGGAGCGCATGATCGCGGTATCCAGGTCGACCCAGCCATCGCCAGAGCGGTTCCAGTTACGGTATTTGTGATCGTAGTTGGGCAGCTGGTAATAGCCTGGGTCGAACACCCGGCTGCCGGCATTGACCACGCCACTGTCCAAACCGGCGATGGCCACCGCTGGCTTGATGGTCGAGCCAGGTGGGTACAGCCCGCGCAGTACGCGGTTGAACAACGGCCGGTCGATCGAATCCCGCAGCTCGGCATAGGCCTTGAAGCTGATGCCGGTGACGAACAGGTTAGGGTCGAAGCTTGGCTGGCTGACCATCGCCAGCACTTCGCCGGTACGCGGGTCGAGCGCCACCACCGCGCCACGACGGCCACCCAAGGCGGCCTCGGCGGCTTCCTGCAGCTTGATGTCGAGGCTCAGGACGATGTCCTTGCCAGGCTTGGGGTCGGTACGCTTGAGCACCCGCAGCACGCGACCGCGGGCGTTGGTCTCGACTTCCTCGTAACCGACCTGGCCGTGCAACGCATCCTCGTAGAAACGTTCGATACCGGTCTTGCCGATATGGTGCGTACCGCTGTAGTTCACAGGGTCGAGGGTTTTCAGCTCTTTCTCGTTGATACGCCCGACATACCCCACCGAGTGCGCAAAATGCGCACCTTGCGGGTAATGCCGCACCAACTGCGCGACCACTTCCACGCCAGGCAGCCGGAACTGGTTCACCGCCACCCGGGCGATCTGCTCTTCGCTCAGTTCGAACAGGATGGGCACCGGCTCGAACGGCCGACGGCCCTGGCGCATGCGCTTCTCGAAGAGCGCGCGGTCGTCGTCAGTCAGCTCCAGCACTTCGACGATATTGTCCAGCACTTCCTGCCAGTTACCCGCACGTTCACGGGTCATGGACAGGCTGAAGCTGGGCCGGTTATCGGCGATGATCACCCCATTGCGGTCGAAGATCAGCCCACGGGTCGGCGGGATCGGCTGCACATGCACCCGGTTGTTCTCCGACAGCGTCGAGTGATAGTCGTACTGGATGATCTGCAGGTAATACAGCCGCGCGATCAAAACGCAGATAAGCAGCATGATCGCCACCGCGCCAACCACGACGCGGTTACGCACCAGGCGGGCGTCTTTCTCGTGGTCCTTGAGACGGATCGGCTGCGACATCGGACTGCTTACAGGCTCATTTGTGGTAAGGGTGCCCGGACAACACGGTCCAGGCGCGATAGATCTGCTCGCCGATGAGTATCCTTACCAACGGGTGCGGCAACGTCAGCGGCGACAGCGACCAGCGTTGCTCAGCGCGTGCGCAAACCTCAGGCGCCAGCCCTTCCGGGCCGCCCACCATCAAATTCACCGTGCGCGCATCCAGGCGCCAGCGGTCCAGCTCGGTCGCCAGCTGCTCGGTACTCCAGGGCTTGCCATGGACCTCGAGGGTGACGATGCGTTCCCCAGGCTGAACCTTGCTCAGCATGGCTTCGCCCTCCTGACGGATCAGGCGAGCGACGTCGGCATTCTTGCCACGGGTATTCAGCGGGATTTCCACCAGCTCCAGCGACAGCTCCGGGGGCAGGCGCTTGGCATATTCATGCCAACCGTCCTCGACCCACTTGGGCATGCGCGAGCCGACCGCGATCAGGCGCAGACGCACGACGCTTCCTTATTCCCGGTCTTTGAGCTTGTCGGAGTACTCGTGGGCGTGGTCCGGGCTGTGGTGCTTGCCATCGGCGGCACGGCTTTGCTCGGCACCCTGCCACAGGCGCTCCAGGTCGTAGAACTGGCGGGCAGCGGCGGTCATCATGTGCACGATGACATCGTTCAGGTCCAGCAGCACCCAGTCGCTGTCGCCCTTGCCTTCTTCACCCAGGGGTTGAGCACCCTTGGCCTTGACGGCTTCACGGACCTTTTCGGCCATCGCGTTGATCTGGCGGTTGGACGTACCGGTGGCAATGATCATGTAGTCGGTCAGGCTGTGCTTTTCACGCACGTCGATGACCTGGATATCCTGGGCCTTGACGTCTTCCAGCGCTGCCTTGGTCACTTGGACCAGTTCTTCGCCGTAAATTTTCTGCTTGGTCATATAAAACTCGTTCAACTTGTTGGATGAGGTGCCGGAGCACCGTCAGTTAGGCACACGATACAGTTCGTGTGCCTCGATGTAGGCCAGTACGGCGTCCGGCACCAGGAACCTCACCGATTTGCCGCTGGCCAGCAGCTGTCGGATCTGTGTAGCCGACACCGCAAGCGGTGTCTGCCAGACGAACGAAATATTTCCCGCCGGGCCGGACATGGCGGTGGGATCGCTCTCGGAGCGCGCAGCCAACAGGTTGCGCAGCTCGTCAGGGGGTTCAACGTCGGCATCCGGGCGTTGCAACACCAGGATGTGACAGTGTTGCAGCAGCTCTTCCCAGCGGTGCCAGGCGGGCAGGCCACAAAAGGCATCCCAACCCAACACCAGGAACAGCTGGTCGTCAGCGCCCAGTTCGGCGCGGATCGACTCCAGGGTGTCGATGGTGTACGACGGCTTGTCGCGGGCAAGCTCGCGGGCATCCACGCTCAGGCAGGCAACACCCTGCACGGCGCTGCGCACCATGGCCAGGCGATCTTGCGCGGCCACTTGCGGGGTGTCGCGGTGCGGCGGCCGGGCATTGGGCAACAGGCGCAACTCGTCCAACGCCATCAACTCGGCCACTTCCAGCGCGCTGCGCAGGTGGCCGATGTGAACGGGGTCGAAGGTGCCGCCTAGAATGCCGATGCGCCGGACTGCCTGGGCCTTGCTCAACTCAGCAGGACTCCTGGCCGCGTAGCTGGCCGTCGCCGATCACCACGTACTTCTCGCAGGTCAGGCCTTCTAGGCCAACCGGGCCGCGGGCATGCAACTTGTCGGTGGAGATACCGATCTCCGCGCCCAGGCCGTACTCGAAACCGTCGGCGAAGCAGGTTGGGGTATTGAGCATCACCGACGCCGAGTCGACCTCTGCCATGAATTGGCGGGCCTGGCCCTGGTGCTCGGTGATGATCGAATCGGTGTGGTGCGAGCCATAGTGGTTGATGTGTTCGATGGCCTGGTCCAGGTCATCGACTACACGAATCGACAGGATCGCATCCAGGTATTCGGTGTGCCAGTCGTCTTCGCTGGCCGGCTTGGCCGCGATGAGCGCACGCGTGCGCTCGCAGCCACGCAGTTCGACGCCCTTTTCCTGGAAACGGCGGGCCATTTCCGGCAGGAAGCGCTCGGCTACACGCTGGTCGACCAGCAGGGTTTCCATGGCGCCACAGATGCCGTAGCGGTAGGTCTTGGCGTTGAAAGCGACGCGCCAGGCCTTGTCCAGGTCGGCATGTTCGCTGACATAGACATGGCAGATGCCGTCCAGGTGCTTGATGACCGGCACCCGCGCATCGCGGCTGATACGTTCGATCAGGCCACGGCCACCGCGCGGCACGATCACATCGACGAACTCGGGCATGCTGATCAGCGCGCCCACGGTTTCGCGATCGGTGGTCTCGACCACTTGCACTACCGCCGCCGGCAGACCGGCCTCGGCCAGGCCACGCTGGATGCAGGTGGCGATGGCACGGTTGGAGTGGATGGCCTCGGAGCCGCCACGCAAGATAGTCGCATTGCCGGACTTCAGGCACAGGCTGGCGGCATCGATGGTCACGTTGGGGCGCGATTCGTAGATGATCCCGATCACCCCCAGGGGGGCACGCATCTTGCCGACCTGAATACCCGATGGGCGGTAGCTCATGTCGCGGATGGCGCCGACCGGGTCCGGCAGGCTGGCCACCTGGCGCAGGCCCGTGATCATGCCGTCGATACGCGCCGGGGTCAGCGCCAGGCGGTCGAGCAGTGCGGGCTCCAGGCCATTGGCGCGGCCTGCGGCGAGGTCCAGTGCGTTGGCGGCGGTCAACTCGGCGCGGGCAGCGTCCAGTGCATCGGCAGCCGCTTGCAGGGCGCGGTTCTTCTGCGCGGTGCTGGCACGGCCGATCACCCGGGAAGCCTGGCGAGCAGCGCGACCCAAACGGGTCATGTAGTCAAGAACGGACTCAGTCATGGGTTCGGTGTCTTGGCGAAGGGGAAATCGGCTGATTATAACTGTCGCGCAGGTATACGCCCAGCGGCGGGTGGCGGATGGTAGAAAATGGCGGGCTTGGTTTGGTTTTTTTAATACCCGGGAGGTCGGGCGCCGCATGCGCGGCGCTCGATCTCCCAGGCATCAACCCCCCCCAAGACGAACACCTCTCAGCCCCCCAAGAAACATACAGATACCATTCAACCACCCACCCGGTTCAGCCTCGATTAAGCCATTCATTGCTATCATCCAGGCCTTTGAAGCCACGAACAGCCAGCATGCCAGCCCTGCCCGACCGCTTTTTCGACCGTGACGCCCAAACCCTGGCCAAGGAGCTGCTGGGCAAGGTCATCCGCCATCGCCAGGGCGACTTGTGGCTGGCCGCGCGCATCATCGAGACCGAGGCCTACTACCTGACCGACAAAGGCAGCCATGCCTCGCTCGGGTATACGGACAAGCGCAAGGCCCTGTTCCTCGACGGCGGGCACATCTACATGTACTACGCCCGCGGTGGCGACTCGTTGAACTTCAGCGCCCATGGCCCGGGCAATGCGGTGCTAATCAAGTCCGCCTTCCCTTGGCAGGATGACCTCTCGAACGCCAACAGCCTGGCGCAGATGCAACTGAACAACCCCGACGCCAGCGGCAACCTTCGCCCGGCCGAGCGGCTGTGCGCAGGCCAGACCCTGTTATGCCGTGCACTGGGCCTGAAAGTGCCGCACTGGGACGCGCAGCGGTTCGACCATGAGCACCTGTACGTCGACGACTGCGGCATCGCCGTGCCACGGGTGATCCAGGCTGCGCGCCTGGGCATCCCGCAGGGCCGCGACGAGCACCTGCCATACCGCTTCGTCGATGCCGAATACGCCCGCTTCTGTACACGGAACCCGCTGCGACGCGGCCAAGTCGAAGGCCGAGACTTCTTCATTCATCAACAAGGAAACTGACACATGGGCCAATGGCTCGACAGCCTGACCGGCTGGCTAAGCGCCAACCCCCAGTGGCTTGGCCTGGCGATTTTCCTGGTGGCCTGCATCGAATGCCTGGCCATTGCCGGCATCATCGTGCCTGGCACCGTGCTGCTGTTCGCGGTCGCCGTGCTGGCCGGCAGCGGCACCTTCAGCCTGGGCGAGACGCTGTTGCTGGGCTTTCTCGGCGGCTTGCTGGGTGATGCACTGTCGTACACGGTCGGCAAGTATTTCCACCAGAACATCCGCCGCCTGCCACTGCTACGCCACCACCCGGAATGGATCGGCAGCGCCGAAACCTACTTCCAGCGTTATGGCATCGCCAGCCTGCTGGTCGGGCGCTTCATTGGGCCGCTGCGGCCCATGCTGCCGATGGTCGCCGGCATGTTCGACATGCCACTGCCACGCTTCATTGCCGTCAGCCTGGTGGCAGGCGCCGGCTGGTCGGTTGCCTACCTGCTGCCTGGCTGGGCCACGGGCGCCGCCATGCGCCTGCCTTTACCGGAAGGCTTCTGGCTGGATGCGGGCATCCTTGCCGGTGCGTTGGCGGTGCTCATCGGCCTGAGCCTGAACAGCAGCATCCGCGATCAACGCCACGGCACTCGGCTGATCGCCGGCTTGAGCTTCGCGGCCCTGGCCGGGGTATTCCTGGGCTGGCCGTACTTGCACGAATTCGATCAGGGCGTGATGACACTGGTGCAGGAACACCGCAGCCAAGTCATCGACGGCACCGTGGTACTGGTGACACGGCTGGGTGATTTTCGCACGCAGTTTTTCCTCGGTGGGCTGCTGACCGGCCTGCTGCTGCTCGCCCAACAATGGCGCCATGCACTGTTTGCGGGCGGCGCATTGATGGGTACGGCGATTGCCAATGGCACGCTCAAGTGGCTATTCGCCCGCGCGCGGCCCGAGGTGCTGACCGACCCACTGACCAGCTACAGCATGCCCAGCGGCCACAGCTCGGCGTCGTTTGCGTTCTTTTTGGTAATGGCGGTGCTGGCGGGGCGTGCCCAGCCGCCGCGGATGCGCCTGACCTGGGTGTTGCTGGGGTGCATTCCTGCCTTGGCGATTGCGTTGTCGCGGGTTTACCTGGGGGCGCACTGGCCGACCGATATTCTGGCCGGCGCCTTGCTGGCGTGCTGCGTCTGCGCGGTTAGCCTGACCTTGGTGCAGCATCGCCAGCCGCTTCCAGCACTGCCGCTGCGGGTGTGGTGGTTGGTGCTGCCGGCGTGTATAGCGCTGTTGGCGTTCTTTGCCATGCACGCGCTGCCGCAGGCTTTGGAGCGGTATCAGTATTGATGTTGCCTGTTCTGGCCTCTTCGCGGGGCAAGCCCGCTCCCACAGGCAGTCTGCCATGCACCACACCTGTGGGAGCGGGCTTGCCCCGCGAAGAGGCCACAACAAGCCACAGTGATCAGTCAGGCAAACAGCTCACCCTGAATCCGCTCCAACAGCCTTTGAATCTCTTCCAGCCGCAACTGCGGCGAGTCGATGCTCAGCAGGTCCAGCTTGTCCTCTTCCATGAACGGCAGCAGATACGCCAGCTGATTGGCCAACGCCTGCCGCCCATCCACCGGCCGCGGCATGTCCAGCGCCTCGACCATCGGGTGCTCACCCAGGGCAACCAGCAATGCCAGCAGGTCTTCGTCCGCCTCGCCCAGGGGGCTATCAGCCAGCTCCGGCAACCACTGCACCTGCCCGACCAGTAACTGGTCCTTCTGCACCTCGGTCTGCTCCAGGTTGAAACGCCGCACCCCTTCGACACGGATACCCAGCAAGCCGTTATCCTGCTGCACGAAGTCGCGGATCATCGCCTCGCAACCGATCGAAGCAACCGTCGGTGGCGCTTTGCCAACCTGCTCCCCTTCCAGGATGCACACCACCCCAAAGCCCTCGCCCTGCTTCATGCAGCGGCTGATCATGTCCAGGTAGCGCGCCTCAAAAATCTGCAAATCGAGGAAGCACCCCGGAAACAGCACGGTATTGAGGGGAAACAGCGGTAGCGTCATCACAACTCCTCAAGCCACCAGGCTGACCGCCAGCGGCAGGAACACCGCCGTGGCCACCCCCATCAGGCTCATCGCCAGCGCGGCGAAAGCGCCGCATTCATCACTTTCCTGCAGGGCCACCGAAGTGCCCACCGCATGCGCGGTCACGCCCAGCGACATGCCGCGCGCCTCAGGGCTGTGCACACCGAGGCGGGTCAACAGCGCCGGGCCGAAGATCGCACCGATAACGCCGGTGATCAGCACGAACACCGCGGCCAGCGCCGCCACGCCACCAA
The DNA here is from genome assembly GCF_014269205.2 of Pseudomonas kermanshahensis. Taxonomy (NCBI): domain Bacteria; kingdom Pseudomonadati; phylum Pseudomonadota; class Gammaproteobacteria; order Pseudomonadales; family Pseudomonadaceae; genus Pseudomonas; species Pseudomonas kermanshahensis. The sequence goes on from NZ_JABWRY020000001.1 coordinate 5,096,851, forward strand.
TCTGCTCGGCCACCAGCATGGCGATCGGCGACGTCACCGACTTCGGCGCCATGGTCATCAGGATCATGTGTTCGGCGCCGAACCACCAGCCCAGCAGCAGGCAGCAGACCGTGGCGAACAGGCCTCCGATTACCAGCGTAGTAAATGTCGGCCAGAACAGTTGGCGAATACGCCGCAGGTTGAGGTAGAGCGGCACGGCCAGGGCCACGGTGGCGGGCCCCAGGAGCGTGTTCATGATCTCGGTACGCTGGCGGTACTCGCTGTAGTCGATGCCGCACACCAGCAGCACGCCAATTACCAGCAGCATCGACACCAATACCGGCTGCAGGAAGATCCAGCGGGTCTTCTCATAGCCCGCAAGCACGACCTGATAGGCCCCCAGGGTAATGCCGATGCCAAACAAAGGATGGTGGATGACTGCATCGAGCGCGCCTTGCCAGTCGAGCATCATGGCTGCTCCTCGCGCTTGCCTTGGCGGTGGATGAGCTTCTGCATCAACACGCCGACGAACACCAGGGTCAGCAGGCATGAAATGAACAGTGCACCGGCAATCGCCCAGAAGTCGGCGGCGATGTCCTTGGCATACACCATCACCCCCACCGCCGGCGGCACCAGCAGCAGTGGCAGGTAGCGCAGCAAGCTGCTGGCGGCTTCATTGAGCGGCTTGCCGACCTCCCCCCTGGCCATCAGGAAGCACAGCAGCAGCAACAGGCCGATGATCGGCCCCGGCAAAAACGGCACAAACAGGTGATTGATCGCCGTACCCAGCAGTTGAAACAACACCAGCCAGGTCAAACCACGCAACAGCATAAGCACCTCCCTCGGGCATGGCGGCCATTATAAGCACGCTAAGGGTATAAGCCGATAATCGCCGAAAAACGCGCAACTTGACTGAAACGGTGGGCCGTGCTGATCTTGCACCTTCGTACCAACTTACAACCTGGAGAGTCGCGATGCCCTATGTACCGGTTACAGAGCTTTCGCAGTACGTTGGCAAGGAACTGGGCCGTTCTGCCTGGCTGAAAATCGACCAACAGCGCATCAACCTGTTTGCCGAAGCCACAGGCGATTTTCAGTTCATCCATGTCGACCCGGAGAAAGCGGCGAAAACACCGTTTGGCTGCACGATCGCCCATGGTTTCCTGACGTTGTCGCTGATCCCCACGCTGATGGAGGACATCCTGGTCCTGCCGCAAGGGTTGAAGATTGTCGTGAACTACGGGCTGGACAGCGTGCGGTTCATTCAACCGGTCAAGGTCGACAGCCAGGTGCGGCTGAAGATCGATCTCGCCGAAGTGCTCGAGAAAAAACCCGGCCAGTGGCTGCTCAAGGCAATCGCCACGCTGGAAATCGAAGGGGAAGAGAAGCCTGCTTATATAGCGGAGTCCCTGTCGCTCTGTTTTGTCTGAGTGATCGCCGGGGCGCTGTGCGCCCCATTCGCGACAGGCCCCCGATACAATCCACAAACCCCGCGCACTCGCGTAAACTGCGAGCCTTCGCGCAGCCTCGGGCTGCCCCTGTCGATTTACCAAAGGTGCCCGCCATGCCCTGGCTGCAAGTACGCCTGGCCATCAGCCCGGAACAAGCCGAAACCTACGAAGACGCCCTGCTTGAAGTAGGCGCCGTCTCGGTCACGTTCGTGGACGCAGAAGATCAGCCGATCTTCGAACCCGACCTCAACACCACCCCGCTGTGGTCGCACACTCACCTGCTGGCCCTGTTCGAGGCCGATGCCGAGCCCGAGCAGGTGTTCGCCCACGTCCGCCTGCTGACCGGCGCCGACCTGCCCGAGCACCAGGCTGAAGTGATCGAAGACCAGGACTGGGAGCGCAGCTGGATGGACAACTTCCAGCCGATGCGCTTCGGCCGCCGCCTGTGGATCGTGCCAAGCTGGCACGAAGCGCCGGACAAGGACGCGGTAAACCTGCTGCTCGACCCAGGCCTGGCGTTCGGCACCGGTACCCACCCGACCACCGCCTTGTGCCTGGAATGGCTCGACGGCCAACAACTCGAAGGCACCCAAGTGCTGGACTTTGGCTGCGGCTCGGGGATTCTGGCCATTGCCGCCCTGCTGCTGGGCGCGCGCGAAGCGGTCGGTACCGACATCGACGTGCAGGCCATTGAAGCCTCGCGCGACAATGCCCAGCGCAATGGCATCGCCGACGAGAAGCTGGCGCTGTACCTGCCCGAGCACATGCCGGCCATGCAGGCTGACGTACTGGTCGCCAACATCCTGGCCGGCCCGCTGGTCTCGCTGGCGCCGCAGTTGTCTGGCCTGGTCCGCCCTGGTGGCCTGCTGGCACTGTCGGGCATCCTTGCCGAACAAGGCGATGAAGTGGCTGCTGCCTACGCCGCCGACTTCGAGCTGGACCCGATCGCCGTACGCGATGGTTGGGTGCGCATCAGTGGTCGCCGCCGTTAAGCGCGCTAGAATAACTTTTGTACAACCCCGGATCGCCGCATGACCGACAGTTTCGTCACCCAGTGCCCGCATTGCCAGACCAGCTTTCGCGTCACCCATCACCAGTTGAGTGTGGCGCGCGGCGTGGTGCGGTGCGGCCATTGCCTGCAGGTGTTCAACGCCGCAAAGCAACTGCTGGAGCAGAACCGCGCCGGTGATGCCAGCGTGCCTGTGGAACCTAGAGCGCCCGTGGCGCCCGTGGTACCCGTCCCGCCTGCAGCGCCTGCCGAGCCGATTGCCAAGCCTGCGGTCACGCCCGATCCCCCCGCCAGCGAACGCCCAGCGCCCCCTGAGGACGACTGGGCGCTCACGGCCCAGGCCCTGGATGAACTGGACCTGGACCAAGAGCTGGCCCGCCTTGAACGTCGTGGCGAACCTGCCGCCGTTCGCCCGCCCAGCGCGGACAACGGTCTGCAGGCCCGCCGTGAAGAACATCAGCCAGACGCCCATACCGATGAGCTGTTTGGCAACGCCACCGACGACCGCTTCGAGCCTGAACAGGCGCCTGAACCTGCACCCACGCTACTGACACAGCACGCGTTGGAGCAGGAAGCGTTCGAGCAGGAGTCACTGGACCTGGAGCCCGCCCCGGGCGATCGCACCGAGCCGACCCTGGGCGGCCACCTGGACCTGGACATCGACGACGAGCCCCCCGTACGGCGCGACATCGAGGCCGACGAGCACCATGCGTTCGTCAGCGAGCACTTCGCTGCCAGCCACGATCCAGCCCCGGAAAAGGGCCTCAGCGCGCGCGACGATGACGAACTGGACCTGCACCTGTCGGCCCACGACGACGACGACCCTGTAGAGCCGTTGCCCGGTGAACGCCTGGAGCCTGGCCTGTCCAGCAAGCCCGAGCGTGCGCCGCGTAAGGAGCCGCTGGTCGACGTGGTCGACGACCCGCTTCAACTGGGCTGGGAAAAGCCCCAGCCCAACTGGGGCAAGCGCTTGCTGTGGGGCTTCCTGACGCTGCTGGCTGCAGGCCTGCTGGCGTTCCAGTACGTGTGGTTCCATTTCGATGAAATGGCTCGCCAGGACCAGTACCGGCCGATCTTCCAGCAGGTATGCCCGCTGTTCGGCTGCGAAGTGCCGACCCGCGTCGACATCGCCCGCATCAAGAGCAGCAACCTGGTGGTGCGCAGCCACCCTGACTTCAAGGGTGCACTGATCGTCGATGCGATCATCTACAACCGCGCCCCCTTCGCCCAGCCGTTCCCACTGCTCGAGCTGCGTTTCGCCGACCTCAATGGCCAACTGATCGCCAGCCGGCGCTTCAAGCCCAGCGAGTACCTCTCTGGCGAACTGGCCGGGCGCGGCGAGATGCCCAGCCAGACCCCGATCCACATTGCCCTGGACATCCTCGACCCAGGCCCCAAGGCCGTGAACTACAGCCTGAGCTTCCGCTCGCCGGAGTAATCGGCTGATCCTGGGGGCACTTTGTGCCCCCAGCCTCGCCTACCCACACCAAAAGTCATAAGCCGACAACTGTTCAGATTTTATCCAAATCCATCTTTATCCGGTCACCGAGAGCGGGTATCATGCCCACCCTTTTTCGAACTCCAAGATTCGGCCCCACAACAGGGATCACCTATGTCGGCGGTACGCATCGGCCCATACACACTGCGAAACAACCTGATCCTCGCCCCCATGGCCGGGGTCACGGACCAACCTTTCCGAACACTTTGCAAGCGCCTGGGCGCAGGCATGGTGGTGTCGGAGATGGTGTCCAGCGACATGAGCCTGTGGAACAGCCGCAAGTCGAGCCTGCGCCGCATTCACGAAGGCGATCCCGAGCCGCGCTCGGTGCAGATCGCCGGCGGGGATGCCCAGATGATGGCAGCGGCGGCAAAGGCCAACGTCGAAGCGGGTGCCCAGATCATCGACATCAACATGGGCTGCCCGGCAAAAAAAGTCTGCAACAAAGCTGCAGGCTCTGCTTTATTGAGAGATGAAGCCTTGGTCAGCGAGATTCTCCACGCGGTGGTAGGCGCCGTGGACGTCCCGGTGACGCTGAAGATCCGCACGGGGTGGGATCGGGCGAACAAGAACGGCCTGAATGTGGCGAAGATCGCTGAACAGGCCGGCATCCAGGCGCTAGCGGTGCATGGCCGCACACGCGCCGACCTGTACACAGGCGAAGCCGAATACGACACCATCGCTGCCATCAAGCAGGCGGTGTCTATCCCGGTATTTGCCAACGGCGATATCACATCGCCAGAAAAGGCCCGGGCGGTACTGGACGCCACCGGGGTCGATGGCCTGTTGATCGGCCGCGCTGCCCAAGGGCGGCCCTGGATCTTTCGCGAGATCGAGCATTACCTGCGGACCGGCGAACAGTTGCCGGCCCCGCAGCTGGACGAAGTGGAACGCATCCTGCTAGAGCACCTGGCCGCGCTGCATGCCTTCTATGGCGATGTGATGGGCGTACGTATCGCCCGCAAGCACGTTGGCTGGTACCTGGCAACACGACCCGGCGGCAAGGAGTTTCGCTCCCGGTTCAATGCTTTGGAAGACACACAAGCGCAGTGCGCCAACGTTCGCGCGTTTTTCAGTGAACGTCGACAGAGCCTTGAGACAGAGGACGGACAAGGGGTGGCCGCATGACGATGATGACCGAGACATTTGTGAGTGGAACAACGCCCGTGAGCGACAACGCCAACCTGAAACAGCACCTCAACACGCCAAGCGAAGAGGGCCAGACCCTTCGCGACAGCGTCGAGAAGGCGCTGCACAACTACTTCGCCCACCTGGAAGGCGCGACCGTCACGGACGTGTACAACCTGGTGCTCTCCGAAGTCGAGGCGCCCCTGCTTGAAAGCGTGATGAACTACGTGAAGGGCAACCAGACCAAGGCCAGCGAGATGCTCGGGCTCAACCGAGGCACCCTGCGCAAGAAGCTCAAGCAGTACGACTTGTTGTAAGCCAGAATCCCAATCAGAAAAGGCGGCTCCCTGAACAGAGGCGCCTTTTTTGCTGACTCCACCGCGTTATGGAATCCGAAATGACCGACCAGACTACCCGCCTGCCGATCCGCCGCGCCCTGATCAGCGTCTCCGACAAGACCGGTATCCTCGAATTCGCCCGTGAGCTGCAGCAGCTCGGTGTCGAGATCCTGTCCACCGGCGGCACCTACAAGCTGCTCAAGGATAACGGCGTGAACGCGGTGGAAGTGGCCGACTACACCGGCTTCGCCGAAATGATGGATGGCCGGGTCAAGACCCTGCACCCGAAAATCCACGGTGGCATTCTGGGCCGTCGCGGCATCGACGACGCCATCATGAACGAGCACGGCATCAAGCCGATCGACCTGGTCGCCGTCAACCTGTACCCCTTCGAAGCCACCATCTCCAAGCCAGGCTGTGACCTGCCGACCGCCATCGAGAACATCGACATCGGTGGCCCGACCATGGTCCGCTCCGCTGCCAAAAACCACAAAGACGTTGCCATCGTGGTCAATGCCAGCGACTACGCCAGCGTCCTCGACGGCCTGAAAGCCGGCGGCCTGACCTACGCCCAGCGCTTCGACCTGATGCTCAAGGCGTTCGAACACACCGCCGCCTACGACGGCATGATCGCCAACTACATGGGCACCATCGACCAGGCCAAGGACACCCTGAGCACTGAAGCACGCAGCGAATTCCCGCGCACCTTCAACAGCCAGTTCGTCAAAGCCCAGGAAATGCGCTACGGCGAGAACCCGCACCAGAGCGCGGCGTTCTACGTCGAAGCCAAGAAGGGTGAAGCCAGCATCTCCACCGCCATCCAGCTGCAAGGCAAGGAGCTGTCGTTCAACAACGTGGCCGACACTGACGCCGCGCTGGAGTGCGTGAAGAGCTTCGTCAAACCGGCCTGTGTCATCGTCAAGCACGCCAACCCGTGCGGCGTGGCCGTGGTACCGGAAGACGAAGGCGGCATCCGCAAGGCCTACGACCTGGCCTACGCCACTGACACCGAGTCGGCCTTCGGCGGCATCATCGCCTTCAACCGCGAGCTCGATGGCGAAACCGCCAAGGCCATCGTCGAGCGCCAGTTCGTCGAAGTGATCATCGCCCCGAAAATCTCCCAGGCCGCCCGCGACGTGGTCGCCGCCAAGCAGAACGTTCGCCTGCTGGAATGCGGCGAATGGCCAGCTGAGCGTGCTGCCGGCTGGGACTTCAAGCGCGTCAACGGTGGTTTGCTGGTGCAGAGCCGCGATATCGGCATGATCACCGCCGATGACCTGAAAATCGTCACCAAGCGCGCCCCGACCGAGCAAGAAATCCACGACCTGGTGTTTGCCTGGAAAGTGGCCAAGTTCGTCAAGTCCAACGCCATCGTCTACGCCAAGCAGCGCCAGACCATCGGCGTCGGCGCCGGCCAGATGAGCCGCGTCAACTCCGCTCGCATTGCTGCAATCAAAGCCGAGCATGCTGGCCTGCAGGTTCAAGGTGCGGTCATGGCGTCGGATGCGTTCTTCCCGTTCCGTGACGGCATCGACAATGCGGCTAAAGTGGGTATCAGCGCCGTAATTCAGCCAGGTGGTTCGATGCGTGATGCCGAAGTCATCGCCGCAGCCGACGAAGCCGGCATCGCGATGGTATTCACCGGTATGCGCCACTTCCGCCACTGATTACACGGATTCCGGGGCGAGCAGCGGGCCTGTGGGAGCGGGCTTGTCCCGCGAATGCGGCGGTGAATTCACCATCGCATTCGCGGGGCAAGCCCGCTCCCACAAGGCCCGCCGCCAGCCTCGAAACCACCTTGAATTGAGGTTTTGACATGAAAGTTTTGATCATCGGCAGCGGCGGCCGTGAGCACGCCCTGGCCTGGAAAGTCGCCCAAGACCCACGCGTCGAGAAAGTTTTCGTTGCCCCGGGCAACGCCGGCACCGCCACTGAAGCCAAGTGCGAAAACGTCGCCATCGACGTCAACGCCCTGGAGCAACTGGCCGACTTCGCCGAACAGAACGTGCAACTGACCATCGTCGGCCCTGAAGCGCCACTGGTCGCAGGTGTCGTCGACCTGTTCCGCAGCCGTAACCTGGACTGCTTCGGCCCCACCAAAGGCGCCGCACAGCTCGAAGGCTCCAAGGCCTTCACCAAGGATTTCCTGGCGCGTCACAAGATCCCGACCGCCGACTACCAGAACTTCACCGAAATCGAGCCAGCCCTGGCCTACCTGCAGGAAAAGGGTGCGCCGATCGTGATCAAGGCCGACGGCCTGGCAGCGGGCAAAGGCGTGATCGTCGCCATGACCCTGCAAGAAGCCGAAGACGCCGTGCGTGACATGCTGGCCGGCAACGCCTTTGGCGATGCGGGTTCGCGTGTGGTCATCGAAGAGTTCCTGGACGGCGAAGAAGCCAGCTTCATCGTCATGGTCGACGGCCACAACGTGCTGCCAATGGCCACCAGCCAGGACCACAAGCGCGTCGGCGACGCCGACACCGGCCCGAACACCGGTGGCATGGGCGCCTACTCGCCTGCCCCAGTCGTGACCGCCGACGTGCACCAGCGCGTGATGGACCAGGTGATCTGGCCGACCGTGCGCGGCATGGCCGAGGAAGGCAACGTCTACACCGGCTTCCTTTATGCCGGCCTGATGATCGACAAGGCGGGCAACCCCAAGGTCATCGAGTTCAACTGCCGCTTCGGTGACCCGGAAACCCAACCGGTCATGCTGCGCCTGGAGTCGAGCCTGGTGCTGCTGATCGAAGCCGCCTTCGCCAAGGCCCTGGACAAGGTTGAAGCCCAGTGGGACCCACGGCCGAGCCTGGGCGTCGTGCTGGCTGCCGGTGGCTACCCGGGCGACTACGCCAAAGGTGACGCGATCAGCGGCCTGGACGCAGCCGCCAAGCTCGAAGGCAAGGTGTTCCATGCCGGTACCACCCTGAAAGACGGCCAAGTGGTTACCGCCGGCGGCCGAGTGCTCTGCGCCACTGCCCTGGGCCAAACCGTCGAAGCTGCTCAGCAGCAGGCCTACCGCCTGGCAGAGCAGGTCAAATGGGACGGCAGCTTCTACCGTACCGACATCGGCTACCGGGCCATTGCCCGCGAGCGCGGTGAACACCAGCAGTAACCTTTACCGAAGCGCCGTGACGCCTTGCGCCCACGGCCTTCGGCTCGTCGACAGGGCCCTTTCTGGGCCTTGCCTTCGACTTGGCGCGCCGCGCATAGTTAGTATCCGGCACATCGGCTAAGAAGGGATTTCGTAGTGCGTCGGCTTCGGATTGCCACAGCTCTGATCGTCAGCTTGCTGACCCTGCTCTGCCTGCTCCCGGCCTCGGCCGAAGAAGGCGGAGGCTGGTCCGTTCTGCTCGACGAACAGGCCAATCTGCAATTAAGCGACGTGCGCTCCGATCGCTACCGCAACCAGTTCAGCCCATTGCTGCTCAGCGACCTGGATGCCGCCCCTGCCGAACAAGCCCTGTGGCTGCACTATCGCCTGGAGCCTGGCGATCAGGAGCAACTGCTGCGGGTGTTCGCCCCAGACCTTTCAGGCCTGGACCTCTACGCCCTCGAGGGCGACAAATTACTGCGTCAGCTGCACCACGGGCGCCAGGCCGGCAATGCCAGCCCGACCCTGCGCGGCAGCGACCATGTGCTGCCATTGCCCAACAGCCGGCAGCCGCTGGACATCTACCTGCGCTTGGTTTCCGAGCACCAATTGCGCCCGGCCATCAGCCTTGAGCCCGCGGCTGTGGCCGCTTCCGACCAGACCCAACCGCTGCTGTTCGGCATGCTGTTCGGCGGCCTGGTGATGCTGATCCTGCACAACCTGATCCGCTTCCTCTATGGCCGCTCCACCACCACGTTGATTTTGGCGCTCTACCACGGCCTGATGCTGCTCAGCGGGTTGATCCTGCTCAACCTCAGCGGCCCCTGGTGGCACGTGTGGCACAGTGCGCAAACGCCAGCGGCCTACCTCACCCTGGTCCTCGCAGGCCTGGCCGGGCTGTATTTCACCCTGCATTTCTTCTCGCCGTGCCATTCGCCGCGGCTCAACCGCCTGTTGCAGGGCGAGATGCTGGTGGCTGCGGTCAGCGGCCTGGTGCTGCTGTTCGTCGACACCTTGCCACTCAACCTGATGACCTATGCCCTGCTGGCCCTGGGCAGCGTCAGCATGCTGCTGGTCAGCGCCTATCACTGGTACAAGGGCTACGCGCCCGCACGCCTGTTCACCCTCGCCATGGGGGTCTACAACCTTGGCGGCCTGGTGCTGTTGCCGGCGCTTCTGGGACTGACCCGCACGTCGACGCCGTGGCTGCTGTGCGTGCTCATGGGCTTGACCGTCATTTGCGGCCTTTTGCTTAACCTGGCGGTCAGCGAACGCCTGCGACGCATGAGCGAAGAGCGCTTCAGCGCCAGCCGCGCCCTGGCCGCCAGCGATGCCGAGATCAACGCCAAGGCCGAGTTCCTGGCCAAGATCAGCCACGAAATCCGCACGCCCATGAACGGCGTGCTCGGCATGACCGAGCTGCTGCTCGGCACGCCGCTGTCGGTCAAGCAGCGCGACTACGTGCAGACCATCCACAGCGCCGGCAACGAGCTGCTGACGCTGATCAACGAGATTCTCGACATCTCCAAGCTTGAGTCCCGGCAGATCGAACTGGACGATGTGCAGTTCGACCTCAATGCATTGATCGAGGACTGCCTGAACATCTTCCGGGCCAAGGCCGAACAGCAGAACATCGAGCTGATCAGCTTCACCCAGCCACAAGTGCCTCGCGTGATCAGTGGCGACCCAACGCGCCTGCGCCAGGCACTGTCGAGCCTGCTGGAAAATGCCCTGAAAAACACCGATCAGGGGGAGATCCTGCTGGTGGTGGCACTCGACCAACGTGGCGAGGCGCCGCGATTGCGCATTGCCGTGCAGGACAGCGGCGAACCGTTGCCCGCCGCTGAGCGCGAAGCCTTGTTGCAAGCCGAGCTGCACAGCCATCACTTCCTCTCCAGCAACAAGCTCGGCGGCCACCTCGGGTTAGTCATCGCCAAGCAGTTGATCGGCCTGATGCAGGGTGAATTCGGCATCAAGAGCAGCAGCGGCATGGGCAACACCCTGTGGCTGACCCTACCGCTGGACCCTTCGCGCCTGGAACAACCGCCCGCCGACCTCGATGGCCCGTTGCGCGACGCGCGGGTACTGGTGGTGGACGACAACGACACCTGCCGCAAGGTGCTGGTACAGCAGTGCAGCGCCTGGGGCATGAATGTCAGCGCGGTGCCTTCCGGCAAGGAAGCGCTGGCATTGCTGCGCACCAAGGCGCACCTGCGCGACTACTTCGATGCCGTGCTGTTGGACCAGAACATGCCCGGCATGACGGGCATGCAACTGGCGGCCAAGATCAAGGAAGACCCAAGCCTTAACCACGACATCCTGGTGGTAATGCTAACGGGCATCAGCAACGCGCCGAGCAAAGTCATCGCACGCAATGCCGGGGTCAAGCGGATACTCGCCAAACCGGTGGCAGGCTATACGCTGAAGACCACACTGGCCGAAGAGCTGGCCCAGCGCGGCCGTGAGCAAGCGGTGCCGGCCACCCCTCCCGGTGTGCCGCAAGCACTGGACCTGCCCCGCGACTTCCGCGTGCTGGTCGCCGAGGACAACAGCATCTCGACCAAAGTGATCCGCGGCATGCTGGGCAAGCTCAACCTTGAGCCAGACACGGCCTGCAATGGTGAAGAAGCGTTGCAAGCCATGAAGGCGCAGCGCTATGACTTGGTGCTAATGGATTGCGAAATGCCCGTGCTGGATGGTTTCTCGGCCACCCAGCAACTGCGCGCATGGGAAGCCGCGCACCAGCGTCCACGTACGCCCGTGGTCGCGCTGACCGCGCACATCCTTGCCGAGCACAAGGAGCGCGCCAAGTTGGCGGGCATGGATGGGCACATGGCCAAGCCGGTGGAGCTGTCGCAATTGCGCGAGCTGATCCAGTATTGGGCGAATCACCGGGAAGCCAAGACGGATCCGGCGCCTATCCCCTAAGCAATGCCGACGATGCATCGACAGGCACCCACCGCAGCCGAGGATCCCAACCCATGCTCCATGAGTTGTTCAGTGTCTACCTGAAGATGCTCGTGCTCTACAGCCCGTTCTTTGTGCTGTCGTGCTTCATCAGCCTGACCCGCGGCCATTCCAGCAAAGAACGCAAGCAACTGGCCTGGAAGGTTGCCCTCGCCGCCCTGGTCGCCAGCGTGCTGTTGTACCTGTTCGGCCGGGCGATCTTCGGCATTTTCGGCATCACCGCCGACGCCTTCCGCATCGGTGCCGGCAGCGTGCTGTTCATCTCGGCGTTAGGCATGGCGCAGGGCAAACCGGCGGTGCAGGCCGACAACGTGCAGCAGGACGTGACCATCGTGCCCTTGACCATCCCGCTGACCGTCGGCCCCGGCACCATCGGTGCCCTGCTGGTGATGGGCGTGGGCCAGCCGCATTGGGACGATAAATTGCTGGCCATCGCCAGTATCGCGCTGGCCAGCTTCACCGTGGGCCTGGTGCTGTACCTCTCGCACGGCATCGAGCGCATTCTCGGCGACCAAGGCCTGCAGATCGTCAGCCGTTTGATGGGATTGTTCGTCTGTGCCCTGGCGGCGCAGATCATCTTTACCGGGATCAAGGGTTACCTGGTACCCTAAAAATCCGCCTTTTTGATCTCCTCCAGCGCGGTTTTCACCAGCGCACGTTCCACCCCGCTGCGACGCTCTTGGTCGAACAGGCGCGTATTGAACCGCACCAGCTCTGCCATCACGCGCATGTTGCGGCGCTCACGAAACAGAAAACCGGCCGTGAATGCAGCGCGGCCGCCAGCCTCGTGATACAGCACAATGTCTACATAGTTGGCATTCACGGGCGCGCAGGACATCAGCTGAAACTTCCCTTGTTCACCGCTTCGCTTCTCAAAATGCAGCAAAGGCGTATCGTTCTTCTTCAATTTCTCCAACGCCAGTGCCATGTAGGTTGAATGGCTATCCCCCGCGACCGCATCGATCGCACTCAGCACTTGATCGACTATTACCACGCGCTGAGGGTCAGGCCAGTGGACCTCTTCTGCGGTCTTCGCATCCCACCCAAGAAACATCAGCTTCTTGCGGTAGTAGTGGTATTGGTCCTTGGCAGCTTCCTTCTTCATGTCCGTCAAGGTCACGGTCTCAGCCCACAACGCGGCAAGCTTGATCGCGTTGCGCTGTCGAAGGCTAACGCCAGGGATAAACGAAACCAGGCTTGCGCCAACCACATCGGCTTCATGTTCGTGCATGGTCATGCTCCGGTTTTAGCAGGCCCAGGTTCCTGATGTGTGCCGCGTTCTGCGTGCGCTCAAGCAGGTCACGCAGCTCTTTGCGATTGGCGTCAGAAACGAACTCGCCCAGCGTTGCGCCACTGGCGCGCAAGTCGATACCGTTGGTTGAACACTGCGGGGTTTTGAACGCTACACCACACAGGTCGAGGACAGCACCAGGCAGCAACACGCCCAACTCTTGAACGACTGCCGTGGTCTTACCCTGCATGGCCTGGGTAAAGGGCCGCACGGCGTGCTGCGCCTCATCTTGCGAAAGCGCGTTGATGGCCGCTTGCAGATGGCCTGACAGGCTGGGATGACGACCCTGCAAATAACCTGTGAGGCAGTCTGCTGATGCTCGTAGCACGTCGCCCTGCATGCGCGGGTAGTCACTGTGACTGAAGGTGATGACCCAACCACGCTCTTCCAGAGCCGTTCGATAGCCGCTGTACCAAAGCCCGTAGCGGGCAAATCGTGGGCCGTTCAATTTGTCCGAGCGCAGTTGGGCAAACAGTATCGAGTCCAATGCATATTGCAGCGTGGGTTGCGCCGTCTCGTCGACCAATAAGGCCGTTCCGCCAACGAGCCACAAGGAATAGACTCCCTTACTCATCGGGTTACCTCGCATTTCAAACACACAGAAAGAAGTACGGGGCCCGAAAGCCCCGTTCAATATCAAATGTCGAATTCACTGGCTGCCTTGACGGCCTTGTCGATCAAGCGTTTCTCGACCGAGGCGCGCACCGCGTCGGTGTAAACCACGTCGTTAAAGCTGAGCACGGCCGAGCCACAGTAGCGGTCCTTGCTCGAACTCTTCCATTCGAACACCGTGGTATTCAGGTCGTTTTCGCTCGGTGAGGCACTGAATGCGTTTACCAGCATGAACAGTTCGCCTTCAGGCGTTTCGATGCAGGCCCCAAGACCCGTCGTCGAGACTGGATGCCCTTTGACGTTCTGCTGGTAGACCTGCTGCGCTTCCTCGATATTGCCCAACGCGCTGATGGCATCGCCCGCCAGCTTGGCCATGGCCTCGCCTACTGGCCCACCGAGCAGTGCTTTACCGGCGGCGCTAGCGACCTTGAAGGCAATCGGGCCCAAGGTCAGCGATCGGCTCTGGTCATAATCCCGCTCGTAAGAACGCTTGCCAGCAACCCAACCAAGCGTACGCATCACTTCCAGAAACTTGTTGAACCAGGCCTCGGATTCGCCATCGCGATCATGCAGCTTGGACGCCACGCGAGAGGCAAACTGGAAGGTGGTCTTGGCATCACGCCGGCTTTGCGCCGACATGCCAGCGCTGAGCGCCAGAAGCGATTGTTCGACAACGGCAATGCTGTTAGTGCTTACATCGGTCATGTGCAGAATCCTTGAAGGCCCCCGACGGGTATCGTCGAGGGGCCTTCACCCTAAGCTGCAAACAACCGCGGTACAGGCATGAACGGGTTCCCTCGGCGCCTCACTCGGCGCTCGGGTACCAACGCGGCGTGTACACCCACGGGGTGCCATCGGCCTTGGGGAACTGACAGGTCGTGGAAGAACCCAGCAAGACCATGGTGCGCATGTCGACCATTTCTGGCACCAGTTCGGCCAAGGAGACTACCTTGAGTGTCTGCCCTGGCCTACCGATGTCGCGGCCAAGGACTACAGGCGTGTTCCCATCACGGTGCTGTCGCACGATCTCCAGCGCACGCCCGAGCTGCCAAGGCCGCGAGCGGGAAATCGGGTTATAGAACGCCAGAACCAGATCGGCCTGGGCCGCCAGGTCCAGGCGATGCTCGATGACCGACCACGGTTTGAGGTTGTCCGACAGCGACATCACGCAGAAGTCGTGCCCCAGCGGCGCCCCCGCTTGGGCAGCGGTGGCCAGCGACGCCGAAACACCCGGCAGGATCTCCAGATCGACCCGCTGCCAGGCCGGGTCGCTGGAGGCGTGCAGTGCTTCGAGCACGGCGGCGGCCATGGCGAAGACACCCGGGTCACCCGACGACACCACCACCACCGAGCGCCCTTGTGCAGCAAGCTCGAAGGCATGGCGAGCACGCTGCATCTCTTCGCGGTTGTCGGTGCAATGCTGCACTTGGTCTGCACGGAACGGCCCGGCCATGCGCACGTAGGTTTCGTAGCCAAGGATGTCCTGGGCGCGTGCCAGCTCTGCCTTGACCGCCGGCACCATCAACTCGGCAGCGCCAGGGCCGAGGCCGATCACCGCCAGGCGGCCACGGCGGCGGCCGATCCGCTCGGCATCCACCGGTGCCGAAGCCACTGCGATGACGGCATTGGCCTGCTCGATCAACTGCACGTCAGGCAGCGCCTGGGCCACCATGCCACGCAGGTCGCCAGGCTTGGCCGCGAAACGCAGCGCCACACCCAGCGCCTGCGCCGCCTCGTGCAAGGCGGCATCGGCCATGGCGTGCTCGCTCGCCAGCAGGCAGGCCAACGACTGCTCGGCAATGCCCGCGTCATTTAGCGCCGTGCGAATGCCGTGCAGGTCTGCGGTATCGACGCCCACAACCACCGAACGCGGGTGGATCAGCAACTCGTCCCGGCTGCTCGCACGTGCCTGATGGCCGACATGAATCGTGCGCCGGGCCGATTCGCTGGCAGGCAACTGCGCCTGATCCAGCCACGGCGCAGCCCCTTCGACGCGCACCGTCTCGCCGGCCAACAGGTCGGAAACAAAGCGCTTGCCTTGCTCGATATCCGCCAGGGCATAGCCCTGTGGCGGGTTCAGCAGGCAGGTGCCGAAGCGCAGCTCGCCACTGGTGGTGATCGCAGCCGCCACGCCCAGAGCCTCGCCAATTTCGCGCGCCATCACGTTCACACCACTTAGGCCACCGAGCAGCGGCACGACTGCGCTGCCATCCTCGGCCACCGCCAGTACGGGCGGTTCGACGCCTTTCTCGCTGAGCACGCAGGCCAGACTGCGAATGACAATACCGGCGGCGCACAAGGCGATGATCGGCGTGTCCTGCTGATACAGCGCGCGCAGGGTGTCGCCAAACGAGGCGTACGTTTGATCGACGCCCTCGACACGGCCACTCAGGCCATGAATCACCGCCTGTGGATAACGCTGCTGGATACGCTGCGCCGTGGCCAGGCTACCTGGCCCCAGAATGACGATTGCCGGTGCCTTGTGCATGCTCATCCCTGCCATTTTTCACCCGGCACGATGATCAGCGAGAAGTACGGCGACGACAGGGGGTCGACGTCCGCCAGCGGCACGATCTTCTGGTTGGCCATGGTCGCCCGCTCGACATACAGCGCACGCCCGTCCAGGCCCAGCTCGGCCAGCACGTCACGCACCTTGGGGAAGTTGCGGCCCAGCTTCATGATCACCGCGGCATCGGCATCGGCCAGGCGCCGCTTGAGCTCCTCGGCCGGCAGCACGCCCGACAGCACTGACAGGCTCTGGTTGCGGTACACCAACGGCGCGCCGAGCACCGAGGCGCCCCCAAGCATCGAGCAGACGCCAGGAATCACTTCAGCCTCATAGCGCTGCGCCAGGCGGTCATGCAGGTACATGTAGGAGCCGTAGAAGAACGGGTCGCCCTCGCAGATCACCGCCACATCGCGGCCGGCGTCCAGGTGCTCGGCAACCTGCACGCTGGCTTCATCGTAGAAGTCGCTGATGACCTGTTCATAGGACAGCGGTGCCGGCAGGGCCTCGGTGGTGACCGGGTAGACTAGCGGCAGCAAGGTTTGCTCTGGCTGCAGGTGCGCCTCGATGATGCCGAACGCATTGCCGCGCTTGCCCTTGGCCACGAAGTAGCCAACCACCGGCGCCTCGCGCAACAGGCGCAGCGCCTTGACGGTGATCAGTTCAGGGTCGCCGGGGCCTACGCCCAGGCCAAGCAGACGTCCACGTGGTGCCATCATTCCACCTCCGTGGCAAGGGCGTTGACTGCCGCGGCGGCCATCGCACTACCGCCCAGGCGGCCTTGCATGATCACGAACGGCACGCCACGGCTGTCGGCGGCGAGCATGGCCTTGGATTCGGCCGCACCGACGAAGCCGACCGGGAAGCCGAGGATCAGCGCAGGCTTGGGTGCGCCGGCGTCGATCATCTCCAGCAGGTAGAACAGCGCGGTCGGGGCGTTGCCGATCACCACCACGCTGCCTTCAAGGTACGGCCGCCACAGCTCCAGGGCCACGGCGGAACGGGTATTGCCGGCGTCTTTGGCCAGGCCAGGCACGCTCGGGTCGCGCAAGGTGCAGACCACTTTGTTGTCGGCGGGCAGGCGCGCGCGGGTGATGCCTTCGGCGACCATGTGCGCATCGCAGAGGATAGGTGCGCCCTTGGCCAGGGCTTCACGGCCGGCGCGGCCGGCCCCTTCGGAGAACTGCAGGCCGTCGATGGCTTCGACCATGCCGCAGGCATGGATCACGCGCACGGCGAGCTTTTCGAGGTCTGCGGGTATCCGCTCGAGTCGGGCTTCCTCACGGATGATCCGGAAGGAATTGCGATAGATCTCCTGACCATCGCGGATGTAGTCAATCATCAAGGTGCTCCGTCGGCAGGTCGAGCATGGCGCCTGCTTCGTTCAAGGTGAGGTCGATGCCACGCAGGGCGCCGAAGCCCGGCAGGCGCGCATCGCGCACATACAGGTCGTAACGGCCCGGTGAACGGGCCAGCAAGGTGGCCGGGGCAATATGGGCCACGGCGCAGGATCGGGGGCACCCGGACAGGTGCACGCTGCCCGGCACGCCAGGGCCCAGCAGCGCGGCCAAAGCCACGGCATCGGCCTTGGTTTCGCCCTGTGCCTTGGCGCAGCCACTGCTGCCGGTGCAGGCGCTGATGCGGGCCAGTGGCTCGTGGCTGTGGCACAGCAGGCCCAGCGTGGACAACTCGCCCTGGGCTTGCGTGATCTGGCCCGGGTCGAGATTGGTCAGCACCAGGCTTTGCCAAGGGCTCAGGCGCAGGCTGCCGTCGCCCTGGTGCCGGGCGATGCGCGCGGCACCCCGCAGCATCTCGGGGGTCAAGCGGCCCTGCGGCGGAGCAACGCCCAGGGCGAGACCGTGGGCTTGTGGCAACACACCCAGCCACTCGGGTTGGCGTGTCGGGCGGCGCCATTCAAGCACGGCGGCATCGCGGCGGATGTCCAGGCCGAGCCCTTCGACGAACGCCGCGGGCGAATAGCATTCGAGCAACTGGCGCATGCGCGACTGGTCCACAGCGGCCAGGTCAAGGAAGCGCTCCAGCACCGCACGGACCAGGGCCAGGCCCTGCTCCACCGGCACCGCCCCGAGCACCTGGCCATCGGCGGGGCAGCCCGCCAGGCCAAACGCCAGCCACGTCCGCTGCTCGATAGGCAGCGCCGAGAGCCACAGGTCATGCGGATGCTCAAGCATCGCCAGGCCTTCGCCGGCGTCCAGTAGCACGGCGAACTTCGCCGACAACTGGTGAAAACGCGGCGTGCCTTCCAGCAGGTCGAGGATCTGCCCCGCCAGCGGCCGGGCATCCAGCAACATGGCAGGGTCATGCCCGGCCAGCGGGCTGAGCATCAGGTTGCGCACATCGTCACCGGCGGCTTCGCGCGGGCCCAGGCCTGCCGCGAGCAGCCTGGCGATCAGGCCTTGGTGGTCGCTGCCAATACCGCGAATCTGCAGGTTGCCGCGGTTGGTTGCCTCGATCACGCCACCGGCAAAGCGCTCGGCGGCCTCGGCCACGGCATCGGCCTGGTCGGCCAGCAGCAGGCCACCCGGCAGCTTGATGCGGCAAATGCCGCCATCACGGGCACTGACGATGCGCCACAACCCCGGGCAGGCCGAGGGGCGAGGTGAAACGTCGGGGGCATGGGCCTGCTTCAAAGGGGTGTCCGGCAATCTGTGAAAGTGCGCTTGAGTGTAGAAGGCGCGGTATTATGCCTGCTTTGTCCGGCGGCATGAAAAGCCGGTGGTCGAGCTTATCGTTTACCCGGGGCGCGAAGCGGCCTCAGAAATGGCGGATTGAAACACATGGCACCCTGGCTGACAGTAGTAGGCATCGGCGAAGACGGCTTCAATGGCCTTGGCAAGCAGGCCCGGCGTGCCCTGTTGGGCGCTTCGCGGATCTTCGGCAGCCCGCGCCAACTGGCTTTACTGCCACGCTGCGTGGTCGGCGAGCGGCTGCTTTGGCCAACCCCTTTCTCTTTGGCGCCCGTGCTCGCCCAGCGCGGCGAACCGGTCTGCGTGCTGGCCAGCGGTGACCCGATGTTCTTCGGCGTCGGTGCCAGCTTGGCGCGCCAGGTGCCCGCCAGCGAGATGCGAGTGCTGTCGATGCCTTCCTCGTGTGCACTGGCCGCCGCCCGCCTCGGCTGGCCGCTGCAGGACGTGCAGGTGGTGTCGGTGGTCGCCCGGCCGCTGGCGGCGCTCAATGCACACCTGCACAGTGGCACCCGCCTGTTCGTACTGAGCAACGACGGTGACAGCCCAGCAGCAATCGCCGCACAACTGTGCGAGCGTGGCTTCGGGCCGAGCCGCCTGCGTGTGTTCGAACACTTGGGTGGCACAGATGAACGCGAAGTGGCGGGCACCGCCCAGGACTGGCCTCACACCCAGGTTGCAGCGCTCAACCTGGTGGCCATCGAGTGCCTCGCCGCGCCCGACGCCCACCGCCTGCCACAGGTCGCCGGGCTGCCGGACAGCGCCTTCCTGCACGACGGCCAACTGACCAAGCGCGATGTCCGCGCCATCACCCTGGCCCGCCTCGCCCCCCTGCCCGGCGAGCTGCTGTGGGACGTGGGCGCGGGTTGCGGCTCGATCGGCATCGAGTGGATGCGCGCCCACCCCGCCTGCCGTGCGCTAGCCATCGAGGCCGACGCAGGGCGCCAGGGTTTTATCGAACACAATCGCGATGCGCTGGGCGTTCCCGGCCTGCAACTGGTCCGTGGCAAAGCGCCTGAAGCCTTGGCAGGGCTTGAGCAGCCCGACGCGGTCTTCATTGGTGGCGGGGTAACGCGTGAAGGCGTGCTCGACCTGTGCTGGCAGCGCCTGCGCCCCGGCGGGCGACTGGTGGCCAATGCGGTCACCCTGCAAAGCGAACTGGCCCTGGCGCACTTTCGCGAGCGACACGGTGGTGAATTGACCCGCATCCATGTTGCCCATGCGCAGCCGCTGGGCACGTTCGACACCTGGCGCCAGGCACTGCCAATCACCTTGCTCGATGTGGTGAAGCCCCTCGATGCGTGAAGAAACCCACGAGCAGCCCGCGCCCCTGCGCAGCGGCCTGACCACCGGCAGCTGCGCTACCGCCACCAGCCTCGCGGCGGCGCGCCTGCTGCTGACCGGCGTCTGCAGCGACGCCGTGAGCATCACCCTGCCCAAGGGCAAGGTCGTGCAGATGCGCCTGGAGTTTTGCCGCCGCGATGGCGAATATGCCGAAGCCGGCACGCTGAAGGACGCCGGTGACGATCCGGACGTGACCCATGGTGCCCTGCTGTTCAGCCAGGTCCGCCTGCTGGCAGAGCCCGGCATCCGCTTCGTCGCAGGCCAAGGCGTCGGCACCGTGACACGCCCGGGGCTGGTACTGGCGGTGGGCGAACCAGCGATCAACCCAGTGCCCCGGCGCATGATGGGCGAACACCTGCAACGCCTGGCTGACGAGTGCGCCTACCGCGGCGGTTTCGAAGTCACGGTCAATGTTCAGGGCGGTGAACAGCTGGCATTGAAAACCATGAACCCGCGCCTGGGCATCCTCGGCGGGCTGTCGATTCTGGGCACCAGCGGCATCGTCCGGCCGTTTTCCTGCGCGGCCTACATCGCCTCGATCCATCAGGGCATCGACGTGGCCCACACCAACGGCTACACGCACATCGCCGCCTGCACCGGCAATGCCAGCGAAGACACCATGCGCCGGGTCTACGGCCTGCCGGAAATCGCCCTGATCGAGATGGGCGACTTCGTCGGCGCCGTGCTCAAGCACCTGCGCAAGGTGCCGGTACCCCGCCTGAGCCTGTGCGGGGGGTTCGGCAAGATCAGCAAGCTGGCTGCCGGGCACATGGACCTGCACAGCCGCCACTCAAGCATCGACCTGCCGCAGTTGGCCGGCTGGGCAGCGGATATCGGCGCCGACGCAAACCTTCAGGCCGCGATCATCGCCGCCAACACCAGCCAGCAAGCCCTGGCGCTGGCGCATGCCGCAGGCATCGCCCTGGGCGACGCCGTCTGCGCGCACGCGCTGGCCTTCGCCCGCAGCGTGGTGCCGCCGCAGGTGCAGGTAGAGGTGTTCGCCATCGACCGCCAAGGCGGCATCGTAGGCCAGGCAGGTGTGCAATGAGCGCGCGCATCCTGCTGCTGGGCGGCGTCACCGAGGCCCTGGCCATCGCCCGCCAGTTGGGCCCGCAGCACGTCTACAGCCTGGCAGGCATCGGCCGCGTACCGCAGGACCTGACCTGCCAGGTGCGCGTCGGCGGCTATGGCGGTGCTGAAGGCCTTGCCCAGTACCTGCGCGAGGCGGGCATTACCCTGCTGATCGATGCCACCCACCCCTATGCCGCGCAGATCAGCCGCAACGCCGCCCTCGCTTCACGTCGTGCGGGTATCCCCTGCTGGGCGCTGCGCCGCCCCGCCTGGCAGGCACAGCCGGGTGACGATTGGCGCGAAGTGGACGACTGGGCGGGGCTGATCGAGGCGCTCGCGCCATTCCGGCGGCCGCTGTTCACGCTGGGCCGCGAGCCGCTGCAACACCTGGCAGAGATCCCGCCGGATCAGTTCTGGACCTTGCGCGCACTGGAGGCCTGCCCCGGTAACGAACGTTGCGAGGTTATCGGCGCACGCGGGCCATTCCGAATCGAAGACGAACGTGTGTTGTTCGCGCGCCGCAAGATCGACGTCCTGATCAGCAAGAACAGCGGCAGCGTGGCGACCGAGCCCAAGCTGGACGTGGCGCGGGAGCTAGGGATACCAGTATTGATCCTGCGGCGGCCGGAACTGCCGGTGGTCGATGAGACATTCATTCACTCAGACGCGTTGCTTGCCAGGCTGACGCTTTGACTGCTCGCCAGTCATGACGTATATCCCATTGACATATACGACATGCAACCTAAACTTCTGTCACACATTGTCGCTACCCTAGGAGGCCCATCATGGAGCAAGGTGCTGTCTTCAAAAGCAACCGCAGCCAGGCCATCCGCTTGCCAAAATCCGTCGCACTTCCCGATGGCATCACCCGAGTGGATATTGTTGCAGTTGGGCGTACGCGCATCATCACACCTGCTGGTGAATCATGGGACAGCTGGTTCGAAAGTGAGCCTGCAAGCGCGGATTACATGGCCAGCCGTGACCAACCTGCAGACCAGGAACGTGAAGGTTTTTAATGCTCAGGTACCTGCTCGACACCAATATCTGCATTTTCACGATCAAGAATAAACCGCAACGCGTCCGCGAAGCGTTCAATCGCCATCACGGTCAATTGGCGATCAGCACAATCACTTTGATGGAACTGATCTACGGCGCTGAGAAGTCGGATCATCCTGAGCGCAATCTCTCGGTGGTCGAGGGCTTTGCCGCGCGCCTTGAAGTACTCGATTACGATAGCCATGCGGCTGAGCACAGTGGTCAGCTTCGTGCGGAATTGGCCAGATCAGGGACCCCCATTGGTCCTTACGACCAACTGATTGCCGGGCATGCCCGAGCGCTTGGCTTAATTTTGGTGACTAATAATGTGCGCGAGTTTCAACGAGTACCCGGTCTAAGGGTTGAAGACTGGCTCGTTTCGCCCTGACAGCGTAACGGTTAGTTCTGCTGTCCTACAGCGCCTATCGACTTTGCCACCGCTTCACGCGGTCGCACTCGAATGGCCTTTGCTCGCTCCGTTGCCTTAGACTTCAGCCCTCTCCCCCAGAAGGCTTCATTCATATGGACATGCAATGGTGGATATGGCTGGTCTTCGGTATCGCGCTGATCCTGCTCGAACTGGTCCTGCCCACGTTCTTCATTCTCTGGTTCGGTATCGGCGCCGTGCTGGTTTCGCTCATCTCGCTCGCCGCGCCCAGCCTGCAACTGGATATGCAGATGCTGCTGTGGGTGCTGCTTTCTTCAGTCACCACTGCGCTGTGGTTCAAGGTGTTCCGGAACAAGAAGCCGGATGTGCGCTGGACAGCCGACAGCGTGATTGGCGAAGTCGGCCTGCTCACCGCCAGCGTTTCCGAGTTCCAGAAAGGCTGCGTGCGTTTCCAGAAGCCAATCCTCGGCAACGAGGAATGGACCTGCGTCGCCGACACTGACATTCCATCCGGCGAGCGCGTGCGCCTTACCGCCATCGAAGGGAACACCGCCCGCGTCATCCGGGCCTGAATCCGTCCTAAAAGGAAGTTCGTATCATGACCAGCCTTATCGTCGTGGGCGCCCTCGCCCTGTTCGTCCTGATCACCGTGTTCAAGGGGGTGCGTATCGTGCCTCAGGGCGAAGAGTGGATCGTCGAGCGCCTGGGCCGCTACAACAACACCCTCAAGCCCGGCCTGAACATCGTCATTCCTTACGTGGACGTGGTCGCCTATCGCCTGCCCACCAAAGACATCATCCTCGATGTGCAAGAGCAGGAAATCATCACCAAAGACAACGCGGTGATCGTCGCCAATGCCCTGTGCTTCGCCAAAGTGGTCGACCCACAGAAGGCCTCCTACGGCGTGCAGAACTTCTCCTTCGCCGTCACCAGCCTGACCATGACCTCGCTGCGCGCCATCGTCGGGGCCATGGACCTGGACGAGGCCCTGTCCAGCCGTGAACAGATCAAAGCACGCCTGCGCGAAGCGATGTCCGAACAGACCGAAGACTGGGGCGTGACTGTGCGCTCGGTAGAAATTCAGGACATCAAGCCGTCACAGAACATGCAACTGGCCATGGAGCGCCAGGCCGCCGCCGAGCGTGAACGTAAAGCCGACGTGACCCGTGCCGAAGGTGCCAAACAGGCCGCGATCCTCGGGGCAGAAGCGCGTCTGCAATCGGCCAAGCTGGACGCCGAAGCGCAAATCAACCTGGCCGAGGCTTCGGCGCGGGCGATTTCGCTGGTCAAGGACGCGGTGGGTAACGAGACCGTGCCGGCCATGTACTTGCTGGGCGAACGGTACATCGGCGCAATGGAGAACCTGGCCAGCAGCGACAATGCCAAAGTCGTGGTGCTGCCGGCCGACCTGCAAGAAACCGTGCGCGGCTTGATGGGCCGCAACAAGGTTTGAGATTGCCGGGGCCGCTCTGCGGCCATTCGCGGGGCAAGCCCGCTCCCACACCCTGTGGGAGCGGGCTTGCCCCGCGAATGGGCTGCAGAGCAGCCCCCAAAACCCCCGCCAACTGCGTCACTTCACCGCACCCCACCTTTTTTACCTATACTGCGCCTTACAATAGCCACCACGATTCCTGACCGGATCTCTCCATGCCCCCACGTCGGCACATTGCCTGGATAGCCTGCCTAGCAGTGCTGTTCAACCTGCTGGCCATGCCGCTGTCCTCTGCCGCGCCCAAGGGCCCGGCCGAGCAGTTGCTGTGGGGGACGTTCTGTTCCAGCATGGCCAACAAGGCCAAGGTCGACGTCCAGGCCCTGGCCAAGATCGACCTCGGCCCGCAGAGCGATGACAGCGCCAGCATGATGAACTGCTGGTGCTGCTCCGGTGCTGCCCCGCTGCTGGCCCTGCCGGGCTACCCGCCGCAGTTGCATAACCCGCCGCCCCTGCACGCCGGGTACTCGCCGCAGCTTGCCGATTACCAACCCACGCCGCGCCAGCTATGGCCCGCGCTCAACCCCCGCGCCTCCCCTTTGGTCTGAGTTGCTCACGCTGTCTGCCTGAACCTGAACAGATCGGAGACTCACTATGCTCAAGCACGCTCTCGTCGTGGCTGCCCTGCTGCTGCCCAGCGCCTTCGCCACTGCCCATGAATACACCGTGGGCGACCTGCACATCGCGCACCCCTGGTCGCTGCAACTTCCACCGAATGCACCCAACGTCGCCGCCTATTTCGTCGTGCACAACAATGGCCAGGCGGATGATCGTCTGCTCAGTGTCGACAGCCCCATCAGCGACGACGCCCAATTGCACGAGCACGCCATGACGGCCAGCGGCACCATGAAGATGCAGCAGGTGCCCAACGTGGTAGTGCCCGCTGGCAAGGAGGTGACCTTCGCCCCCAGCGCCTACCACGTGATGCTGATGCAGCCTAAAGACCGCAGCCTGCTCACCGACGGCAAGCGTTTCCCGCTGACCCTGCATTTTGAAAAAGCCGGTGACGTCACCGTCGAAGTCGCCGTGCAGAAAGAGGCGCCCTCGGGAACGCCCCAGGCCCACGAACACGCGCACTGACCATTAGCTGACAGGCACTCGCCATGAGCCTGCCGCGCAACAGCCTCAGCCGTACCACCCGCCCTGAACGCAGGCGCGTCGGTGGCGGTTGGCTGAGCCTGTTCGCCATGTGGATGATCTTCATCGGCCCGCTGATTTCCCAGTCGATGCCGATGGATCACCACGCCGGCATGAACATGCCGATGGACATGTCGATGCCCACCGGGCATCAGCATGGCGCCGACTCGCATCACGGCCACGGTGACGATGGCCAATTGCATGTGATGTGGGAAAAGTGCGGTTACTGCAGCCTGCTGTTCAACTGCCCCGCACTGCCACAAACCCTCAGCCCGCTCAGTGCCAGCATCGTAGTACCCACCACCCACCTTACTGCCGCCACGCACCAGGGGCATGCCCGGCAGGCTGTATTCCCTGGCGCACGCAGCCGCGCACCGCCTTCCTCGATCAGCGTCTGAACACCCATTGTTCGCACGGAGCCAGGAGGCTTCGCGCCCACTCATGACTGATCGACTGGAATCATTATGTCCGGCTGCACCCCTGTTTTTGCCCTGTCCCTGCGTGGGGCCATCGCCGCCGTGTGCGGTTCGCTGCTCGCGCCCGTGGCCCTGGCCAGCGACCTCGGCCACGCTGACCACGCGCACGACGCACCCGAGCTGAGCCCGACGGTGATCACTGCCGTGGCGCCCAGCTCGCCGCTGACCGTGGTCACCAACCCGAAAGACCCTCGCCAGCCGGTACCGGCCAGCGACGGGGCCGACTACCTCAAGACCATCCCTGGCTTCTCGGCCATCCGCTCCGGCGGCACCAACGGCGACCCGGTATTGCGCGGCATGTTCGGTTCACGCCTGAACATCCTCACCAATGGCGGCGTCATGCTGGGCGCCTGCCCCAACCGCATGGATGCCCCCACCTCGTACATCTCGCCGGAAACCTACGACCGCCTGACCGTGATCAAAGGCCCGCAAAGCGTGATCTGGGGGCCTGGCGGTTCGGCCGGCACCATCCTCTTCGAGCGTGAGCCCGAACAGTTCGGCACCCTCGGCAGCCGCGTCAACGCAAGCCTCTTGGCCGGCTCCAATGGCCGCTTCGACAAAGTGCTGGACGCCGCCGCAGGCAACAGCCAGGCCTACGCCCGCTTCGTCGGCAACCAGTCGCGCTCGGACGACTACCACGACGGCAACGATGACACCGTGCCCTCGCGCTGGGACAAATGGAACGGCGATGTGACCCTCGGCTGGACCCCGGACCAGGACACCCTGCTGGAACTCACCGCGGGCAAGGGCGATGGCGAAGCACGCTATGCCGGGCGCGGCATGGACGGCTCGCAGTTCAAGCGTGAAAGCCTTGGGCTGCGCTTCGAGAAGTCCAACCTCGGCGAGGTGCTCGACAAGGTCGAGGCACAGGTCTACTACAACTACGCCGACCACGTGATGGACAACTACAGCCTGCGCACGCCCTCGGGCAGCGGCATGATGGGCATGCCGATGGTCAGCAACGTCGACCGCCGCACGATGGGCGCCAGGGTCAAGGCGACCTGGCGCTGGGCCGACGTGCAACTGGTCAGCGGTATCGATGCGCAGACCAACGAACACCGCCAGCGCGGCGGCATGGGCGTCGATGCGCACAAAGGCCAGGCCTGGACCAAGGATGCCGATTTCCACAACTACGGTGCCTTCAGTGAGCTGACCTGGTACGTCAGTGGCGAGGACCGGCTGATCACCGGCGCCCGCCTGGACCGCGCCTCGGCCCGCGACTTCCGTAAAGGCAGCGCCACCGAAGGCGACACCCGTGCAGACACCCTGCCCAGCGGTTTCGTCCGTTACGAACATGACCTGGCGGCCATCCCCGCTACCACCTACGTCGGCCTCGGCCACGCCCAGCGCTTCCCCGACTACTGGGAGCTGTTCTCGCCCAAGTTGGCGCCAGCCGGCGCAGCCAACGCCTTCGACGGCATCAAGCCGGAAAAGACCACCCAGCTCGACTTCGGCATCCAGTACCGTGACGCCCGCCTCGAAGCCTGGGCATCGGGTTATGTCGGGCAGATCCGTGACTACATCCTGTTCGACTACCGCACCGGCATGATGGGCATGAGCACGTCCCAGGCCCAGAACATCGACGCCCGCATCATGGGCGGCGAAGTGGGCGCGGCCTACAAGCTCAGCGAAAATTGGAAGGCCGACGCAACCCTGGCCTACGCTTGGGGCAAGAACAGCAGTGATGGCAAAGCGCTACCTCAAATGCCGCCCCTGGAAAGCCGCCTGGGCCTGACCTACAGCCGCGACGTCTGGAGTGTGGGTGCGCTGTGGCGGCTGGTGGCCGCACAAAACCGCATCGCCGAGAACCAAGGCAACGTGGTCGGCAAGGACTACGAAAAGAGCGCGGGCTTTGGTGTGTTCTCGCTCAATGGTGCCTACAAGGTGAACAACAACCTCAAGCTCAGCGCAGGGGTCGACAACCTGTTCGACAACACCTACGCCGAGCACTTGAACCTGGCCGGGAACGCCGGGTTCGGCTACCCGGCCACAGATCCACAGCCGGTGAACGAGCCAGGCAGGACCTTCTGGACCAAGGTCGATTTCAGCTTCTGACAACAACAACGGGCGCGGCCACGGTCGCGCCCCTCACCTGGTCAAACAGGAGGTTCCCATGCGCGGAACACGCATCTCTTTCTACAACCTGGCCTGGCGTTGGCATTTTTACGCGGGGCTGTTCGTCGCCCCGTTCATGATCCTGCTGGCGATCACCGGGATCATCTACCTGTTCAAGCCGCAGCTCGACCCGCTGCTGTACCGCGACCTGATGGTGGTCGAAGCCGGCCATCAGCGACAGGCCGCAGATGTGATGCTGGCCGAGGTACGCCAGGCGTATCCGCAAGGCCATGTGGGGCAGTACCTGCCGCCCCTGAATGCCGAACGCAGCGCGCAGTTCGTGGTGCATGACGGCGGCCGTGAACTGAACGTGTTCGTCGACCCCTACAGCGGCAAGCTGCTCGGTGCGCAGGACGGCAAGCAGAACCTGCAAGCGATTGCCCGTGCCCTGCACGGCGAGTTGATGGTCGGTACGGTCGGTGACCGCCTGGTGGAGCTGGCGGCAGGCTGGGGCATCGTGCTGGTGGTGTCCGGCCTGTACCTCTGGTGGCCACGTGGGCGCAACAGCGCGGGCGTGCTGTGGCCGCGTTTTTCCGCACGCGGTCGGCTGCTGTGGCGTGACCTGCATGCAGTGACGGGTTTTTGGGGCTCGGCCCTGCTGCTGCTGATGCTGCTCAGTGGCATGACCTGGACGGGCCTGTGGGGCAAGCAATACGCCGATCTGTGGAACCGCTTCCCCGCCGCGATGTGGAACGACGTACCCAAGTCCGATCAGCAGGCAGGTGAGCTCAACAGCGCCCATCGCCAGACGGTGCCTTGGGCAATGGAAAACACCCCCATGCCGCAGTCCGGCGCCCATGCCGAACATGCCGGGCATCACATGATGTCGAATGCCCCGGCAGCGCCGCAGGTGAGCCTGCAGCAGGTCGAGGACATCGCCACTGCGCGCCAGGTCGAACCGGGCTACAGCATTACCTTGCCGACCACGGCCGACGGCGTGTTCACCGTTGCGGTATTCGCCGACGACCCGCGCAACGATGCCACGCTGCATGTCGACCAGTACACCGGCAAGGTGCTGGCCGACGTGCGCTGGCAGGATTACAGCCCGGTTGCGCGTGCCACCGAGCTGGGCGTGATGCTGCATGAGGGCAAGATGTTCGGGGCGTTCAACCAGGCCATCATTCTGCTGGTGTGCCTGATGATTTTGCTGGGTTCGGTCAGTGGCCTGGTGATGTGGTGGAAACGCCGGCCGGCTGGCGGGCTGGGAGTGCCGCCGCTGCGCCATGACCTGCCGCGCTGGAAGACGGCAGTTGCGGTGATGGTGGTGTTGGGGGTGATGTTCCCGCTGGTGGGGGTGTCGATGGTGGTGATGTGGCTGGTCGATAGCCTGGTGGTGCGCAGGCGCCGAGTGCTGGCCAGCGCCTGATCCTTGCTGTGACCTTACGGGCCTCTTCGCGGGACAAGCCCGCTCCCACAGGGTGACGTGCTTCTCAAGCGCAACACAATACCTGTGGGAGCGGGCTTGCCCGCGAAGAGGCCGGCAACAGGTACAACGCTGCACCGCAAAGGTCGTGTCGATCTGTCGCGCCCCGAACTGGGACGCCCGTGTTAGCCTACTCGGCTTTCACAAAAAGACTGACCCTCAATGGAATGCAGCCAATGACCCGGACCTCTTCCCCGCCCGCTGAAGAGCAGCATCTGCAGCGCAACCTGACCAACCGTCACATTCAGCTCATCGCCATCGGTGGCGCGATCGGCACCGGCCTGTTCATGGGCTCGGGCAAGACCATCAGCCTCGCCGGCCCGTCGATCATCTTCGTGTACATGATCATCGGCTTCATGCTGTTCTTCGTCATGCGCGCCATGGGCGAATTGCTGCTGTCGAACCTCAACTACAAGTCGTTCATCGACTTCTCGGCCGACCTGCTCGGCCCCTGGGCTGGCTACTTCACTGGCTGGACCTACTGGTTCTGCTGGGTAGTCACCGGTATCGCCGACGTGGTCGCGATTGCCGCCTACACGCAATTCTGGTTCCCCGACCTGCCGCAGTGGATACCCGCGCTGACCTGCGTGGCGGTACTGCTGTCGCTGAACCTGGTTACCGTGAAGATGTTCGGCGAACTCGAGTTCTGGTTCGCGCTGATCAAGATCGTCGCCATCCTCGGCCTGGTCGCCACCGGCCTGTACATGGTCATCAGCGGCTTCGAATCGCCGAGCGGGCGCACCGCGCAACTGGCCAACCTGTGGAATGACGGCGGTATGTTCCCTAATGGCCTGATGGGCTTCTTTGCCGGGTTCCAGATTGCCGTGTTCGCCTTCGTCGGTATCGAGCTGGTCGGCACCACCGCCGCGGAAGCGAAGAACCCCGAACGCACCTTGCCACGGGCGATCAACTCGATCCCGATCCGTATCATCGTGTTCTACGTGCTGGCGCTGATCGCGATCATGGCCGTGACCCCGTGGCGCGATGTGGTCCCGGGCAAGAGCCCATTCGTCGAACTGTTCGTGCTGGCCGGCCTGCCAGCGGCGGCCAGCATCATCAACTTCGTGGTGCTGACCTCGGCCGCCTCGTCGGCCAACAGTGGCGTGTTCTCTACCAGCCGCATGCTGTTCGGCCTCGCCCAGGAAGGCGATGCCCCCCGCGCGTTCGAGAAGCTGTCGCGGCGCGCCGTGCCGGCCAACGGCCTGTACTTCTCGTGCACCTGCCTGCTGTTGGGCGCGGTGCTGATCTACCTGGTGCCCGATGTGGTCGAGGCGTTCACCCTGGTCACCACGGTGTCGGCGGTGCTGTTCATGTTCGTCTGGACGCTGATCCTGCTGTCGTACCTCAGCTACCGCAAACGCCGCGCCGCACTGCACCAGGCGTCGAAGTACAAAATGCCCGGCGGGCGCTTCATGTGCTACGTGTGCCTGGTGTTCTTTGCCGGCATTCTGGTGCTGCTGAGCCTGGAAGACGACACCCGCGCAGCGCTGCTGGTGACGCCGATCTGGTTCGTGCTGCTGGCAGTGACCTACCAGGGTGTGCGCAGCAAACGCCATCCGCGCACGGCGGTGCGTAACGGCTGATGCCGCATGGGGCTGCTTTGCAGCCCCAATCCTGTGCACACACATCTGTAAGGCACCAACCTGGACCTCGCAAACGCCCCAACACCTCGCACACCCCCTCTATTACGCACCTTCCGCCACTCGGCACACCCCTTGCAACGCCCCTCCCGCTTGGCCAACACCATAAAAAATCTCAGCGGAGAGAGCACATGAAGCGTCGCAGTCTGATCAAGGCCTTTACCCTCAGCGCATCGATTGCGGCGATGGGTCTTAGCTGGAGCATCCAGGCCGCCGAGACCATCAAGGTCGGCATCCTGCATTCGCTGTCCGGGACCATGGCCATTTCCGAAACGTCGCTCAAGGACATGGCGCTGATGACCATCGACCAGATCAACGCCAAGGGCGGTGTGAACGGCAAGATGCTCGAAGCGGTGGTGGTCGACCCAGCGTCCAACTGGCCGCTGTTCGCCGAAAAGAGCCGTCAGCTGCTGACCCAGGACAAGGTCGCCGTGGTGTTCGGCTGCTGGACGTCGGTGTCGCGCAAATCGGTGCTGCCGGTGTTCGAGGAGCTCAACGGCCTGCTGTTCTACCCGGTGCAGTACGAAGGCGAAGAGATGTCGCCGAACGTGTTCTACACCGGCGCCGCGCCTAACCAGCAGGCCATCCCCGCCGTGGAATACGTGATGAGCGAAGAAGGCGGCAGCGCCAAGCGCTTCTTCCTGCTGGGTACCGACTACGTGTACCCGCGCACCACCAACAAGATCCTGCGCGCCTTCCTGCACAGCAAGGGCGTGGCCGACAAGGACATCGAAGAGGTCTACACCCCGTTCGGCCACGCCGATTACCAAACCATCGTCGCCAACATCAAGAAGTTCTCCGCGGGCGGCAAGACGGCGGTCATCTCCACCGTCAACGGCGACTCCAACGTGCCGTTCTACAAAGAGCTGGCCAACCAAGGCCTGAAAGCCACCGACGTGCCCGTGGTGGCGTTCTCGGTGGGTGAGGAAGAACTGCGCGGCATCGACACCAAGCCGCTGGTGGGCCACCTGGCCGCGTGGAACTACTTCGAGTCGGTGGATAACCCGGTCAACCAGAAGTTCGTCGCCGACTGGAAGGCCTACGCCAAGGCCAAGAACCTGCCGGGCGCCGACAAGGCGGTGACCAACGACCCGATGGAAGCCACTTATGTGGGCATCCATATGTGGGCGCAGGCGGCTGAAAAAGCCAAGTCCACCGATGTCGACAAGGTGCGCGAGGCACTGGCTGGCCAGAGCTTCCAGGCACCGTCCGGCTTCACCCTGACCATGGACAAGACCAACCACCACCTGCACAAGCCGGTGATGATCGGCGAGATCCAGGATGACGGGCAGTTCAGTGTGGTCTGGGAAACCGAGCAGCCGCTGCGGGCACAGCCTTGGAGCCCGTTCATTCCGGGCAACGACAAACGCCCTGACTATGCGGTGAAAGGTAACTGAGTGCACGGGGCCGCTGTGCGGCCCATTCGCGGGGCAAGCCCGCTCCCACAGAGATCGCTTTACACAAGTTCACTGTGGGAGCGGGCTTGCCCCGCGAAGAATCCACCGCCGATTTCCAGGATTACCCGCATGCTCAGACTCCTGCTCACCCTGCTGCTCCTGCTGCCCCTGGCAACCCAGGCCAGTGAGGGCGAATTCTTCCTCACCGCCAAGCCCGCCGAGCAAGCCCGCCTGCTCGAAAGCTGGGCAGCCCAACCCGATGCCGAGCGCCTGCCGCTGCTGGAAAACCTGCGCCAAGGCCGCATCGCCGAGGGCGACACCCGCAAGGTGCGCCTGAACAACCGCCTGCGCAGCCTGATCGACAACGCCCTGGCCAGCCA
The DNA here is from genome assembly GCF_014269205.2 of Pseudomonas kermanshahensis. Lineage (NCBI taxonomy): Bacteria > Pseudomonadati > Pseudomonadota > Gammaproteobacteria > Pseudomonadales > Pseudomonadaceae > Pseudomonas > Pseudomonas kermanshahensis. Next base: position 5,129,321 of record NZ_JABWRY020000001.1, read on the forward strand.
CCAGTTGCTCAGCGACAACAGCGACACTCGCCTGGCCGCTGCCCAGCAACTGCAAAAGAGCGCGCAACCCGCACAGATGGCCTTCCTCGACCGGCGCTTTGCCAGCGAACCGGACGCAGCCGTACACGCAGCCCTGGGCCTGGCCTTGGCCAACCTGCAACTGGGTGCCAGCGAACCTGCCGTACGCCTGGCCGCCGTGCGTTTGCTGGGCGAGACCGGCGACCCGGTCGCCCGTACGCGCCTGGAAGCGCTGCTGCAGCCCGGCGTCGAAAGCGACGCCGCCGTGCGCACGGCGGCTGAAACCAGCCTGGCCCAGGTCAAACGCAAACTCATGGTCGGCGAACTGCTCGGCCAAGCCTTCAGCGGCCTGTCGCTGGGCTCGATCCTGCTGCTGGCAGCCCTGGGCCTGGCGATTACCTTCGGCCTGCTCGGGGTGATCAACATGGCCCATGGCGAGATGCTCATGCTCGGGGCCTACAGCACCTACATGGTCCAGGTGCTGCTGCAGCGTTACGCCCCCGGCGCGATCGAGTTCTACCCGCTGATCGCCCTGCCCGTGGCCTTCGCCGTCAGCGCCGGGGTCGGCATGGCGCTGGAGCGCACGGTGATCCGTCACCTTTACGGCCGCCCACTGGAAACCTTGTTGGCAACCTGGGGGATCAGCCTGATCCTGATCCAGGCCATCCGCCTACTGTTCGGCGCGCAGAACGTCGAAGTGAGCAACCCGGCGTGGTTGTCCGGCGGTATCCAACTGCTGCCCAACCTGGTGCTGCCGTACAACCGCCTGGTGATCATCGGCTTCGCCCTCGCCGTGGTACTGCTCACCTGGCTGCTGCTCAACCGCACGCGGCTTGGCCTTAACGTGCGCGCAGTGACCCAGAACCGCAACATGGCCGCCTGCTGTGGTGTGTCCACCGGGCGCGTCGACATGCTCGCCTTTGGCCTGGGCTCGGGCATCGCCGGGCTGGGTGGCGTGGCCTTGAGCCAGGTCGGCAACGTCGGCCCGGACCTTGGCCAAAGCTACATCATCGACTCGTTCCTGGTGGTGGTGCTCGGCGGTGTCGGGCAACTGGCTGGCAGCCTCTGGGCCGCCTTCGGTCTCGGCATCGCCAACAAGCTGCTGGAGCCGCAGATCGGCGCGGTGCTTGGCAAGATCCTCATCCTTGCGTTGATCATTCTGTTCATCCAGAAGCGCCCGCAAGGCCTGTTCGCCCTCAAGGGACGGGTAATCGACTGATGAACCAGCCACTGCTTGTCACCGCTTCGCAAAAAGCCGGGCCGCGCCTGTCGCTGGCCATCGGCGCTGTCGTCGTCCTGCTGTTGCTGGCCCTGCCGCTGCTGTCGTTATTGCCGGCGGACCATGCCCTGCAGGTTTCGGCCTACACCCTGACACTGGTCGGCAAGATCCTCTGCTATGCCATCGTCGCCCTGGCCCTGGACCTGGTCTGGGGCTATGCCGGGCTGCTGTCGCTGGGCCACGGCCTGTTCTTCGCCCTCGGTGGCTACGCCATGGGCATGTACCTGATGCGCCAGGCCGCCGGGGACGGGCTGCCGGGTTTCATGACCTTCCTGTCGTGGACCGAACTGCCTTGGTACTGGGCCGGTACTCAGCATTTTGCCTGGGCGCTGTGCCTGGTGGTGCTGGCGCCGGGCCTGCTGGCGCTGGTGTTCGGCTTTTTCGCCTTCCGTTCGCGGATCAAGGGCGTGTACTTCTCGATCATGACCCAGGCCCTGACCTTTGCCGGCATGCTGCTGTTCTTCCGTAACGAAACCGGGTTTGGCGGCAACAACGGCTTCACCAGCTTCCGCACCATCCTGGGCTTCGACATCGCCGCGCAAGGCACCCGCGCGGTGCTGTTCCTGCTCACTGTCGGCCTGCTGCTGGCCAGCCTGTACCTGTGTTGGCGCCTGACCCAAAGCAAATTCGGCCGCCTGCTCACCGCCGTGCGCGACGCTGAAAACCGCCTGATGTTCTGCGGCTACGACCCACGCGGTTTCAAGCTGCTGGTGTGGGTGCTGAGCGCCGTGCTGTGCGGCCTTGCCGGTGCGCTGTACGTGCCTCAAGTGGGCATCATCAACCCCAGCGAGATGTCGCCGACCAACTCCATCGAGGCCGCCGTGTGGGTCGCCCTTGGCGGGCGTGGCACGTTGATTGGCCCGCTGCTCGGCGCTGGCCTGGTCAACGGCATGAAGAGCTGGTTCACCGTGGCCTTCCCGGAGTTCTGGCTGTTCTTCCTCGGTGCGCTGTTCATTCTCGTCACCCTGTACCTGCCCAAGGGCGTGGTCGGTCTGTTGAAGAAAAGGAGCCAACCATGAGAGGCGTGCCCCCTGTGCATCCAGAATTCATGCTTGAACCGGTGTTCGACAACCTCGGCGCCGGCCGCGACGCCATCGGCCTGGGCAGCCGCCGTACAGCGGGCCTGGACACCCGCCATGGCACGGTGCTGAGCCTGGAAGACATCAGCGTCAGCTTCGATGGTTTCAAGGCCCTCAACGCGCTCAACCTGTACATCGGCGTCGGTGAACTGCGCTGCATCATTGGCCCCAACGGTGCCGGCAAGACCACGATGATGGACGTGATCACCGGCAAGACCCGCCCCGACACCGGCAGCGCGTTCTTTGGCGACACCCTCGACCTGACCCGCATGAGCGAATACCAGATCGCCCAGGCCGGCATCGGCCGCAAGTTCCAGAAGCCGACGGTGTTCGAAGCACTGACCGTGTTCGAGAACCTGGAGCTGGCCCTGAAGACTGACAAGTCGGTGTGGGCCAGCCTGGCCGCGCGGTTGAGTGGTGAGCAACAGCAGCGCATCGACGAGGTGCTCACCACCTTGCGCCTGCAATCCCTGGCGCAGCGCCAGGCGGGGTTGCTGTCTCACGGCCAGAAGCAGTTCCTGGAGATCGGCATGTTGCTGGTGCAAGAACCACAACTGCTGCTGCTCGATGAACCGGTGGCCGGCATGACCGACGCCGAGACCGAGTTCACCGCCGAACTGTTCAAGGGCCTGGCCGGCAAGCATTCGCTGATGGTGGTGGAGCACGACATGGGGTTTGTCGGGAGCATTGCCGACCATGTGACCGTGCTGCACCAAGGTAGCGTGCTGGCGGAGGGGTCGCTGGAGCAGGTGCAGGCGGATGAGCGCGTGGTCGAGGTGTACCTGGGCCGATGATTCAAACAGCCTGCACCGGCCTCTTCGCGGGGCAAGCCCGCTCCCACAGGGGATCACTCCATCCGAAAACTGTGGTGAACCTGTGGGAGCGGGCTTGCCCCGCGAAGGGGCCGGTGCAGCCACAACAAGAAACTCAGGGACATGACATGCTCAAGATTGACACCCTGCACCAATACTACGGCGGCAGCCACATCCTGCGCGGCCTGTCCTTCGAGGCCAAGGTCGGCGAAGTCACCTGCCTGCTGGGCCGCAACGGCGTGGGCAAGACCACCCTGCTGCGCTGCCTGATGGGCCTGGTCGCCGCCCGCGAAGGCAGCGTCGAATGGGAAGGCAAGCCGATCACCACGCTCAAGCCCCAGCAACGGGTCCACGCCGGCATCGCCTACGTGCCCCAAGGCCGCGAGATCTTCCCGCGGCTGACCGTGGAAGAAAACCTGCTGATGGGCCTGTCGCGCTTTCCCGCCCGCGAGGCCCGCGAAGTGCCCGCCTTCATCTACGAGCTGTTCCCGGTACTGGAACAGATGAAACAGCGCCGCGGCGGCGACTTGTCTGGGGGCCAGCAGCAGCAACTTGCCATTGGCCGTGCCCTGGCCAGCCGCCCGCGCCTGCTGATTCTCGACGAGCCCACCGAAGGCATCCAGCCCTCGGTGATCAAGGAAATCGGCGCGGTCATCCGGCGCCTGGCCGAGCGTGGCGACATGGCCATCCTGCTGGTCGAGCAGTTCTACGACTTTGCCGAAGAACTGGCCGACCAGTACCTGGTGATGGCGCGTGGCGAGATCATCCAGCGTGGGCGTGGTGAAAACATGCAAGCCGAGGGTGTACGCGGGCTGGTAACCATTTAATCTGCGCCCATCGACCTTGTGAGACGCTGCAATGAGCCACGAAATCCGCGACGCCTTGCCCGCCGACGTGCCGGGTATCCTCGACATCTACAACGACGCCGTGCGCAACACCACGGCGATCTGGAACGAAACCCCGGTGGACCTGGCCAACCGCCAGGCCTGGTTCGAGGCCAGGGCACAACAGGGCTACCCGATCCTGGTGGCAGTGGATGAGACCGGCGTGCTGGGGTATGCATCGTTCGGCGACTGGCGGCCGTTCGAGGGTTTTCGCCATACCGTCGAGCACTCGGTGTATATCCGTGGCGACCAGCGCGGCAAGGGTTTGGGGCCGGTGTTGATGGCCGCGTTGATCGAGCGTGCGCGGGGCTGTGGCAAGCACGTGATGGTGGCAGCGATCGAAAGTGGCAATGCGGCGTCGGTACGCCTGCATGAGCGGCTGGGGTTCGTGGTGACCGGGCAGATGCCGCAGGTGGGGGTGAAGTTTGGGCGGTGGCTGGACCTGACCTTCATGCAACTGGTGCTGAACCCGGGGGCTGAGCCCGCTTAAGTATTGTGCTGGCTGTACCGGCCACTTCGCGGGACAAGCCCGCTCCCACAGGTACCCCACTGTAATCTGATTCAGTGCGGTACCTGTGGGAGCGGGCTTGTCCCGCGAAGAGGCCGGTGCAGGCAGACAGACTCACATCTGGATAAACCTACCTAAGCGCTGCTTCAGCATGCTGTTCTCACTGCGCAACTGCTGCACTTCCTGCAGCAGCTCCAGCGCCAGCGCCACGCCTTCCCACTCCAGTTCCAACTCTTGGTGCAGCTTCGCCGCACGCTTGGCCAAAAGCGGCGCCTGATCGTCGAACAACCAATCCTCGGGCGTTCGCCCAGAGGGTTCGACGATGCCGTGTTCGACTATTTCGATCACGTAGTCGGCCGTAATATCGGCCTCCTGGCAGAGGGTGCGCATGTCCAGTTGAACGATCAAGGTGCTGCTCATGATCACTTACTCCATTGTGCCCTCGGGTTGAACGCGGCCTTCTCGGAAAGCTTGGCCCACAGTTCACGGGTAGACTCGTCGGATGCCGTCGGCATCACCACTTTCAGCTGCGCGTAGAGGTTGCCGCGCTCGCCCTGCTTGTTGGCCAGGCCCTTGCCCGGTACCCGCAGGCGTTGGCCGCTCTGGCTGTCGGGGCGGATGGTCAGGTTGATCTTGCCGTCCAGGGTCGGCACCGCCACCTTGGTGCCCAGCGCAGCCTCCCACGGTGCCAATGGCACGGTGATGATCAAGTCATGACCTTCGACATCGAACAGCGGATGCGGTGCCATGCGGATGGTCAGGAACAGGTCGCCATTGGGCCCGCCGCCACTGCCCGGCGCACCCTGGCCCTTGAGGCGAATGCGCTCGCCGTCGGTCACCCCGGCAGGGATCTTGACGTTCAGGGTCTTGGTGGTGAACCCGGTGCGCTGCCCGGCAGCATTGGTTTGCGGCACCTGGAAGCTGATCTGCTTGGACTCCTTGCTCAGGGTCTCCTCAAGGAAAACCGCCAGTTCCAGCTCCACGTCCTGCCCTCGCCTGCCTGCACTGCGCTGTTGCCGGGCGCCACCAAAGGGGTTGCCCCCGCGCGCGCCAAAAATCGAGCTGAAGAAGTCGGAGAAGTCGCCACCTTCGAAACCACCACCAGCACCACCGCCCCGGTTTTCCCAGCCCGGCGGCGCCTGGAACGGCCGGCCATGCTGGCCGCCGTACTTGCGGATTTCGTCGAATTCGGCACGTTTCTGCGCGTCGCCCAGCACTTCGTAGGCCTCGTTGGCCTCTTTGAACTTGTCCTCGGCGTCGCGCTCCTTGCTGACATCGGGGTGATACTTGCGCGCCAGCTTGCGGTACGCGGCCTTGATCGCCTTATCATCCGCCGTGGGCTCTACGCCAAGTATCTTGTAATAGTCTTTGAAGTCCATCTGTGGATCACCAATGTGAAATTGCGTGTTGCAACTGAAGATAGGGGTCAAGCATAGCCTTTCAAGGCCCACTTGGGATTGCTGCATGGCAGACGACTGGTCTTGATTCTCTTGCCAACTGGCATAAACTGCGCGGCCGTTTTGCCTCCGGAAGCCCTTTTCCCATGTCTGACGTATCCCCGGCCCGCGCCCTGGGCATCGACTTTGGCACCTCTAACTCCACGGTCGGCTGGCACCGCCCTGGTACTGAGTCGCTGATCGCCCTGGAAGACGGCAAGATCACCCTGCCTTCGGTGGTCTTCTTCAACATCGAGGAGCGTCGCCCGGTGTATGGTCGCCTGGCGTTGCACGAATACCTGGAAGGCTACGAAGGCCGCCTGATGCGCTCGCTCAAGAGCCTGCTCGGCTCCAAGCTGATCAAGCACGACACCAGCGTGCTGGGCAGCGCCCTGCCGTTCAAGGACCTGCTGGGCATGTTTATCGGCGAGCTGAAAAAGCGCGCTGAAACCGCCGCCGAGCGCAGCTTCGATCAGGTGGTGCTGGGCCGTCCGGTGTTTTTCGTCGATGAAGACCCGGCCGCCGACCAGGAAGCCGAGGACACCTTGGCCGACGTGGCACGCAAGATCGGCTTCAAGGACGTGTCGTTCCAGTACGAACCGATTGCCGCAGCCTTCGACTACGAGTCGAGCATCAGCCGTGAAGAGTTGGTACTGATCGTCGATATCGGCGGTGGTACCTCCGACTTTACCCTGATCCGCCTGTCGCCCGAGCGCCACCTGGTGGCAGAACGCCAAAGCGACATTCTCGCCACCGGCGGCGTGCACATTGGCGGTACCGACTTCGACAAGCAACTGAGCCTGCAGGGCGTGATGCCGCTGTTCGGCTATGGCAGCCGGATGAAGAGCGGTGCGCTGATGCCGACCAGCTATCACCTCAACCTGGCCACCTGGCACACGATCAACGCCCTGTATTCGCAGAAGTCCCAGCTGGCCCTGGGCAACATGCGCTACGACATCGAAGACACCCTGGGCATCGACCGCTTGTTCAAGTTGATCGAACAGCGCGCCGGCCACTGGCTGGCGATGGAAGTGGAAGCCAGCAAGATCGAGCTGACCGAGCACGACAGCCGCCATATCGACCTGCGCCGGGTAGAGCCGGAGCTGACAGCGGAGCTGACCCGTGCCGTGTTCGAAGCGGCAATCGAAGGCCTGCTGGAGCGCGTGCGCGGCAGCGTCAGCGAGCTGCTGAACAAGGCGGGCGTCAGCGAAGGGCAGGTGGATACCGTCTTCTTCACCGGGGGTTCGAGCGGGATCCCGGCGCTGCGTAACAGCGTGGCGGCGATGCTGCCCAATGCCCGGCATGTGGAAGGCAACATCTTCGGCAGCATTGGTAGCGGATTGGCGATTGAGGCGCGTAAGCGCTACGGCTCGATCTGATAAACCTCTATAGCCTGCGCTGGCCTCTTCGCGGGGCAAGCCCGCTCCCACAGGATCACCATTGCCGCTGTGCTGTAGGTAATCCTGTGGGAGCGGGCTTGCCCCGCGAAGAGGCCGGCGCAGGAGATCAGACCAGCTCCGCCCGCCGCAGCTCACTCTTCAGGTAGGCATAGTAGATCGGCCCCGCCACCACCCCCGGCAAGCCGAAGGCCGCCTCGAACACCAGCATCGCCAGCAACAGCTCCCACGACTTGGCACTGATCTGCCCGCCGACGATCCGCGCGTTGAGGAAGTACTCGACCTTGTGGATAACGATCAGATAGCCCAACGCCGCCAGCGCCACCCAGATCGACAACGACAACCCGACAATGGTGATCAGGGTGTTGGACATCAGGTTGCCGATCACCGGCAGCAGCCCGAGCAGGAAGGTCAGCACGATCAGTGTCTTGGTCAGCGGCAGGTGCACACCGAACAGCGGCAGCACCACGGCCAGGAAGAGGCCGGTGAAGGTGGTGTTGAGCAGCGAAATCTTGATCTGCGCGAAGACAATGTTGCGAAACGCCTGCACCAGCAGGCTCAGGCGTTCGAACAGCGCTGCCGCCAACGGCTTGCGTCGCGAGATGTCAGGGATGCGCTGCAGGGCAACGATGGCGCCAAGGATCATGCCGATCAGCAAGGTGACGAACATGTGCGCCATGCCCTTGCCCACCAATTGCAGCTCACCCAGGTGGCTCTTGAGCCAGTCACCGATGGCCACTTTAAACTCGGCGGCACTGGCCGGCAGGTAGCCTTCGATGAACGGCGGCAACTGCCCACGGGCCCGCTCGACCAGGGCCATGAACTTGTCCAGCGAAGCCCCGGGGTTTTCTGCCTCGTGCAGCAGGAAGCTGAACGCGCCGGCGATCAGCAGGGTCAGGGTGGTAACCACCAACGTGCCGAGCAGGGCCACGGCCAGCCAACGCGCACGTTGCCCGGCGATCAGCGGCTGCAACCGTGGCGTCAGCATGTTGACCAGTTCGAACACCAGCAAACCGGCTAGCAGGCTCGGCAGCAACTTCAGGGGCAACGCCAGCAGCAGGCCGGCAAACACGATGATCCAGCTGGCCAGGGTGACCTGGCGGGGGGTGAAAGTCATACAGCCTCAGGGGCAGACAACGGAAAAGACCCGCAGTCTGCCAGCCTTCGTCCTACAGGCATAGGCGCAGGTCATTTCTTCTTCAGGCAGTCGCTCATGAACGCTTTGCGCTCGTCACCCTTGAGTGCCTTGGTGCTGGCGTCGGCGTTGCAGGTCTTCATCTTTTCCTGCTGGGTGGCAGGCACGCTCTTCTTCAGGCAGTTGCTCATGAACGCCTTGCGTTCGTCGCCCTTGAGCGCCTTGGCGGTGGCGTCGGCGTTACACGAGGTCATCTTTTCCTGTTGCGCGGTGGCGGCGAACCCTTGCGCGCTGAACAACACAGCCAACACCAGCAGTGGCATTTGCAACAGCTTCATGGAGTGGTCTCCCTGTTTCCGCGCCCGATGCGCGGTGGTGCCACTGAGTGTAGACAAGAATTTTTACAGCTCAGCCCGCGACTGGCGCCGGTACTGCTCCGGCGTGCAGTGGGCCTGGCGTTGGAACATGGCGATGAAGGCCGAGCCGCTGCTGTAGCCAAGGTCGAAGGCAATGGCCTGAATCGGCAAGCCCGCTTCCAGCGCCTCGATGGCGCGTAAAAAGCGCAGGCGCAGGCGCCATTCACCGAAACTGATGCCCAGTTCGCGAAGAAACTGGCGGGCCAGAGTACGTTCGCTGACATGCACCTGCGCGGCCCAGTCGGCCAGCGGGCGGTTGTCTCCCGGGGCGTGGCTCAAGGCGTCGAGCACCTGGCCCAGGCCCTCGCTGCGGGCGAAGGGCAGGTAGCAGGTTTGGGTCGGGGCCAGCAGCAACTGGTCGAGCAGTACCTGCACCAGGCGCTGGTCGCGTTCATCTTGCGCCACCTTCAGGTCACGCCGGGCGAAGTCGCCAAGGATGGCCTTGAGGATGTCGCTGATGACCAGGCTGCACGGTTGTTGCGGCAGGTCGGCGCACAGGCTGCGCGCCAGGTAGACCGAGCGGTAGACGATGGCCTGGGGGTTGTAACAGCCATGCTCGGTGCCCGGCGGCACCCAGACGGCGTAGTGCGGCGGCGAGAGAAAGCGCTGGCCTTCAACGTCCAGGTGCATGACGCCGTGGGCCGCGTAGTTCAGTTGGCCCCAGGTGTGGCGGTGTGGCGCGCTGTGGGTGTCGGCGCCAAATTCGTCATGGCGGAAGTACACCGGCGCCGGGAGTTGGTCGAAGCCGGGGATGTCGAGGTATTTGCGCGGCATGCTGTCTGCTTCAAAGGGTGGGTTGTCTGGATACAAGTATAGGCTTGCGGACAGACAGCGGATAATAGCGGGCTATCGGGGCCTGATGTGCAGGCCTTCGCGGGCAAGCCCGCTCCTACAGGTACAGCGCTGCCTGCAAACTGCGCGCTGCAAAGCAGGCCCAACCTTGCCAAACCGAGTAACCGCGACATGAACTACACCTTCCCCCTGCTCGCCATCCTCATCTGGGCTGGCAACACCGTCGTCACCAAGCTGTCGGCCGGTGCCATCCACCCTGCCGAGATCGGCTTCTATCGCTGGCTGCTGGCCGGCCTGCTGTTCACCCCCTTCCTGTTACCGGCCGTGTGGCGCAACCGCGCCGCCATCCGCCCGCACCTGGGCAAAGTCTTCGTCCTCGGCGTGCTGGGCATGGCCCTGTACCAGAGCCTGGCGTACTTCGCCGCCAGCATCACCAGCGCCACCAACATGGGCATCATTCTCTCGCTGATGCCGTTGATGTCGCTGGCCCTGTCCATCGCCTGGCTCGGCCAGCGCCTGACCTTCGGCGCCTTGATCGGCGCCCTGGTGTCGTTTTTCGGCGTGCTCGAGGTGGTCTCCGCCGGCCATCCCGGGGCGCTGCTGGAACAGGGCCTGAACAGCGGCGACCTGCTGATGCTGGTGGCCACCCTGGCCTACGCGCTGTACAGCTTCCTGCTGAAAAAATGGCAATTGCGCCTGCCGCCCTTGCAGCTGCTGTACTTGCAGGTGCTGGTGGCTATCGTCGTGCTGCTGCCGTTGTTCCTGCTGTCGGACAAGACCGGCCTGAACGCCCACAACGTCGGCCTGGTGCTGTACGCCTGCGTGCTGGCCTCGATGATCGCGCCGCTGGTATGGATGCAGGCCGTGCACCGCCTGGGGCCAAGCCGTACCACGTTGTTCTTCAACCTGCTGCCGCTGGTCACCGCGCTGATTGCCGCCGTGGTGCTGGATGAACAACTGGCCCGCTATCACCTGATCGGCGGCCTGCTGACCCTGGCCGGGGTGATCCTTGCCGAACGCTGGACCACACCGGTGCGCCGCCGCGTCATAGCCCCGCAGCTTTGAGCCGGGCGGCGTGTTCGGTGAACAGCCGCACCGGTTCGGCGCCCTTGCCGACTGCCCCCAGCGACTGGTTGACGATGTCCAGGTGATCGAGCGGGTAGTCATCGCCGATCACCTGCCCCAGGTGCGAGCTGAAGCGCCCGACCATGCCGTCGCAATGGCCCTTTTCCTTGACGAAGCTGCGGGCGAACAAGCGGCAGAAGCGGTTGCTGCCGTCAAAGCGGTTGCGCCCTCGGTCAGTCAGGCCAGGCTGCAAGGTGCCTGACCAGGAGTAGTAGCGCACGCCGTTGACCTGCGCGGGCCCATCACCGCCCCAGGTGTCGGGCAGGCCCTGTGGATAAGCCTGGTTGAACAGCGCCACCCCGGCACTGGTCAGCGCCTGGTGCGAGGCGTGCACATCGATGGGCAGCGGGTCCCGCCGCCAGCCGGTTTCCAGCCACACCAGCAGCACTGCCACGCCATGCAGCACCGCCTTGAGCATGCGCCCTTGGGGTGAATCGCCAGGCGCAGTGCGTTCCAGGTGGTCAGCCAGTTCGGAGCCATGGTTGGGCCCCGCCACCGACGTCACCGAAGCCACCCGGTCGGGCCGTTTGGCGGCCGCATAGCGCGCATCCAAGGCGCCTTGGCTGTGGCCGATCAGGTTGACCTTGGCCGCGCCGCTGCGCTGGCAGATGCCTTCGATGATCGCCAGCAACTGCTCGCCGCGCACTTCGCTGGAATGCAACGGCGACACCTGCACGGCATGCACCTGCGCGCCGCCCTTGCGCAAGGCCGGCACGATCCCGAACCAGTAGGGATAAAGCAGTACCCGCACGAAGCCGAGCATGCCCGGCACCAGCACCACAGGGTATCGCGTAGCCAGTTCCTGCCCCATTGCCCTGCCCCTCTCCGTGGACGACGGCCCACACTACAGCGGCTTCGATGACCATCGCAATCGAACTCCTGGCGCGCCGTGCGGTTCCAAACCAGAACAGACCCTTGAGCAAGGAGCGGGACCATGTACAAGCAGACCCTGGCAATCCTTCTGGCCAGTGCAACCCTGGCCGCCTGCGGCAGCCGCCCGGAAAACCCGGTGGATTACGTCACCTACCGTGACGAACCGTTGGTCAAGCAGGTCGAGCACGGCATGACCATGCAGAAGGTCATTGCCATCGGCGGCAGCCCGTCGAACGTGATCGACCTGCCGCACGGGGGCACCTGCAACGACTACATCCTCAACCGCGACGGCAAGCAGCAGCCCTACTACGTGCGTTTCGACGCCACCGGGCATGTCGACGCCAAGGGCTTCAAGACGTGCAAACAACGACAAGAGGACAGCGACGCCGTCCACGGCGCGTGAGCCTTCGTTACCACTTGACCCCCCGTCCTGATTCGTTTGGAGATAACCATGAGCAACGTTGAACTGACCGATGTGAAAACCCTGCGCGAACGTGCCCGCCAGCACGTGGAGCAAGGCGCGGTGACCGAGGGTTACCACGCCGACCGTACCGAGATCCTGCGCCTGCTCAACGAGTCGCTGGCCACCGAATTGGTCTGCGTGCTGCGTTACAAGCGTCACTACTTCATGGCCAGCGGTATCAAGGCCAGCGTGGCAGCCGAAGAGTTTCTGGAGCATGCCAACCAGGAAGCCGAGCATGCCGACAAGTTGGCCGAGCGGATTGTCCAGCTGGGTGGCGAGCCGGACTTCAACCCGGACAACCTGACCAAGAATTCCCATGCCCAGTACGTGGCAGGTAGCAACTTGAAAGAAATGGTGCTTGAAGACCTGGTGGCCGAGCGCATTGCGATCGACAGCTACCGCGAGATCATTCAGTACATTGGTGATAGCGACCCGACCACGCGCCGTATTTTTGAAGACATCCTGGCGCAGGAAGAAGAGCACGCGGACGATATGTCCGATTTGCTGCAAGGGCTGTAATCGCACGGGGCTGCGTTGCAGCCCATTCGCGGCACAAGGCCGCTCCCACAGGTTCACCGCACAGTTCAGGCTTTGCGGAGCACTTGTGGGAGCGGCCTTGTGCCGCGAATGGGCCGCAAAGCGGCCCCCTTTACTCATTTCTTGCCTTTCACCTCAGTCGGCGCCTTGCCCGCCCTCATCTGCTGCAACAACGGTGTGCACTGATTAGGCTCATCCCCACTGCTCGGCGCGATCAATGCCAGCAACCCCGCCGCCGGCCCCGCGACCACCCCTAACGCCACCATCCCCGCGCCACGCAACGCCAATGGCACAGCCTGCACCCCGGCACTGGGCTTGGCAAACGGCCCGCGCACGTACAACGGCGAACGCAGCGAGAACAGCCGCAGCCCTTTCGACTCTGGGGTGATTTTCAGGTCAAGCTGCTCGCTGGCAAAATTCGCCGTGCCGTTGATGTAGATGATCGCGTTCTCGGTATCGAAGATGAACAGGCGTGTCGTCGCCAGCCCATCCTTGATGCCGACATCGGCCGCCGCGCAGTTGATCTGCACGTCCTCGTCACCGAACAACTTGCCAATCACGTAGTTGCCCACGTTCAGCCCGGCGATTTCCATCAGGCTGCGGCTGACCGCACCATCGTTAATCAACATGCGCAGGTCGCCATTGGCCGTGCCCAGCAGTGCCGCCACCGAGTTGCCGCGGCCGGTGATGTCGGCATCGCCGTTCAACTCGCCAAAGCTGGTCTGCATCGGCGCGAAGGTGGGGAACAGTTGCTTGAGCTTGAAGCCCCGCGCAGTCAGCTGTGCCCGGCCCTGCAAAGGGACGCTGCGGCCATCCAGGCGGATCCTGGAAGCCAGGTTGCCGCCGGCTACGCCAAAGCGCAGCGGTGCCATGCGCAGCAGGCCGTCTTCGAGAATCACGTGGGCAGACAGGTCGTTGAACGGCAATTGCTCACTGTGGACGATGCGCTTGCCGGCAAATTCGACGTCGGCGTCCATGGCGCGCCAGCGGTCGGTGCGAAACTCCTCCACCGGCAGCACTTTGCCCGTCGGCTGCTTGCTGGCTCCGCCGCGGGCTTTCTGCTCGGCGTTGGAATCGGCACCGATCAGCGGCGCCAGGTCCTTGAACAAGAGCTGGTTGGAGACCAGCTTGCCGGAGAGTTTGGGCCGTGGCTGGCTGGCCACGAAGGCCAGGTCGCCGTGGATGTCGCTGTCGCCGATCTTGCCGTTGAACCCTTGGTAATTGAACGTGGCGCCTTGCTCGGCATGCAGGTTGGCGCTGAGGTGGCCGTCGGTGGCATAAGCCGGGGTGTCCGGCAGGGTCACGCCGGTCAATGGGTAAAGGTTGCCCAGGCTATTGCCGGACAGGCGCAGGCGCAGGTCGAGCGCGCCGAGGTTGCGCGGGTCAGTCAGGGTACCGGCAAGCACTACGTGGGTATCCGCGATGCGCACATCGGCCTGCAACGGGAACGGTTGGCTGGCATCCTGCAGCGCCAGCAGGCCACCGATCTTGCCGGTGCCCGACACTGGCTGGCCCTTGTAGCGGCCTTGGGCCTTGAAGCCGAACGCGTAGTCTTGGGCGCCGCCGGTTTTCTCGGCACGCGCCTTGCCGACGATGTCGCTGAACGGGATCGGCTTGCCCAGCGGGTCGACCTGCACCTTCATGCTGGTCTTCAGGGTCTGGTCATCAAGGCTGACGTTGCCTTGGTCAAAACCGATGGCCCCGATGTCCAACGCCCATTTCGAGGGTTCCGCGTTTTCGTCTTTGGGGCCGAAGTCAAAGGTCCAGTTAGCGCGTCCGTCGGCCAGGCGAGTGAGGCTGGCCGTCGGTTTAGTCAGGTTGATGCGGGGGATGACAATCTGCTGGAACACCAGCGGCAGCGGCGCCAGGCGGAATTCCACCCGCTCGAGGCCAACCATTTTCGGCTCCTTGAGCCAATCGGGGTTGCCCAAGGTCAGGTCCTCGGCAATGAAGTGCGGCCAGGGCACCCACGCGCGCCAACCACCTTCTTCAGGTTCGGTGCGCCACTTCACGGCAAGGTTGCCATTGATCGCGAACGGCCGGTGCAGGGCTTCGGATACCTTCTCGTTGAGCAACGGCTTGACGCGGTTCCAGTCGAAGGTGGCGATTACCACCACCAGTATCGCCACGAGGGTCAACAGGGTGGCAAGGGTCCAGACGAGGATTCTGGCGGGTCGCGTCATTGCGTGATTCTCCTGACGGCATGGCACAAAGCGGGCGCCGATGGCACTCATTAACTCGGACTGATGAAAACCCGCTGGGTTTTATCCGTGGCGCCATGATAGCGAAGTTTTTCCTGGCTTCTTGTTCAGCATTTGCGCTGGGCAAAGGCCTTACCCTGGCCCTAAAGCATGAAATCAAAAAGCCATCACCCACCTCAAGACACTTGCACTAGAGCCATCAGCAGCCTCTATCAATGCTGTCGATTGTTACCATTATCCTTATGAACTTTTCTCTGGCGCTCCCGGGCGTAGCATTGGCTCCGTACCCACTTTCCAGCCCCCCAGAGGAGCACCGAAATCATGAAACGCCACCTGCTGACCCTGACCCTGTCCCTGCTTGCTGCCAACGCTTTTGCCCTGCCGGCCGCTGAACAGCACCTGACCGCCGAATCGCGTTCCAGCACCGCAGAAATCGCCCAGCCGCTGAAAACCGTTGCCGAAGGCGGTTCGGATCGCTTGATCGAACGCACTGGCCGCGTAGCCGAAGGCGGCTCCGACCGCTTGATTGAACGCACTGGCCGTGTAGCCGAAGGTGGCTCCGATCGCCTGATCGAACGCACTGGCCGGGTTGCCGAAGGTGGCTCCGATCGCCTGATCGAGCGTGCTGGCCAAGTCGCCGAAGGCGGTGCCGACCGTTTGATCGAACGCGCTGGCCGTGTAGCTGAAGGTGGCTCGGATCGCCTGGTTGAACTCAGCCGTGTGAGCTGATCGCCATGGTCGAAAAGAACAACCTGCAGCACATTGC
Source organism: Pseudomonas kermanshahensis (assembly GCF_014269205.2). Lineage (NCBI taxonomy): Bacteria > Pseudomonadati > Pseudomonadota > Gammaproteobacteria > Pseudomonadales > Pseudomonadaceae > Pseudomonas > Pseudomonas kermanshahensis. Next base: position 5,145,042 of record NZ_JABWRY020000001.1, read on the forward strand.
CTGCTCACCTCCAAGCCCGGTCCATTGACCGGGCTTCGTTTTTTTAACTAGAGTGCCCAGCCTCGACCGACACAGAATCCTGCCCCCATGCTGCCGCGCGCCGAACAGAAGCTACAGACCCGCCAGGCCCTGCTCGATGCCGCCTGCCAGCTCATGGAGAGTGGCCGTGGTTTCGGCAGCATCAGCCTGCGCGAAGTGGCGAAAACGGCGGGTATCGTACCGACCGGTTTCTACCGGCATTTCCCCGACATGGACGCACTGGGCCTGGCCCTGGTGGCCGAGGTCGATACCACCTTCCGCCAGACCATCCGCCTGGTGCGCCAGAACGAATTCGAGTTTGGTGGCATTACCGACGCCTCGGTACGCATCTTCCTCGACGTGGTCGCCGCCCACCGCGCCCAGTTCCTGTTCCTGGCCCGTGAGCAATACGGGGGCTCGCAGGCGGTCCGCCAGGCGATTGCCCGCCTGCGCCAGGACATCAGCGACGACCTGGCCACCGACCTGGCACGCATGAAGCGCTGGCAGCACCTGGACACTGCGGCACTGGCGGTGATGGCCGACCTGGTGGTGAAGACCGTATTCGCCACCCTGCCGGAGCTGATCGACAGCCCCGACGCGGGTTATCCACAGGCCCTGACCGCGCAGGAAAAAATCACCCAGCAGTTGCGCTTCATCTTCGTCGGCGCACGCCATTGGCAAGGCTTGGGTAACCCGGGCTGATCTGTTGGCTATGCGGGCCTCTTCGCGAGCAGCTCGATCACCTGTGGGAGCGGGCTTGCCCGCGAAGAGGCCCGTGTAAACAACCCAAAACCCCAGTTCTGCTACCATGGCGCACTGCCCGATTGTGACGAGCGCTTTCATGTCCGACCCCCGCCCCACTCCGCCCGAACTGGCCCGCTTCAACCAGCACTTCGCCGAGCGTATCGTGCCGCTGTGGCAAGGCCCGGGCTGGAACGACGAAATGGCCCTGCCCTTCGAAGCCCTGGACGCCCAGCACCGCCCATTGCCCGTGCAACGCTACCGGGCGATGGCCTGCGCTCGCCAGCTGTACCTGTTCAGCAGCCGCATCGAGCAACCCGGCGCGGCAGCGCGAGCGGCGGCGTTGTTCCGTTCGTTGCAGCGGCATTTTCACGATGCCGAGCACGGTGGCTGGTTCTACAGCATCGATGCCGAAGGCAAGCCGCTGGACCGCCGCAAAGACCTCTACACCCATGCGTTCATCGTGTTTGCCTGCGCCCATTACTGGGGCAAGGTTCGCGAGAGCCTGGTGGAGTCTGCACTGAACGCTGCCCTGGAAATCATCAGCGAGCAGTTCGCCCGCGACGACGGCCTGTACGAGGCCAGCCTGGGTGAAGACTGGTCCGACCTGGGCAGCGGCCCGCTGCAGAATCCGCAGATGCACCTGGCCGAAGCGTTCCTGCAGGTGCTTGCCGTGCGTGAGGATGAAGGCGTGCAGCAGGCCCTGCTGCACCTGTGCGAGGCCCTGCAGGCGCAGTTCATCGAACCGCAGCATGGCCTGATGCTGGAAAAGCCAAATGGCGCTGTGGATAACTGGTTCGAACCGGGTCATCAGTTCGAGTGGTTTTACCTGCTCGATACCTCGCCCCTGCTACGTGGCACGCCACTGCATGGCTCCATTGCCCGCGCCTTCGAATACGCCGAGCAGTACGGGGTTAAAGATTCGGCGGTGCTGTCGATGCTCGCGGTGGACGGCAAGGTGCTCGATGCCACCCAGCGGATCTGGGCCCAGGCGGAGTACCTGCGGGCGCTGGCGTTGCGGTCAGGGAATGAGGCGAAACTGGCTGCGCAATTGCAGGCGATGGAGCAGCGGTTCCTGCATGACGGCGGCTGGTATGAGTGCCGAGATGGCGAGGGCGCGGTCAGCCGACATGACATGCCTTCCACTACGCCTTATCACTTGGCGACTTGCCTGGAAGGGCTTCAGCGCTTGCAATGACCTGACATTTTTACCAGTTTCCGTTCTCGTGTCGCGTTGATAGCGTAAGGGCTCCATTGATAGGAGTTTGACCATGAGCAATGAAACGCTGAAGGCTCACTTCCAAAAGGAAATTGCTGCTACCGAAAAGGATGTCGCGACCTCGAAGCTTGAGAAGAACAAGCTGCTCCACGAGCAAAAGCTGGGCCTGCTTTCAAGCCTGCTGAGGTATGCCGAGGGGCACCCAACCAGAGAAGATGCCATGCTCGCTGATGTCGTCAACGATATGCTGCAAGCCTTGCACCTTCTCGATTCAAACAAAACCTTCCGCGACCACTGAAAGCCGTGAAGCAGCATGGGCAGGCTTTTTACCCGCCCATGCTGCTGATCAGCCCTTGACCGACCGATCGATCGAGAACCCTGCCCAGTCCTGGCTCACTGGCATCAGCTCCAGGCTGTTGATGTTGATGTGCGCCGGCTGGTTGAGAATCCAGAAGATGGTCTCGGCAATATCCTGCGGCTGGATCGGCTCGGCACCTGCGTAGGTGGCGTCGTACTTGGCCTGGTCGCCACCGAAACGCACCAGCGAGAACTCGCTCTCGCACAGCCCCGGCTCGATGTTACTGACGCGCACGCCCGTGCCGCGCAGGTCGCAACGCAGGCTCAGCGAGAACTGCCCGACGAACGCCTTGGTGCCGCCATACACGTTGCTGCCCGGGTAGGGGTAATTGCCCGCCACCGAGCCGACGTTGAGGATCGACGCGCCACGCCCGTGGGCGATCAACCGAGGCAGCAGCAGGCGCGTGGTGTACATCATGCCCTTGATGTTGGTGTCGACCATGGTTTCCCAGTCGTCCAGGCTGCAGTTCTGCGCCGCATCCACGCCCAGGGCCAGGCCGGCGTTGTTGACCAGGCCACGCAGTTTATCGAACCCAGGCGGCAGGTTGCCGATGGCCGCCTCCATGGCTTTGCGGTCGCGTACATCGAGCACCAGCCCGTGCACCTCGGTCTGGGCTGACAGTTCTGCGCACAGCGCATCCAGGCGCTCCTTGCGGCGACCGGTGAGGATCAGCTTCCAGCCGGCCTGTGCAAAACGTCGGGCGGTGGCCTCGCCGAAACCGGAAGTCGCGCCAGTGATGAATACGGTGGACGTCATGCTGTGTTCCTCGCTGTGGATTATTTTCGGCAGGGTTTGCAGCATGCCTTCGTACCACGCAGGCAGCAAGCCATTGAAGCCATTGGTCAAAAAATGATCACACCTACCAAAGCCGCGTAGCAGAGGGCTTCGCGCCAGCTATGCGCACGTTATCCACAAGGCTTTCCCCACGGATTGGGGGCAACTTATCGTGCTCGCGGAACCCTTTCAGCGATCCACGGTCGGTGGATATCTCTGAGGTGATGGCGCAAGGCTTTCAACCATGCCGCTTGCAGCGGTCTGTCCAAGGTTTTTGCACAGACTTACCCACAGGTTTTACGAGGCATCGGACGCAGCAGCCTGTGAGTAAAAAACCGTGAAAAATCATCCACAAGGGCAAAGCGAACAAAAAATGATCAACGCCCTACAAGGCATGAAAACAAAGGGCTGTAGCGAGGTGCACCCATGTTTTCCACAGGCGGTTCCACATTATCCGTGGGTAAAACAAGGCTGTGGAAACAATGGCTTGCGAAGGGTTTTTGGAGAGGCTAAAGAAGGCTGTGCGACAAGTTGTCCACATTCGGCTTGAAGCACTGAGGCCGCTGTGCGGCCCCAGTGTGACCACTCAGTGCCCGCCCAAATAGGCGCTGCGCACTTCCTCGTTCACCAACAACTCCTGGCCGGTGCCCGTCATGCGGATCTGCCCATTGACCATCACATACGCCCGGTCCGACAACTTCAGCGCATGGTTGGCATTCTGCTCAACCAGGAAGATGGTCATCCCAGTCTTGGCCAACTCACGCAAGGTGGCGAAGATCTGCTTGACCACAATCGGCGCCAGCCCCAGCGATGGCTCATCGAGCAGCAACAGCTTCGGCCGGCTCATCAGCGCGCGGGCAATGGCGAGCATCTGCTGCTCGCCCCCCGACATGGTCATGGCCCGCTGGGTGCGCCGCTCCTTCAACCGCGGGAACAGCTCGTACATCCGCTCCATGTCCTCCTTGGCGTATTTGTCGCCAATCGGGATGGTGCCCATCATCAGGTTTTCCTCGACGGTCATGTCGGGGAACACCCGCCGCCCCTCAGGTGACTGCGCAATACCGTTGGAAGCGATGTAATGCGACGACTTGCGGGTGATGTCTGTGCCCCGGTAAACGATGTGCCCCGAAGACGCGCGCGGCTGGCCGAAAATCGACATCAGCAAGGTCGATTTGCCGGCACCGTTGGCACCGATTAGGCTCACCGTCTCGCCTTCGTTGATGTGCATCGACACCTTCTTCAGGGCCTGGATCGGCCCGTAGAACACATCCAGCTCCTTCAGCTCGAGAATGGGTGCACTCATACCAGTTCCTCTTCGTCTGCACCCAGGTAGGCGGCAATCACCGTCGGGTTGTTGCGGATTTCCTGTGGCGCGCCTTCGGCGATCACGTTGCCATGGTCAAGCACGACGATATGGTCGGAAATGCTCATGACCATGCCCATGTCGTGTTCGATCAGCACCACGGTGATGTCGTGCTCGTCACGCAGCACGCGGATCATGCCACTGAGCGCCTCGGTTTCCTGCGGGTTGAGGCCGGCAGCCGGTTCGTCCAGGCAGATGATCTTCGGCCGCGTGCACATGGCCCGGGCGATTTCCAGGCGACGCTGCTGGCCATAAGACAACTCACCGGCCAAGCGGTTGGCGCAATCGACCAGGTCGACCACCTCCAGCCAATAGAACGCATGGTCGAGGGCATCGCTCTCGGCCTTGCGGTAGGCCTTGGTGTTGAGCACCCCGGCCAGCAGGTTGCGGTTGACCCACATGTGCTGGGCCACCAACAGGTTCTCCACCACCGACATTTCCTTGAACAGGCGAATGTTCTGGAAGGTCCGGGCGAGGCCGGCGCGGTTCACCAGGTGGGTGCCGCCGAACATCTTGTAGTACAGGCGGTTGGCAAAGCGCGCGGGCGAAACGAAGTCCGTCGCCTGGAAGCGCTCGCCGAGCAACTGGATGACGTTGGTCTGGCTGCCGCGCACGTTCAGTTCGATACGCCCGCCGCTGGCTTTGTAGAAGCCGGTCAGGCAGTTGAACACCGTGGTCTTGCCCGCACCGTTGGGGCCGATCAGCGCGAAGATCTGGTTGCGCCGGACCTTGAGGCTTACGTCACTCAGCGCCTTGATGCCGCCAAACTGCATCATCAGGTTGTCGACCGACAGAATGATATCGTCGTTCATGGCGCCACTCCTTTACGCGGGACCACACCGGCACGGCTGATGCGGATCAGCCCACGCGGTCGCCAGATCATCATCAACACCATCAATACGCCAAACAGCAGCACGCGGTATTCCGAAAAGCTGCGCAGCAGCTCTGGCGCCACGGTCAGCACGAACGCTGCGATCACCACACCGACGGTCGAGCCCATGCCACCCAACACGACGATGGCGAGGATCAGCGCCGACTCGAAGAAGGTGAACGACGACGGGTTGACGAAGCCCTGGTACGTGGCGAAGAACACGCCCGCCAGGCCCGCGGTGGAAGCCCCCAGGGTGAAAGCCGAAAGCTTGACCAGCACGTGGTTCAGGCCCATCGAGCGGCAGGCGATCTCGTCTTCACGCAGGGCTTCCCAGGCACGGCCAACCGGCATGCGGGTCAACCGGTGCTTGATGTACAGCACTGCCAGCACCACCAGGAACAGCACGGCGTAGATGAACACGAACTTCAGGTTGGCGTTGTAATCGATGCCAAGAAACTCATGGATCGGCACCCCACCGTCCTTGGCCCGGCGGCCGAATTCCAGGCCAAAGAAGGTCGGCGACGGTGCCGGCATGCCGTTCGGGCCGCCCGTGAACGACAGCCAGTTGTTCAGCACCAGGCGGATGATCTCGCCAAAGCCCAGGGTCACGATCGCCAGGTAGTCACCGTGCATGCGTAACACCGGGAAGCCGAGTATGCACCCCGCCAGCGCCGCCGCGATCGCCGCCAGCGGCAGCACGCTCCAGAAGCCCAGGCCCAGGTACTGGTAGCCCAACGCCAGGCCGTAGGCGCCGATGGCGTAGAACGCCACGTAACCCAGGTCGAGCAGGCCCGCCAGGCCGACCACGATGTTCAGGCCAAGGCCCAGCAACACATAGATCAGGCCGAGGATGACCACGGTCAGCAGGTACTTGTTAGCAAAGATTGGGAAGACGATGGCAATCACCACCAGCGCCGGGATGATGTAGCGCAGCCGCGACTTGTAGTCCGGCGCGTTCACATGCACGCCCGAGCCACCGTTGTCGAAGCCTTGGAGCATGCGCCGCCCGGCGCCCGTCTGCAGGTACAGGCTGAGCAGGAAGCGCCCGACCATCACCCCGCCAACCAGCCACGCCACGCGGCGGGGTTCGGCATTGAAGCTGTAGCCGTCGAGCACCACGCCGACGACCGGGCCAAAGACAATGAGTGCCAGCAGGCCGGCGACGAAGGTCTCCAGCAGGCTGCGTTTGAGGTCGAAACCATTGGTTTCGGAAACAGGGGCAGTTTTGGCAGTGGACATGTTCACACCTTAGCCACAAGCGGGCGACCCAGCAGGCCTTGGGGACGGAAGATGAGGATCATCACCAGCAGCGAGAAGCTGAATACGTCCTTGTAGTCGGAGTTGATCAGGCCAGAGAACAGCGACTCGGAGATGCCGAGGATGATGCCGCCAAGCATGGCCCCCGGTAGCGAGCCGATGCCGCCCAATACCGCCGCCGTGAACGCCTTGATGCCGATGATGAAGCCGGCATAGAAGTCGAAGGTGCCGTAGTTCATGGTGATCAGCACGCCCGCCAGTGCGGCCATGACTGCACCGATGACGAATACGTAGGAAATCACCCGATCGGTGTTGATGCCCAGGATCGAGGCCATCTTGCGATCTTGCTGCGTGGCGCGGCACATGCGGCCGAGCTTGGTGTACTTGATCACATAGGTAAGCAGGCCCATGCCGACGAATGCGGCAATCAGGATGAAGATCTTGGTGTAGGTCAATTGCACGAAGCCGGTGCCGACTTCTACCCGCAAGGCGCCTTCAAGCAGGGTTGGCACGCCTTGCTGGCGGGCGCCCTGGCTGATCTGTGCATAGTTTTGCAGGATCAGCGAGATGCCGATGGCACTGATCAGCGGTGCCAGACGGGTGGAGTTGCGCAGGGGTTTGTAGGCGATGCGTTCGATGGTGAAGCCATAGACGCCCGTGACGACGACGGTGAACAACAGCGTGCCCAGCATCAGAAGCGGGAACGATTCGACGCCGAAATAGGCCAGCAATGCCAGGCTGATCGCCGCGAGGTACGCGGAAATCATATACACCTCGCCGTGCGCGAAGTTGATCATGCCGATAATGCCATAGACCATTGTGTAGCCGATGGCGATCAGGCCATAGACCGACCCGAGGGTCAGGCCGTTGACCAGTTGCTGCAGAAAAATACCATCCATAACGCAATCTCACCTGATTGAGATTGCACGAGCGCCTACCACGGCGGGCCCTGAATGCAGCGGCCCTCGCAGCGCAGAACTGTGCAGATCTACGGATAAAGACAGGTACCGCGGGGCTGCAGCCCGGGGCAGTAAGCACCCGGGCCGGTAGCCGTTATTATTTTTGTTTTTCCAGCTGGTGGTATTTACCGTCTTTGTCCCACTGGTAGACCACGTAGTCGGAGACGGTCAGGTCGCCCTTGCTGTCCCACTTCTTCTCGCCCATGACGGTCTTGACCGGGTTGGCCTTGAGCCATTTGGCGGCGTCTTCGCCTTTGTTCGACTTGGCACCGTTGAACGCGGCGGCAAGCGCCTGCAACGAGGCATAGGCGTACAGGGTGTAGCCTTCAGGCTCAGTACCGTTCTTGCGGAACTCTTCCACCACGGCCTTGCTGTCCGGCAGCAGGCGCGGGTCGGCGCCGAAGGTCATGTACACGCCATCGACGTACTGTGCGCCACCCGCCGTGGACACCAGTTCGTCGGTGACGATGCCGTCATCGGACATGAACTTGACGTCCTTCAGGCCTTGCTCACGCAGCTGGCGTACCAGTGGGCCGGCCTCTGGGTGCAGGCCACCGAAATAGACCACGTCGGCGCCGGTGGAGCGGATCTTGGTGACCACGGCGCTGAAGTCTTTCTCGCCGCGGGTCAGGCCTTCGTACAGCACAGGCTTCACGCCACGCTTCTCGAGCTGCGCCTTGGTGGCATCGGCCAGGCCTTGGCCGTAGGTGTCCTTGTCGTGCAGCACGGCCACCTTCTTGCCTTTGAGCACATCGACGATGTAGTCACCGGCAACGATGCCCTGCTGGTCGTCGCGGCCACACATGCGGAACATGGCGGAAAGGCCGCGCTCGGTCACCTGCGGGTTGGTCGAGCCTGGGGTGATGGCGATCACACCGGCTTCGTCGTACACCTCGGAAGCAGGGATGGTGTTGGAGGAGCAGAAGTGGCCGACCACCCCTGCCACTTTGTCCTGGTCGACCAGGCGGTTGGCCACGGCCACGGCTTGTTTCGGTTCGCAGGCATCATCGCCCTTCACCAGGACGATCTTCTCGCCGTTGACCCCACCTTCGGCGTTGATCTTGTCGGCTGCCGCCTGGGCACCTTTCATGTACTGCTCGCCAAACGCTGCGTTGGCACCGGTCATCGGGCCTGCGACGCCGATCTTGATGTCGGCCTGAACATACGAAGAAATACCCAGTGCCGTAGCGACGGCCAGAGCCAGGAAACCTTTCTTGTAAAACGTCTGCGACATGAGGTGGTGCTCCTAGAGTTTTTTTTTGGTTGGCACTACAACTTCTCAACCCTGTGCTCAGAGCAAGGGCCGTGCCATTGGTTTTGTATTCCGGGAAATCACACAGCCAGGGCGGCTGGCAGGCGACCGACGGCCTTTTCTTTATTGAGCGTGCAACCGTCTGCCGCGCGGCAGGCGCCACCACACGTACAGACAAGGAGCAACCGTGAAGTGCCATCATTGCAACCCCGGCAAGTGTTTACGTGCAACCGCCCTGTAACAGCCGACGTCACCGAAGTGCACACCGCTGGTGCGCGACTGCTACAGGCAGCACTGTTTCAAGGCTAGCGGGTGCACGGAAAAACACCTCTGTTTTGGCCGTTATGCCGGCCAGATGGGAGCGGGCTTGCCCGCGAATGGGCCGCAGCAGAAACATGAAAATGCAAAAGGCTGGCACAATGGCCGCCATTCGCCGCTTCCGGAGCCACCCTTGATGAGCGAGAGCGCATTCGCCGAGCGCATCGTGCACAACCTGCTCGACACCGACTTCTACAAACTCACCATGATGCAGGGTGTGCTGCACAACTACCCGGACGCCGACGTGGAATGGGAGTTTCGCTGCCGCAACGGCGAAGACCTGCGCCCTTACCTCGGCGAGATCCGCAACCAGCTCGAACTGCTCAGCGACCTGACTCTGGATGAAGGCCAACTGGGCTTTCTGGAACGTATCAGCTTTCTCAAGCCAGACTTCCTGCGGTTTCTGCGCCTGTTCCGCTTCAACCTGCGTTACGCGCGCATCGGCATCGAAAACGATCAACTGTTCCTACGCCTGCGTGGCCCCTGGCTGCACGTGATCCTGTTTGAAGTGCCCTTGTTGGCCATCATCAGCGAAGTGCGCAACCGCCACCTGCACCCGCACATGCGCCTGGCCGAAGCCCGCGACCAGCTGTACCGCAAGTTCGACTGGCTGCGCGCGCATGCCAGTGACGACGAGCTGGCCGACCTGCAAGTGGCCGATTTCGGCACCCGCCGGCGGTTTTCCAGCCGTGTTCAGGAAGAGGTGGTACGGGTGCTGCGTGATGACTTCCCGGCCCGTTTCGTGGGCACCAGCAACGTCGACCTGGCATGGAAACTGGATATCAAGCCGCTGGGCACCATGGCCCACGAATGGATCATGGCTCACCAACAGCTCGGCCCGCGCTTGATCGACAGCCAGAGCGCCGCACTGGACTGCTGGGTACGCGAGTACCGCGACCTGCTGGGCATCGCCCTGACCGACTGCATCACCATGGACGCCTTCCTCGGCGATTTCGATTTGTACTTTGCCAAGCTGTTCGACGGCCTGCGCCACGATTCGGGCGAGCCAGTGGCCTGGGCGGAAAAAGCCATCGTTCATTACCAGAAGCTGGGTATCGACCCGATGACCAAGACCCTGGTGTTTTCCGACGGCCTCAACCTGACCCGTTCGCTGGAAATCTTCCGCGCCCTGCGCGGCCGCATCAACGTCAGTTTCGGCATCGGCACCAACCTGACCTGCGACATACCGGGTGTGGCGCCGATGAACATCGTGCTTAAAATGACCGACTGCAATGGCTCGCCGGTGGCGAAAATCTCTGACGAGGCGGCCAAGACCCAGTGCCGCGACGAGAACTTCGTTGCCTACATGCGCCACGTTTTCAAAATCCCCAGCAAGGAGTAACCCATGCAAGCCGTTCAGCGAGAGATTGCCCAAGCGCTCAAGGTGCAGCCACCGTTCGCCGATGCCGCCGCGCTCGACAACGAAGTGGCTCGGCGCGTGGCGTTCATCAAGGAGTGCCTGGCCAATGCCCGGCTCAAAACGCTGGTACTGGGCATCAGTGGCGGTGTCGACTCACTGACCGCTGCCCTGCTTGCCCAGCGCGCGATCAACGAGCTGCGTGCCGAAACCGGCGATAAGGCCTACACCTTCATTGCCGTGCGCTTGCCCTATCAGGTGCAGCATGACGAGCATGACGCCCAAGCGTGCCTTGACGTGATCAAGGCCGATGAAGTGCACACCGTCGACATTGCCCCGGCAGTGAAAGCGTTGGCAGCTGAGGTGGTGGAACTGAAAAACGGCTCGCCAACATTGGTGGACTTTGTTGTCGGCAACGTCAAGGCGCGTACCCGCATGGTCGCCCAGTACACCATCGCTGGCGCCCGTGCAGGCCTGGTGATCGGCACTGACCATGCCGCCGAAGCGGTGATGGGCTTCTTTACCAAGTTTGGTGATGGTGCCTGCGACCTGGCCCCGCTGAGCGGGCTGGTGAAAAACCAGGTACGGGCCATTGCGCGCCGCTTTGGTGCGCCGGAATCGCTGGTGGAGAAGGTACCGACAGCCGACCTGGAAGACCTTGAGCCGGGCAAGCCGGACGAGGCGTCACATGGCGTGACGTATCAGCAGATCGATGCGTTCCTGCAGGGGCAGCCGGTTGATCAGGCAGCGTTCGACATCATCGTCGCGACCTACCGCAAGACCCAGCACAAGCGCGAACTGCCGTTCGCCCCTTGAGGGCCTGGGGCCGCTTTGCGCCCCAATCGCAGCGCAAGGCTGCTCCTACAGACGATTGCATTCCCCTGTAGGAGCAGCCTTGCGCTGCGAATGGAGGGCAAAGCCCTCCCCTTACTCAATTACTTGACGACAACCTTGCCCTTCATCATCGCGATGTGGCCCGGGAAGGTGCAGAAGAAGCTGTAGTCGCCACCGGCTTCCAGCTTGGACGTGTCGAACTTCACTTCGGTTTCTTTCTCCGGCGCACCGATCATCGCGGTGTGGGCGATGATGTTGGCGTTGTCTTCTTTCAGGTAGCCCTTCTCGATGCCCTGGCTCATGCCTTCGGTGGCAATACCCTGCATGTCAGCCGTCTTGCTGATCACCAGGTTATGGCCCATGACGTTCTTCGGCAGGTTGCCGGAGTGGGTCAGTTTGACGGTGAACTCCTTGCAGCTCTTGTCGACGGTGAATTCCTTGGTGGTATAGGACATCTGGTCCGTCGATTCGACAGTCACCGAGCATTCGGCTGCGAAGACAGAGGCGCTGGCGAGGGTCAGCAGGGATACCGCTACAGCTTTCGCAAACATCATGAATCTCCTTGGCAGGGTTTTATCAATTGCGAGACTGCCTGAAACCGTTCAGCCCCTTTCTGATATGGGTCAAGGGGGTGTCAAGTGGCCAGCCAGTAGAATTGTTCAATGGATTGTATACAACCAATCTAAGGGCACATCATGCCCTTTTATTGGAGGATGGGACAACCTCTCATTTAGGAGCAATACCAAATGCGCATTTCCAGCTTCATGAACAGCCTGCTTGCCGCCTATGCCCAGGGTGCCACGGGTGCTGTCTGCGAATTCTCCCGGCCGGAATGACACCGGCCTTGGAACGGCCATGCATGCGCCGTACCCTGTCATTCTGAATGATTGGAGATGAGCAATGCGTGTACGTTCCGTGTGTGTCTTCTGCGGCGCCAGCATCGGCGCCAACCCTGCTTACCGTGAAGCGGCCGTGGCCCTGGGCCAGGCCATCGCCCGGCGCGACCTGACTCTGGTTTATGGTGGCGGCGCTGTCGGCTTGATGGGCATCGTGGCCGATGCTGCCATGGCTGCGGGCGGCGAAGTGGTCGGGATCATCCCGCAAAGCCTGCTGGACGCCGAGGTGGGCCACAAGGGCCTGAGCCGCCTGGAGGTGGTCGATGGCATGCACGCGCGCAAGGCGCGCATGGCCGAACTCAGCGATGCCTTCATTGCGCTGCCGGGTGGGCTGGGTACGCTGGAGGAGTTGTTCGAGGTGTGGACCTGGGGGCAACTGGGCTATCACGCCAAGCCGCTGGGCCTGCTCGATGTGAATGGCTTTTATGAAAAGCTGGGCGGGTTCCTTGACCATATCGTCGAGGAAGGTTTCGTGCGGCCGCAGCATCGGGCGATGTTGCTGCTGGGGCAGCAGGCGGATGCATTGCTGGATGGGATGAGTGAATTCGTCGCGCCGGTAGCGCCGAAGTGGGTCGACAAGCAGCCGGATTGAACTGAAAGGGGCTGCTGCGCTGTACCTGTAGGAGCTGGCTTGCCTGCGATGGGCCGCAAAGCGGCCCCTTCAAGCCTCAGCGCGGAATAACGGGCTGACGCGGCTTCTTACCCTTGCCGCCACCCTTGGCCGCTTCTTTACGCTCTTTGGCCGCCTGCTGGTTGCGGGCAAATGCCTCGGCCTTGGCCTTCTCACGCTTGTCCCACGGCTTGCTGCCATCGCTGCCACGCGGTGGCAGGCCGGTGTGCTGGGTCAGGATCTTCTGCTCCTTGCCCACCTTGTGGCTGCCAGCCGGCGTCGAGTTCTTGCGGCGGGCGCTCTGGTAGCTGTCGGACTGCGGCTGGTGCAGCGGAATCAGCTGGTGCTTGCCTGGCCCGATCAAATCGGCACGGCCCATGCGCTCCAGCGCCTCACGCAGCATCGGCCAGCCCTTCGGATCGTGATAACGCAAAAACGCCTTGTGCAGACGGCGCTGCTCCTCGCTCTTGACGATCTCCACGCCTTCGCTCTTGTAGGTCACCTTGCGCAGCGGGTTCTTGCCCGAGTGGTACATGGCCGTGGCCGACGCCATGGGCGACGGGTAGAAGGCCTGCACCTGGTCAGCGCGGAAGCCGTTGCCCTTGAGCCACAGGGCCAGGTTCATCATGTCTTCGTCGGTGGTGCCTGGGTGCGCGGCGATGAAGTACGGGATCAGGTACTGCTCCTTGCCCGCCTCTTTCGAGAACTTCTCGAACATGCGCTTGAAGCGGTCATAAGTGCCGATGCCCGGCTTCATCATCTTGTCCAGCGGGCCACGCTCGGTGTGCTCCGGGGCAATCTTCAAGTAGCCGCCCACGTGGTGGGTGACCAGCTCCTTGACGTACTCCGGCGACTCGACCGCCAGGTCGTAACGCAGGCCCGAGGCGATCAGGATCTTCTTCACACCCGGCAAGGCACGCGCCTTGCGGTACAGCTCGATCAACGAGCTGTGGTCGGTGTTGAGGTTTTCACAGATACCCGGGAACACGCACGACGGCTTGCGGCAGTGCTTCTCGATCTCGTGGCTCTTGCAGGCGATGCGGTACATGTTGGCGGTCGGGCCGCCAAGGTCGGAAACCACGCCGGTGAAGCCCGGCACCTTGTCACGCATCTCCTCGATCTCGTGCAGGATCGACTCGTGGGAGCGGTTCTGGATGATCCGCCCTTCGTGCTCGGTGATCGAGCAGAAGGTGCAGCCACCGAAGCAGCCACGCATGATGTTCACCGAGAAGCGGATCATCTCGTACGCCGGGATGCGCTCTTTGCCATAGGCCGGGTGCGGAACACGTGCGTAAGGCATGCCGAACACGTAGTCCATTTCTTCGGTGGTCATGGGGATGGGTGGCGGGTTGAACCACACGTCCACTTCGCCATGCTTCTGCACCAGGGCGCGGGCGTTGCCTGGGTTGGTTTCCAGGTGCAGCACGCGGTTGGCGTGGGCATACAGCACCGGGTCGTTACGCACCTTCTCGAACGACGGCAGGCGGATCACCGACTTGTCGCGGGTCATGCCCGGGCTGTCGAGAATCTGCACCACCTTGGCTTCGTTCGGGTCTTCCACGTCACCTTTGGCTTGCTCGATGGCACACGCCTGGGTGTCTTGGGTGTTGACGTAGGGGTTGATGATCTTGTCGACGCGGCCAGGGCGGTCGATGCGGGTGGAGTCGATCTCGAACCAGCCCTGCGGCGTGTCACGGCGCACGAACGCGGTGCCGCGCACGTCGGTGATGTGTTCGATGCTCACACCCTGGGACAGGCGCTGGGCGACTTCGACGATGGCCCGCTCGGCGTTGCCGTACAGCAGGATGTCGGCGCTGGCGTCGATCAGGATCGAATGGCGGACCTTGTCCTGCCAGTAATCATAATGGGCGATGCGGCGCAGCGAGGCCTCGATGCCACCGAGCACGATCGGCACGTGCTTGTAGGCTTCCTTGCAACGCTGGCTGTACACCAGGCTGGCGCGGTCAGGGCGCTTGCCGGCCATACCGCCTGGGGTGTAGGCGTCGTCGGAGCGGATCTTCTTGTCCGCGGTGTAGCGGTTGATCATCGAATCCATGTTGCCGGCCGCGACGCCGAAGAACAGGTTCGGCTCGCCCAGCTTCATGAAGTCGTCTTTGGACTGCCAGTTTGGCTGGGCGATGATGCCCACACGGAAGCCCTGGGCTTCCAGCAGACGGCCGATGATGGCCATGCCGAACGACGCGTGGTCGACGTAGGCGTCCCCGGTCACGATGATGATGTCGCAGGAATCCCAGCCGAGCTGATCCATCTCCTCCCTGCTCATTGGCAGGAACGGTGCTGGCCCGAAGCATTCGGCCCAGTACTTGGGATAGTCGTAGAGTGGTTTGGCTGCTTGCATGTCAGTGACCGGTTCTGGTGTTCAGGGAAATCGCGGGCGCGGAATATAGCACAAATTTTGATCAAATCCGACGGCAGAGGTCGGATTCATCTGCAATACGCAAACCCTGCGCTTATTCGTCGTCGTCGAAGTTGTACATACCCGGCGCGAGGTTCTCGAAGCGGGTGTACTTGCCGATGAAGGCCAGGCGGATGAAGCCGATGGGGCCGTTACGCTGTTTACCGATGATGATCTCGGCAATGCCCTTGTGCTCGGTTTCCGGGTGATACACCTCGTCGCGGTAGACGAACATGATCACGTCGGCGTCCTGCTCGATTGCACCCGATTCACGCAAGTCGGAGTTCACCGGGCGCTTGTTCGGCCGCTGCTCCAGGGAGCGGTTCAGCTGCGACAGGGCGATGACCGGGCAGTTGAATTCCTTGGCCAGGGCCTTGAGCGAGCGGGAGATCTCGGAAATTTCGTTGGTCCGGTTGTCGCCGGCAGAACCCGGGATCTGCATCAGCTGCAGGTAGTCGACCATGATCATGCCAATTTCACCGTGCTCACGCGCCAGGCGGCGGGTGCGCGCACGCATTTCCGACGGGCTGATGCCGGCGGTATCGTCGATGAACAGCTTGCGGTCGTTGAGCAGGTTGACCGCCGAGGTCAGGCGCGGCCAGTCGTCGTCGTCCAGCTGGCCGGAACGGACCTTGGTCTGGTCGATGCGGCCGAGGGACGAGAGCATACGCATGATCAGCGATTCGCCTGGCATCTCGAGGGAGAACACCAGCACCGCCTTGTCGCTGCGCAGCACGGCGTTTTCCACCAGGTTCATGGCGAAGGTGGTCTTACCCATCGATGGACGGCCGGCGACGATGATCAGGTCGGCTGCCTGCAAGCCACTGGTCTTCTCGTCCAGGTCGGTATACCCGGTGGAGATACCCGTGATATCGCTGTCGGAGTTGAACAGCGTGTCGATCCGGTCGATGGCCTTGGTCAACAGCTCGTTGACCCCTACCGGGCCACCGGTCTTCGGCCGGGCCTCGGCGATCTGGAAGATCTGCCGCTCGGCGTCGTCGAGGATCTCTTCGGCGTTGCGCCCTTGCGGGTTGAACGCGTTGTCGGCGATGTCGGTGCTGATACTGATCAGCTGACGCAACGTGGCCCGCTCGCGAATGATCGCGGCGTAGGCCTTGATGTTGGCCACCGACGGGGTGTTCTTGGCCAGCTCCGCCAGGTAGGCCAGGCCGCCGACTTGCGACGACACGCCCTCCTTGTCCAACTGCTCGTGCAACGTGACCACATCGAACGGATGGTTCAGGTCGACCAGCTTGTGGATGGCGCGGAAGATCAGGCGGTGGTCATGCCGATAGAAATCGCCATCCGACACCTGATCCAGTACCCGCTCCCAGGCGTTGTTGTCCAGCATCAGGCCACCGAGCACAGCCTGTTCGGCCTCGATGGAATGCGGCGGCACCTTCAGGGATGCGGTTTGCAGGTCAAGCTGTTCGGAGGTGGTGATCTCGTTCATGGCCACGAATAAATTCTGGGGGACGAAAAAGACAAAGGGCACGGCCTGTGAAAGACAGGACCGTGCCCGATGTTAACCGGCTGGGCCGCGTGCGGCCAGCCAGTCAGCGCAGCTTAGGCAGCTACGACGACCACACGTACGGTGGCTTCAACGTCGCTGTGCAGGTGCACGGCTACGTCGTATTCGCCAACCTGACGGATGGTGCCGTTCGGCAGACGAACTTCAGCTTTGGCCACTTCAACGCCAGAGGCGGTCAGGGCGTCAGCGATGTCGTGGGTGCCGATCGAACCGAACAGCTTGCCTTCGTCGCCAGCGGTGGCAGTGATGGTCACTTCCAGCTCAGCCAGTTGGGCAGCGCGGCTTTCAGCCGACGATTTACGGTCAGCAGCTGCTTTTTCCAGCTCGGCGCGACGCTCTTCGAACGCAGCCAGGTTGGCGGCGTTGGCAACGGTGGCCTTGCCGAATGGCAGCAGGAAGTTACGGCCGTAACCAGCCTTAACTTTTACTTTGTCGCCCAGGTTGCCCAGGTTAGCGACTTTTTCCAGCAGGATCAGTTCCATTTGGTAAAACCTCTTAACTTTTAACCTTCACCGTTCGCGGAGTCATTCCCCTCAGGGGACTTGCGACCGCGAAAATCAATCAGGCTGTCGACAATGGCCAAAACCACGAGCAACGGATAAATCAGCTGCATGATCAGCGGCAGCGTCACGTACATGCCTACCAGCCAGAAACCGGCCAATCGGCCCTGTGCCACCAGCCCATGCATCAAGGCGATGCCGGCCAGGACGAGCACCAGGCTGGACGCAGAGGCCAGGACGATGAACTGCGGCCCGATGAACGGACCCAGCACCATCATGGCCACCAAAGCCAGCATGGCTACCCGCGGCAACTTCAGGGCGCGAAACTCGCGACCGAAGCCTCCAGGGTTGTACAACGCAGCCTGCCAATAACGCGCCAGCATCAAAGCCAGCACGCTGAACAGCTGCAGCATCACCGCCGTTGAAGCGACCAGCACAGGGCCGATCAGCTCACCGGGGATCACCGGCTTGCCTTCGATTTGTGGCAGGGCTTGTACAAGCGCCTTGGCCAACACTTCGAAGGTTTCACGCAGTACCGTGTCCAGGATGAGGCTGTAAACCAGCCCCAACACAACACTGAACATCAACACCCGGCTCCAGGAATGCCCGGCACGCAACAAGGCGGCCAGCCCCAGCGTCCCCAACAGCACCAGCAAGGTACTGGGGTCGCCAAAGGCCCAGATGGCCACCGCGGGCAAAAGCCCAAACGCGATGACCGTTGAAGCATCCTTGAACCCGCGCCGCAGAAGCACGAGGCTTCCGGCAGCGGCACTCAACCAGAACAACAGCGGTAACACTGCACTGATGACCACCACCAGGGTGGCCTGCACACGACCGCGCATGATGAAATCAGCTAACGCTCGCATGCTTATCCCTTACTGCTTGTCGACGACCCGGTCTCAGCGGCCGTGGCTGTCGGTGTAGGGCAGCAGGGCC
Organism: Pseudomonas kermanshahensis; assembly: GCF_014269205.2. Lineage (NCBI taxonomy): Bacteria > Pseudomonadati > Pseudomonadota > Gammaproteobacteria > Pseudomonadales > Pseudomonadaceae > Pseudomonas > Pseudomonas kermanshahensis. The sequence goes on from NZ_JABWRY020000001.1 coordinate 5,163,252, forward strand.
AGGAAGCGGGCGCGCTTGATAGCGGTAGCCAGCTGACGCTGATAACGAGCTTTGGTACCGGTGATACGGCTTGGAACGATCTTGCCGGTTTCGGATACGTAAGCTTTCAGGGTGTTGAGATCTTTGAAGTCGATCTCTTTCACGTCTTCAGCAGTGAAGCGGCAGAATTTACGACGACGGAAGAAACGTGCCATGTAATAGGCTCCTCAAAAGGTCCGTGGATTACTCGTCAGCGTTATCGCTGGAGTCGCTGTCATTGCTGTCATCGCCTTCGGCGGAGTCAGCATGCTCAGGACGCTCACGACGCTCACGGCGCTCGCTGCGGTTCTCTTCTGCCTTCAGCATCTCGGACTGACCGGTTACGGCTTCGTCGCGACGGATGACCAGGTTACGGATCACGGCATCGTTGTAGCGGAAGTTGTCTTCCAGCTCGGCCAGGGCCTTGCCGGTGCACTCAACGTTCAGCATCACGTAGTGAGCCTTGTGAACATTGTTGATTGCGTAGGCCAGTTGACGACGGCCCCAGTCTTCCAGGCGGTGGATTTTGCCACCATCTTCTTCGATCAGCTTGGTGTAACGCTCAACCATGCCGCCGACTTGCTCGCTCTGGTCCGGGTGAACCAGAAAGATGATTTCGTAATGACGCATGAATGCTCCTTACGGGTTAGTAGTCTGCCAGAACGCTGGTCAGACAAGGAGTGAATGACACTGTATGTCTTGCCATGGAGGGGAGGCACATGAGCGCCTGCCAGCTCGGCAAGGGGCGCAATTGTAGAGAAGGCGGGGCGGACAAGCAAGGTAATTGGCGATTATTTGAACAGCCCGAAACACTTTAGCCTGCACTGGCCGCTTCGCGGGTAAACCCGCTCCTACAGGGATCTCAGCGAACCCTGTGGGAGCGGGCTTGCCCCGCGAAGAGGCCCGCACAGGTATGAATCAGCGCTTGGCTTGACGCTGGCGCACGGCCTCGAACAAGCAAACGCCGGTCGCCACCGAAACGTTCAGGCTGCTGACGCTACCGCCCATCGGCAACTTGACCAGAAAATCGCAATGCTCACGGGTCAGGCGGCGCATGCCCTTGCCTTCCGCCCCCATGATCATCACCAGCGGCCCGGTCAGGTCCTGCTGGTAAATTTCCTGCTCGGCCTCACCGGCCGTGCCGACCACCCACAGGCCACGCTGCTGAAGCTTTTCAAGCGTGCGCGCCAGGTTGGTCACGGCCACCAACGGAATCACTTCCGCAGCGCCGCAGGCCACCTTGCGCACCACCGGCGTCAGGGTCGCTGACTTGTCCTTGGGCACCACCACCGCCGTGGCACCGGCGGCATCGGCGGTGCGCAGGCAGGCGCCGAGGTTGTGCGGGTCGGTGACGCCGTCCAGGACCAGAATCAGCGGTGGCGTTTCGGTGCGCTCGAGCAACTCCTCAAGCATCAACTCACCCCACACCTGGCTCGGGCTGACCTCGGCGACCACACCCTGGTGCACACCTTCGACCCAGGCATCCAGCTCGCGGCGCTCGGCCTGGCCGACCGCTACGCGGTTTTCTGCGGCCAGCTCCAGCAGCTTCTGCAGGCGCGGCTCACTGCGCCCCTCCGACAGCCAGACCTGCTTGACCCGCTTGGGGTGGTGCTGCAACAACGCCTGCACGGCGTGTACGCCGTAGATCTTTTCCAGCTGACTCATGACTTGCTCTTGCTCTTGCGGGGCGCACCGGACTTCGGCGGGCCTTTGCGATGCTTGGTCGGCTTGCCGGATGGCTTGCCACCCTTCTCCGACTTGCTGCCGGCACTGCTGCGAGCGTCGGTCATCAACGCCTTCTTCATCTCGCGGCTCTTGCGCACTTCAGCGTTGCGCTGCACGGCATCTTTAGGGAAGTAGGCCTCGGACGCCTCGCTCTTGCGGCTGCGCGGCTTGGGCGTGGCTTTCGCCTCGGTGGCCGGTTGCGGCTGCTCGGGCTTGCCGTCTGCGGACGCCGCGGCGCCACGCTGCTTGCGACCGATCGGCCCGCTGAGGGTCTTCTCGGAGACTTCGAAGTCGATCTTGCGCTCGTCCAGGTCAACGCGCATGACCTTGACTTCGATCGTGTCGCCCAAGCGGAAGCTGCGCCCGGTACGCTCGCCGGACAGGCGATGATGAACCGGGTCGAAGTGGTAGTAGTCGCCCGGCAGCGCACTGACGTGCACCAGGCCTTCTACGTAGATGTCCGTCAGTTCGACGAACAAGCCGAAACCGGTCACCGCGGTAATCACACCCGGGAAGGTCTCGCCCACACGGTCCTTCATGAACTCGCACTTGAGCCAGTTGACCACATCGCGCGTCGCCTCGTCGGCACGGCGCTCGGTCATCGAGCACTGCTCGCCGAGTTGCTCGAGGGTGTTCTCGTCGTACGGGTAGATGCGCGCCTTGGGAATGCTCATGGCGCCAGCACGCTTGACGTGCGGGGTATCCACCTTGGAGCGGATGATGCTACGGATGGCGCGGTGCACCAGCAGGTCCGGGTAACGACGGATCGGCGAGGTGAAGTGGGTGTAAGCCTCGTAATTCAGGCCGAAGTGGCCGTTGTTGTCGGTGCTGTACACCGCCTGGCTCAGCGAGCGCAGCATCACGGTCTGGATCAGGTGGAAGTCTGGGCGCTCGGAAATGCTCGCCAGCAGAGCCTGGTAATCCTTTGGCGACGGGTCCTTGCCCTTGTGCAGCGACAAGCCCAGCTCACCGAGGAAGGCGCGCAGTTTTTCCAGGCGCTCCGGCGGCGGGCCATCGTGCACGCGGTACAGGGCCGGCACGCCGTGCTTCTGCAGGAACTCGGCGGTGGCCACGTTGGCCGCCAGCATGCATTCCTCGATCAGCTTGTGGGCATCGTTGCGCACGGTCGGGCGGATCTCGGCGATCTTACTTTGATCGCCAAAGATGATGCGGGTTTCTTGGGTCTCGAAGTCGATCGCACCGCGGGTGTGACGCGCGTCCAACAGCACCTTGTAGAGCGCATAAAGGCTCTTCAGGTCCGGCAGGACTTCCTTGTACTCCTCGCGCAGCGCCTTCCCTTCACGGGTGCGGGCATGCTCGAGCATGCTGCTGACCTTGTTGTAGGTCAGGCGGGCATGAGAGTGGATCACGCCTTCGTAGAACTGGTAGTCGACCATCTGGCCGGCTTTGTTGATGGTCATTTCGCAGACCATGGCCAGGCGATCGACGTGCGGGTTCAGCGAGCACAGGCCGTTGGACAGCTCTTCGGGGAGCATCGGCACCACGCGCTCGGGGAAGTACACCGAGTTGCCACGCTGCTGGGCTTCGACGTCCAGGGCAGAACCCAGGCGCACGTAGCTGGAAACGTCGGCAATCGCCACGTACAGGCGCCAGCCACCGGAGAACAGGCGCAGCTTGCCCAGCGGCTCGCAATACACCGCATCGTCGAAGTCGCGGGCATCTTCGCCGTCGATGGTGACGAAAGGCAGGTGGCGCAGGTCGATGCGCTTTTCCTTGTCCTTCTCTTCCACTTCGGAGCGGAACTTGCGCGCCTCCTTGACCACGTCATCGGGCCAGACGTGCGGAATGTCATAGCTGCGCAGGGCAACGTCGATTTCCATGCCCGGCGCCATGTAGTTGCCGATCACTTCGATCACATCGCCTTGCGGCTGGAAGCGCGGGGTGGGCCAGTGCGTGATCTTGATCTCGACGAACTGGCCAATCTTGGCGCCGCCATTGCGACCGGCGGTCACCAGCACTTCTTGCTGGATCTTCGGGTTGTCCGGCGTCACGTAGCCGATACCGCCCTCTTCGAAGTAACGCCCGACCACGCTTTCGTGCGCGCGGGAGATGACTTCTACCAATACACCTTCACGGCGGCCACGGCGGTCGGTGCCGGACACGCGCGCCAGGGCGCGGTCGCCATCGAATACCAGGCGCATCTGCGAAGGGCTGAGGAACAGGTCGTCGCTCTTGTCATCAGGGATGAGGAAGCCAAAACCGTCGCGGTGGCCGGAAATGCGGCCACAGATAAGGTCCAGCTTGTCTACCGGGGCATAGGTGCCACGCCGGGTATAGATAAGCTGGCCGTCGCGCTCCATGGCACGCAGGCGGCGGCGCAGGGCTTCAATCTGGTCTTCCTCGTACAGACCGAATTCTGCCGCCAGCTCCTCGCGGGCGGCCGGCTCGCCACGATCGGCAAGACGCTGGAGGATCAGCTCACGGCTGGGGATAGGGTTGTCGTATTTTTCCGCTTCGCGAGCGGCCTCGGGATCGAGGGATTGCCAATCGGCCATCAGAAGGGGTTCACCTTGGGGTATATAGATAGGAATTCTGGCATAGGCGTATTGAAACCGGAAATGACAGCCTTGGACAGCCCCCCGGCGATGAGCCGAGGAAGGTGTAATAGGGCTGAAGAATCAACAAGTTGAAATTTTTGAAATTTTTTTTGATCAGGGGGTTTACAGCCCTCAGGACCGTCCGTATAGTGCGCACCACAACGACGGACAGACGACGTTGTAGTTGAGATGAAACGCGATGTAAAGCATCATGTGACCTCGACGAAATGTGTGCCCAGGTGGCGGAATTGGTAGACGCGCTGGTTTCAGGTATCAGTGACTTAACGGTCGTGGAAGTTCGAGTCTTCTCCTGGGCACCAAGTATTATCAAGTAATAGATGACCAAGGATCTATTACTACTGTATGAAAGCGAACGATAGTCGCCTTCATCAGCTGATGTAAAGCTTTGCCCAGGTGGCGGAATTGGTAGACGCGCTGGTTTCAGGTATCAGTGACTTAACGGTCGTGGAAGTTCGAGTCTTCTCCTGGGCACCATATAAAAACCCACTAGCTTGCTAGTGGGTTTTTTCTTGCCTGCGTTTTTTGCCCCACACGCTACGCCCTCCCCTCCGGCCAAAAAAATTCAGCTGCCCGACGATCGTCTGCCCATGAATTTCTTGTCACACGGCCACTTGAGAAACGATTTCGTTTACCATTGTTTCCAAATATGTAGCCGTAAGCGAGGAAGTACCCGCATGACGATCCGTCCGCAACCGCTGAAGCGCACCCTGGCCGCCGCTCTATTGAGCCTGGTGATCGGCGCCCCGGCCGCCATGGCAGACGCCCCGGTCACACTGACCATGTACAACGGCCAGCACAAGGAAATCGGCGAGGCCATCGCCAAGGCCTACGAGGCCAAGACTGGCATTCATATCAATATCCGCAAGGGCAGCAGCAACCAGCTGGCCAGCCAGATCATCGAAGAAGGCGAGCGCTCGCCGGCCGACATCATCTATACCGAAGAGTCGCCCCCCCTGAACAACCTGGGTGAGCTGGGCTTGCTGGCAAAAATCGACGACGCCACCTTGAACATGCTGCCCAAGGAATACGTGGCCGCCAACGGCACGTGGATGGGCGTCACCGCGCGCACCCGCGTGGTGGTGTTCAACCCGAAGAAAATCGACGAGAAAGACCTGCCGCAATCGGTCATGGACTTCGCCGACCCTGAATGGGATGGCCGTGTCGGTTTCGTGCCGACCAGTGGCGCCTTCCAGGAACAGGCTGTAGCCATCCTCAAGATGCACGGGCGTGATGCGGCCGAAGAGTGGCTGACCGGCCTGAAAGCTTTCGGCAAGACCTACACCAACAACATGGTCGCCCTGAAGGCTGTGGAAAAAGGCGAAGTCGCCGCCGTGCTGGTGAACAACTACTACTGGTACGCCCTGGAGCGTGAGCGCGGCAAGCTGGACTCCAAGCTGTATTACCTGGCCGACGGCGATGCCGGTGGCCTGGTGACCATCTCCGGCGCCGCTGCGGTCAAGGCCAGCAAGCACCCGAAAGAAGCTCAGGCCCTGCTCAACTGGATGGCCAGCGAAGAAGGCCAGCGTGTGATCACTCAGACCACCGCCGAGTATCCGCTGCACAAGGGCATGGTTTCTGACCGTGGCCTGAAGCCTTTTGAAGACCTGCGCCCACCGAAGATCTCCCCGGCCGACCTTGGCAATGCCGAAGAAGCCCTGGAACTTGAACGTGAGGTCGGTCTGCTCTGATGACTGCCGCCCTGTCCGAGCCGGCGCCGGTACGTTTCGTGCCGCGCCGCAAGCGCCCCTCGATCTGGGTGGTGCTGCCTGTGCTGTTCCTGGTGGCGATGAGTTTGCTGCCACTGGCGTATGTCGCCCTCAAAGCCTGGGAAGCAGGCTGGCGAGAAGCCCTGCACCTGCTGTGGCGCCCGTTCGTCTGGGGCCTGATGCGCAACACCCTGATGCTGATGTTCGGGGTGACGCTGGTGTGCATGGTGGTCGGCCTGGCCCTGGCCTGGCTGCTCGAACGCAGCAACCTGGCGGGGCGTCGCCTGTGGGGCGTGGTGCTGTGCCTGCCGTTTGCGGTGCCGTCATTCGTCAGCAGCTTCACCTGGGTGTCGCTGAGCTCGGACTTCGAAGGCCTCGGCGGGGCCATTCTGGTCATGGCCTTGTCCAAGTATCCGCTGGTATTCCTGCCGGTGGCAGCCACCCTGCGCAACGTCGACACCTCGCTTGAAGAGTCGGCGCGTACGCTGGGGTGCAGCCGGTGGGGCGTGTTCATCAAGGTGACCTTGCCGTTGCTGTGGCCCTCGATGCTGGGCGGCGCGCTGCTGATTGCCCTGCACATGCTGGTGGAATTTGGCGCACTGTCGATCCTCGGCCTGCAAACCTTCACCACGGCGATCTACCAGCAGTTCGAACTGGAATTCAGCAACGCCAACGCGGCCATGCTCTCGGCCGTGCTGCTGGCGCTGTGCATGATCATGTTGTGGCTGGAACTGCGCGTGCGAGGCAAGGCCCGCCACGTACGCATCGGCCAAGGCGTGGCACGCCGGGCACAGCCTGTGCGCTTGCGCGGCTGGGCGCCCTTGGCGCAGCTGTTCTGCGTGGGCCTGGCGGTACTGGGCAGCGGCATTCCGCTGGCCATGCTCGGTTACTGGCTGAGTGTTGGCTCGTCGGCGGCGTTCCCGGTCGCCGAAATCTCCAAGGCGCTGCTCACCTCGTTGTCGGTGTCGCTTGGCGGCGCAGGGTTCTGTGTGTTGCTGGCATTGCCGATCAGCTTCCTGGTGGTGCGCTACAAGGGCCGCCTGGCGATCTGGGCTGAACGCCTGCCGTACCTGCTGCATGCCCTGCCGGGCCTGGTGATCGCGCTGACACTGGTGTTCTTCGCGTTGCACTACGTGCCTGCGATGTACCAGACCACTGCCCTGTTGCTGCTGGCCTACGCACTGCTGTTCCTGCCGCTGGCCCAGGCGCCGGTACGCACCGCCTTGAACAAGGCTTCGCCGACGCTCGAAGAGGCTGCCCGCACCCTGGGCGCGAGCAGCTTCACAGCGTTCTGCCGGGTGACCTTGCCGATCATCTTCCCGGCCCTGGCCGCAGCCTTCGCCCTGGTGTTCCTCGATGCCATGAAAGAGCTGACGGCCACACTGCTGCTGAGCCCGACCGGCATGACCACCCTGGCCACTGAGGTCTGGGCGCACACCGCCAACGTCGAGTTCGCGGCGGCAGCGCCTTACGCGGCACTGCTGATCGTGGTTTCGGGGTTGCCGGTGTACCTGCTGACCACACGGATGTACCTCAACAAGGCGTGAGTTTTGTAGGAGCGCCCCCTCAAAGGGGGGCGTTACGCCCTGAACTGCCCCAGGCTGGCCCGCAGCTGCGCTGCCAGGTCATCCAGTACCTTGCTGCTGGCCGTGGTCTGCATCACCACTTCAGCCGAGCGTTCGGCCTGGGCGTGGATGGTCTCCACCCGGCCGCGCACCGCTTGCGCACCGTGCGCCTGCTGTTCGGCCGCGCGGGTAGCCAGCCCGATCGCTGCATGCACTTGCTCGACCGCCGCCTGCACCGACTGCTGGCGACGCTCGTTTTCGCGCAACACCAACAACCCTTCGCTGGCCTTGAGCCCTGCCTGGCTGATGGTGGCCACAGCTTCTTTAGCGCCTTTCTGCAGCGCAGCAATATGCGCCTGGATATCCCCGGTCGAGCTTTGCGTCTTGCTCGCCAACGCGCGCACTTCATCAGCCACCACGGCAAAGCCGCGCCCCGTCTCGCCAGCACGCGCCGCCTCGATGGCCGCATTCAATGCCAACAGGTTGGTCTGTTCGGCAATGCCGTGGATCACTGTCAGCACCACCTCGATCTGTTCACTCTGCTTGGCCAGCCGTTCGATCACATGCGAGCCGGTCTCCACCTGCCCTGCCAAGCTTTCAATCAGGCCGGCGAGCTGGGTCGAAGTCCGGCTGTTCTCATCTGTAGCCTGGCGAATATCCACCACCTGCTGCAAGGCGGACTGCATGGCATGGCTCTCGGCTTGGGCTTCGTCGGCCATGCTCGACAGGTCACGCAGGCTGGCAGCCACTTCATCGCGCTGCAGCGCAGCAGCGGCGTCAGCACCGGCATTGCGCTGGGCCATGGCGCCAATCTCGACACCCGTACGCTGCGCCACCTCACCTGCCTCGCGGACGATGGGCTGCAACTTGTCGACGAAACGGTTGACCGCCGAGGCCATGTCACCAATCTCGTCGCGACTGTCGAGGGTCACGCGTTTGGTCAGGTCACCCTCACCGGCAGCCAGGTCGTTCAGGGCGGTGATCAACAGGCGCAGCTTGCTGAGCACCCGTCGACCAAGCACCACCGCGACTACCAGCAACACGCCAAGGCCCACCAACACCAGGCCTAGACCAATACGCCAGCGCAGCTCGGCAGCAGCTTCACGCACCGTCTGCGCGGTATTGGCCTGCATCGCGGCGGCACTGCTCTGGGCAGTCTCCAGACGTTCGCGCAGGGTCTTGCCACTGTCGGCAGCGGCGGCCCCGAGGCTGTCACCCACCAGCTGCTCCCCACTGGCGATCAAGGCGGTAAAGCGCTGGTCCAGGGCTGCGAGCTCCTGATCGACGCCAGCCGTGGAAACCCCCATCAACACCTTGCCGATCTCCGCACCATTGGGGTTGATCGACGCTTCGACAAAATACACCGCCGGGTCGCGGCGCGCCGCATCGATCACCTTGTCCAGCGCCCGCTCGCCCTGCCCCTTTTCCATCAACGCCTGGTTGATCGGGTTTTGCCGGTTGAGGTAGCGGGTCAGGTGCTGGCCCTGGGCGTCGTCGTAGACCACGAACAGCACGTTGGGGTTGCGCTGAGCGCGACGGGCGAAGTCAGAGAGCACCGGCACATCGTTGTCCCAAATAGCCCGCGGGGCGACCGAGGCCAGCAGTTCGGCCATGTCGTTGGCAGAATCCTTGAGGTTCTTTTCCAGCGTGGTGCGCAGTTGCTGCTGCTCGTTTTGCAGGCGTGTCGACAACCCGGCGCTCAAACGCTGACGAGTGCTGCTGGACAGGCTATCGAGCCCCGAACGCACGTCCTGCCCAGCTTGCTCCAGCTCGTTGGCCAGCTTGCGGCTGTCATTGCCCAAGCGCTCACCCAGGTCGGCCTCCAAGGCGGTGACCGTGCTTCGGGTCAGCGCAACAGCAACCAGCACCTGCACCAAAAGAGCGATACCAAGGGCAACAAACACAGGCCGCAAAAGGCGGCTTCGTAACAGTGAGAGGATGGCAGACACGGTGTAACCCTCGTGTTTTCTGGCGCCACTATTTTGATGGCATCTACAGAAACTTCTTACAGCAAGGGTTATGCCGGGAACAGCAGGGATATGTGCCAAGGTCTAGCAAGGTGATTGCCTGCACGGGCCTTTTCGCGGGACAAGCCCGCTCCCACAGTGATCTCCACGGACCCTACATCCACTGCAGAGATCCGGTTCAGGCCTACAAATGAAAACGCCGCGATCCCTTTCGGGACCGCGGCGTCAGATCAGCCGTAAAAGCGGATCAGGCGAACGGATGACGCAGCACGATGGTCTCGTTGCGGTCCGGGCCGGTGGAGATGATGTCGATCGGCGCGCCGACCAGCTCCTCGATACGCTTGATGTAAGCGCGAGCAGCTTCTGGCAGCGCTTCCAGGGTCTTGGCACCCAGGGTCGACTCGCTCCAACCTGGCATCTCTTCGTACACCGGCTCCAGACCGATGTAGCTGTCGGCGTCGGAAGGGGCGTCGATGACAGCACCGTTCTCGTTCTTGTAGCCAACGCAAATGTTGATGGTTTCCAGGCCGTCCAGTACGTCCAGCTTGGTCAGGCAGATGCCCGAGATGCTGTTGACGTCGATGGCGCGACGCAAGATGACGGCATCGAACCAGCCGCAACGACGGGCACGGCCGGTGGTCGAACCGAACTCGTGGCCACGCTTGGCCAGGGTAGCGCCGGTTTCATCGAACAGTTCGGTCGGGAACGGGCCGGAACCTACGCGCGTGGTGTAGGCCTTGGTGATACCCAGGATGTAGTCCAGGTACATCGGGCCAACGCCGGAACCGGTGGAGATACCGCCGGCAGTGGTGTTGGAGCTGGTGACGTACGGGTAGGTACCGTGGTCGATGTCCAGCAGCGAGCCCTGGGCACCTTCGAACATGATGTCCTTGCCGGCGCGACGCAGGTTATGCAGTTCGGCGGTGACGTCGAGCATCATCGGCTTGAGCTGCTCGGCGTAGGCCATGCACTCGTCCAGGGTCTGCTGGAAGTCGATGGCCGGCTCTTTGTAATAGTTCACCAGCTGGAAGTTGTGGTAGTCCAGCAGCTCACCGAGCTTGGCAGCGAAACGCTCACGGTGGAACAGGTCGCCAACGCGCAGGCCGCGGCGTGCGACTTTGTCTTCGTACGCTGGGCCGATACCACGGCCGGTGGTGCCGATCTTGGCTTCGCCACGGGCTTTCTCGCGGGCCTGGTCCAGGGCCACGTGGTACGACAGGATCAGCGGAGCAGCCGGGCTGATGCGCAGGCGCTCACGCACCGGTACGCCCTTCTCTTCCAGCTTGGTGATTTCACGCATCAGGGCATCTGGAGCAACGACCACGCCGTTGCCGATCAGGCACTGAACGCCTTCACGCAGGATGCCGGACGGAATCAGGTGCAGAACGGTTTTTTCACCGTTGATCACCAGGGTGTGGCCCGCGTTGTGGCCACCCTGGTAGCGCACTACGGCGGCAGCATGTTCGGTCAGCAGATCGACGATCTTGCCTTTGCCCTCATCACCCCATTGGGTGCCCAGGACGACGACATTCTTACCCATTACATTGGTCCTCATTCACGCAAACTTGGTTGCCGGCCTTTTGCCGACGCAGAAACTCAATGGGTCAGCGGCAGTACCTGCCAGCGCCCGTCTTGCTGAATCAATTGCCGATCACAATCCGCCTCGAGAGCAGCACTCAACGGCTGGCCAGGCAAAGCCTGAACCACACGCTGGCCCTCGCTGCGCAACTGGCAGACCTGCTGCCAGAGGGCCGCGTCACCACTGTCGGGCATCCAGATGCCGCCAGTTGGCAATACGACCTCCGCTCGCCCCAGTGTGACCAGGGTCTTCAAATCCGTGGAGAATCCAGTGGCCGGGCGTGCCCGGCCGAAATCAGCGCCGATATCGTCATAACGGCCGCCCTGGGCGATCGATTGACCTTCGCCCGGCACGAACACGGCGAACACCACGCCGGTGTGGTAGTGGTAGCCACGCAGCTCGCCGAGGTCGAAGTACAACGGCAGGTCTGGGTAGCGCGACGCCAGGCGATCGGCGATCGCCAGCAGGTCGTCCAGCGCCGCCAGCACGCTGGCCGGGGCACGGCCCAGGCGCACGCGGGCTTCGGCCAGCACTTCACGGCCACCGCACAGCTCGACCAGGGCGCGCAGCATGTTGCCCAGGTCTTTCGGCAGGTCGGCGGTCAGTGCCTGTACTTCGTCGACCGACTTGCGCTGCAGGGCGTCGAACAGCTGCTGCTCGACCGCGCCCGACAGGCCAGCGGCACGCGCCAGGCCACGGTAGATGCCGACATGGCCGAGGTCCATGTGCACGTCCGCGACATCCGTCAGTTGCAGCGTGGCGAGCATCAGGCTGATGACTTCGACATCGCTGGTGGGGCTGGCATCGCCGTACAACTCGGCACCGAGCTGGATCGGGCTGCGCGAGGTGGACAGAGCACGCGGCTGAGCATGCAGCACGCTGCCGGCATAGCACAGGCGGCTCGGGCCTTCACGGCGCAAGGTGTGGGCGTCGATACGCGCCACCTGCGGGGTGAAGTCGGCGCGGAAGCCCATCAGGCGACCGGACTGCGGGTCGACCACCTTGAAGGTGCGCTGATCCAGGTCCTGGCCGGCGCCGGTCAACAGCGACTCCAGGTACTCGATATGCGGGGTGACGACCAGTTCGTAGCCCCAACTCTGGAACAGGTCCAACACCTGGCGACGCGCGATCTCGATGCGCGCAGCCTCAGGTGGCAGTACTTCCTCGATGCCATCTGGCAGCAGCCAGCGGTCTACCGTTGCCATTACGCCATTTCCCCTCTGGTCCGGGCGGCCTGCCTGTGGCGAGCCGTCAGTAAAGCAGGTATCGCGCACAGCAGCGGGCAGCACTGATCCCAGCGCAGCCACCGTACCCAATACCCTCGAATTGCCTTGCGCGCTGACCAAACCGTCAACTGGCGGCTTGCCAATCAACCTTGCAGACGCAAAAAAGCCGGGAAATTTCCCGGCTGCCTCATCATACACCCCTTTTCATTCAGGATGCACCCCGCCTGGTGTTTTAGCTGCCAGGCGGGGCGTAGCCCCAATGAAAACGGGCTCAGAGCATCAAGGCTTGCTCTTGTCCAGGAAGCGGAAGAACTCGTTCTTCGGGTCCAGGACCAGCACGTCGCTCTTGCTCGAGAAGCTCTCGCGGTACGCCTGCAGGCTACGGTGGAACGCATAGAAATCAGCGTCCTGGCTGTAGGCCTTGGCGTAGATGGCAGCCGCCTGGGCGTCGCCGTCACCGCGGGTTTCTTCAGCTTCACGGTAGGCTTCGGCCAGCAGTACACGGCGCTGACGATCGGCATCCGCACGGATACCTTCGGCCAGCTCGTTACCTTTGGCGCGATGCTCGCGGGCTTCACGCTCACGCTCGGTGCTCATACGATCGAACACGCTGCGGTTGACTTCCTTCGGCAGGTCGATGGCCTTGACGCGCACATCGATGACCTCGATACCCAGCTCTTTGTTAGCCATGCGGTTCAGCGAAGCGGTGATGTCAGCCATCAGCGCGTCACGTTCACCGGAAACCACCTCGTGCAGGGTACGCTTACCGAACTGGTCACGCAGGCCGCTTTCCAGACGACGCGACAGACGCTCATCGGCGATCTGCTTGAGGCCGGAAGTGGCGGTGTAGAAGCGCTCGGCATCCTTGACGCGCCACTTGGCGTAGGCGTCGACCATGACCGCTTTCTTCTCCAGGGTCAGGAACCGCTGGGTCGGCGCATCAAGGGTCATCAGGCGGGCGTCGAACTTGCGCACCTGGTTCACGTAAGGAACCTTCACATGCAGGCCTGGCTGAACATCAGCCTGAACCACACGGCCGAATTGCAGCAGTACGGCACGTTCGGTCTGCGACACGATGTAGAAGCAGTTCCAGGCCACGACGGCCAGCACCACAGCGGCGATCAGGGCGATCAGCGATCTATTGCTCATCAGCGGCTCTCCCTAGTGCGCGGCGGCTGTTGTTGCTGTTGCAGGTCCTGCGCCGCACGCGCGGCCGCATCGTTGGCCGACGCAGATACACCGCTGGCCGGTACGGACGTGTTGCGGCTGCCTTCGACCATCTTGTCCAGTGGCAGGTAGAGCAGGTTGTTCTGCCCGTCCTTGGTAGCCACCATGACCTTGCTCGAGTTGCTGTAGACCTCTTGCATGGTTTCCAGGTACAGACGCTGACGGGTGATGTCCGGCGCCTTGCGATACTCGGTCACCAGCTTGCTGAAGCGGTCTGCCTCACCCTTGGCGCGAGCGATCACTTCATCGCGGTAACCGTTGGCGTCCTCGATGATGCGCTGGGCCTGACCACGGGCTTCTGGCACCACGCCATTGGCGTAGGACTCGGCCTGGTTGCGGGCACGCTGTTCATCTTCGCGCGCACGGATCACGTCGTCGAAGGCTTCCTGCACTTCACGCGGGGCTGCCGCGCTCTGTACGTTGACCTGGGTGACGGTGATACCGGTACGGTAGTTGTCGAGGAAGCGCTGCAGGCGTTCGCGGATATCCACGGCCATCTGCTCACGGCCTTCGGTAAGCACCTGGTCCATGGAGGTGGAACCCACCACATGGCGCAGGGCACTGTCGGTCGCATGCTGCAGGCTCACCTCTGGCTGGTCGACGTTGAGCACGAAGTCCTGCAGGTTGGTGATCTTGTACTGGACGGTCAGCGGTACCTCGACGATGTTCTCGTCTTCGGTCAGCATCTGCCCCTGCTTGGTGTAGGCACGCTCACGCGTGACGTTTTCCATGTACTTGCGATCGATGGGCGGGAAGTAGATGTTCAGGCCGGGACCGACCGTCTCATAGTACTTGCCGAAGCGCAGCACTACGGCCTGCTCCTGCTCGTCGACCACGTACACGGCGCTGTACAGCCAGATGGCAGCCAACACCGCCAGGCCGATGCCCAGCAGGCCGTAGCCGCGACCCTTGCCGACATTGCGGTCACCGCCGCCACGTTTCTTGCCGCTGCCGAACATGCCGTTCAGGCTGTCCTGCAGTTTGCGGAAGGCCTCGTCCAGATCCGGCGGGCCTTTTTTATCGCCACCACCGCCGCCGCCACCACGGCGACCGCCCCAGGGATCCTGATTGTTCGAGTTGCCACCCGGCTCGTTCCAAGCCATAGCGCTCTCCATCTGATAAAGCAAAGACGCGCCCACGGCGCGCCGTCCAATGCTACAGAATGCCTGTCACTGCTGCCCGGCGACCTCGTCGAGCATTTATTGCAAAGTGTGTTGCTCGACAAACATTTGCGGCTCCATGCCTTCGCGGCTGACCAGACGATTCAACTCGACCTTGGGCAGTCGCACGCTCAGCAGGCTGCGCCCTTCTTCATCATGCTCTTCACTCTGCACGGCACCCAGGGCAAAGAATTGCGCGCGCAAGCGGGCAAAACGCTGCTCCAGGCACAGGGTACCGACAAACAGATCATCCCCCAGCAACTCGGCAATCGCCTGGCCAACCAGCTCCAGGCCACGCCCATCGCGTGCCGATACCCAGACCCGCTCCGGCTTGCCATCGGCATCGCGCTGGATCTGCGGCTCGACATCTTCGAGCAGGTCGAGTTTGTTATAGACCTCAAGGATCGGCAAGCCTTCGGCACCGATCTCGCCCAATACCGCCAACACCTGTTCGATCTGCTCCATGCGGTCGGGCTCATGCGCGTCGATCACATGCAGCAGCAGGTCAGAGTTGCTCGACTCTTCGAGCGTAGCCCGAAAAGCCTCGACCAGCTTGTGCGGCAGGTGACGAATGAAGCCGACAGTGTCGGCCAGCACGATCGGCCCAAGGTCGTTCAGCTCGAGCCGGCGCAAGGTCGGGTCGAGGGTGGCGAAGAGCTGGTCGGCGGCGTAGACCTCGGATTGGGTCAGGGCGTTGAACAGGGTGGACTTGCCGGCGTTGGTGTAACCCACCAGCGAAACCGACGGGATATCGGCGCGGCGTCGGCCGCGACGGGCCTGCTCGCGCTGGCTGCGCACCTTCTCAAGGCGTGCCTTGATCTGACGCAGGCGTACCCGCAGCAGGCGGCGGTCGGTTTCAAGCTGTGTTTCACCCGGGCCGCGCAGGCCGATACCGCCTTTTTGCCGCTCAAGGTGAGTCCAGCCGCGTACCAGTCGCGTGCTCATGTGCTCGAGCTGGGCCAGTTCGACCTGCAGCTTGCCTTCATGGGTACGCGCCCGCTGGGCGAAGATATCGAGAATCAGCCCGGTGCGATCAAGCACGCGACACTCGAAGACACGTTCGAGGTTGCGTTCCTGGCTGGGCGTGAGGGTGTGATTGAAAATCACCAGATCGACCTCATCGGCTTTGACTTGGTCGCGTAGTTCTTCGACCTTGCCGCTACCAATCAGGTATTTGGCCGTAGGCTGATGCCGTGTAATAGTCACCAGCGAGACGATGTCCGCCCCGGCCGACAATGCCAACTCCTGAAACTCCTGCGGGTCTTCGCGCGCCTCAGGGTTCTGACCTTCCAAGTGAACGAGCAACGCCCGTTCACCACCACCGTGGCGCTCAAAGAACAATGCAGGCTCCTATCAGGCGTTGCCTGGCTCGCTGTCACCGTGTTCGGAATCGGACGGGCTTGGCAGGCGAACCGGACGTGCTGGAACCACGGTCGAAATAGCGTGCTTGTAGACCATCTGGCTGACAGTGTTCTTCAGCAGCACGACGAACTGGTCAAAAGATTCGATCGAGCCCTGCAGCTTGATCCCGTTGACCAGGTAGATGGAAACCGGAACCTTTTCTTTTCTCAAAGTGTTCAAGTAAGGGTCTTGTAGCGAATGCCCTTTTGACATATGCCGCACTCCTGTAAGGATAAATAATAGAAAATCAAGAAAATCGATAAATTAGGCCGCCCCTTCGCAAGAATAGACGGCAATTAGCAGGGACTCAGCTCAATATGGAGACGCTTCCCAGGTATTTCAAGGTGCGGGACAGATTGTCGCAGGCGAGGCTGTCAAGCCAGTGCACGTCAGACCAACCGCGCAACCAGGTGAACTGCCGCTTGGCCAGCTGGCGAGTGGCAATGATACCGCGTTCTCGCATCTCATTCTCACTTAGCCTGCCGTCGAGGTAGTCCCAGACTTGCCTGTACCCCACTGCCCGTATAGACGGCAACCCGGCGTGCAAGTCACTTCTGGCTCGCAGCGATCGGACCTCGTCGATGAAGCCCTGTTCCAACATCTGCGAAAATCGTAACGCAATTCGCTGATGCAAAATGTGACGATCTGTAGGAGCGATCGCCAAACTCGCGACAGTATAGGGCAAATGTCCGCCCGCGCCTGCGTCTGCGCCGCGACTTTCCGCGAATTGACGCTGGCGATGAGCCGTCATGCTCTCGCCGCTCACCCGGCAAACCTCAAGTGCACGGATCAGCCGCTGGGGGTCATTCGGATGGATGCGCGCCGCCGACTCAGGGTCCACTTCGGCCAACTGGCGGTGCAGCTCGACCAGGCCTAGCGCGCGGGCCTGTGCTTCGAGCTCGGCACGCACGCTGGCGTCGGCCGGCGGCATGTCAGCCAAGCCATCGATCAAGGCCTTGTAATACAGCATGGTGCCACCCACCAGCAGCGGGATCTTGCCCCGTGCAGTGATTTCCGCCATGGCTTGCAAGGCATCGGTGCAAAAGTGCGCGGCAGAATAGCTTTCGGCCGGGTCGAGAATGTCGATCAGCCGGTGCGGGTGTGCTGCCAGCAGCTCCTTGGAAGGCTTGGCGGTACCGATGTCCATGCCACGGTAGACCAGCGCCGAGTCGACACTGATCAACTCGCAGGGCAGGACCTTGGTCAGCTCGATGGCAAGGTCAGTCTTGCCAGCCGCCGTCGGGCCCATGAGAAATATTGCTGGGGGCTTGCCGCTCATGTCATCGACCGCGCAGGAAAAGTTTGTCCAGGTCGTCCAGGCCCATTTGGGTCCAGGTCGGTCGGCCGTGGTTGCACTGGCCGCTGCGCTCGGTGTTTTCCATGTCGCGCAGCAGTGCGTTCATTTCGGGGATGGCCAGGCGCCGGTTGGCGCGCACGGCGCCGTGGCAGGCCATGGTGCCGAGCAGTTCGTTGAGGTGCGCCTGAATGCGGTCGCTGGTGCCGTATTCCATCAGGTCGGCGAGCACATCCTGCACCAGGCGGTTGGCCTCGGCTTGCTTGAGCAACGCCGGGATCTGCCGGATCGCCAGGGTCTCGGGGCCCAGCCGTTGCAACTCGAAGCCCAGGCGCTGGAACCATTGGGCGTGCTCTTCGGCGCAGTCGGCTTCGCGCTGGCTCAAGGCCAACGACTCAGGCACCAGCAGCGGCTGACCGCTCAGGCCTTCGCTGGCCATGGCCACCTTGAGCCGCTCGTACATGATCCGCTCATGCGCGGCGTGCATGTCCACCAACACCAGGCCGACAGCATTCTCGGCCAAGATGTAGATGCCCTTGAGCTGAGCCAGGGCATAACCCAGCGGTGGAATGTCGCCCTGGCTTTCCGGCAGCGACGAAGGTGCAGCCGCGACATCGCTCAGCGGCTTGTAGAACTCGCGATACACCGCCTGCGACTCAGCCGCCGGCAACAGCTGCGACGGACGCGGGCTGTACTGGGACTGATAGCCCGAGCCACTGCCGCCATTGGAAATCGAGAACTGCGGCGCACGAGGCTGCTCAAGCACCGGCGAGGCCAGGCGCATCTCGCCTTGAGGGCCAAACTCACCGGCCTGCTGGCCACTGGGGCGGACGATGTCGGCAGCCGCAGCGGGCGCAGCCAGTTGGTCCTCGGGGCGCACGTCGGCCAGGGCGCGGTGCAAGGTGCCATACAGGAAGTCATGCACCGAACGCCCTTCACGGAAGCGCACTTCGTGCTTGGTCGGGTGCACGTTGACGTCCACGCCGTTGGGCTCGAGTTCGAGGAACAGCACAAAGGTCGGGTGCCGGCCATTGAACAGCACGTCCCGGTAAGCCTGGCGCACAGCGTGGGCGACCAGCTTGTCGCGCACTGCCCGGCCATTGACGAAGAAGTACTGCAGGTCGGCCTGGCTCCGCGAAAAGGTCGGCAGCCCCACCCAACCCCACAAACGCAGGCCGTTGCGTTCGACATCGATGGGCAGCGCCTGCTCCATGAAGCCCGGCCCGCAGATGGCGCCGACACGCCGCGCACGTGCGGTTTCATCGTGGGCCTCGTGCAGGCTGAGGATGCTCTTGCCGTTATGGCGCAGGTGGAAGCCGACATCGAAGCGGGCCAGGGCCAGGCGACGGATGACTTCCTGCAGGTGATCGAATTCGGTTTTCTCGGCCTTGAGGAATTTGCGCCGGGCCGGGGTATTGAAGAACAGGTCACGCACTTCGACCGAGGTACCCACCGGGTGAGCTGCCGGTTGCACGCGCGGGGTCATGTCGCGGCCTTCGGTCTCGACCTGCCAGGCTTCGCTGGCATTGGCCGTGCGCGACGTCAGGGTCAGGCGCGCCACCGAGCTGATCGAGGCCAGGGCCTCACCGCGGAAACCCAGGCTCAGTACACCTTCGAGGTCTTCCAGTTCACGGATCTTGCTGGTGGCGTGACGGGCCAGCGCCAGCGGCAGGTCATCGGCAGAAATCCCGCCGCCATCGTCGCGTACCCGCAGCAGCTTGACACCACCTTGCTCGACTTCGACATCGATGCGCCGGGCACCGGAGTCGAGGCTGTTTTCCAGCAACTCCTTGGCCACGGAGGCCGGGCGCTCGACCACCTCCCCCGCGGCAATCTGGTTAGCCAGCCGCGGGCTGAGCAGCTGGATGCGTGAACCACCACTCATTGCTGCGAAGCCAGGGTAGTGGCCGGCACGTCCAGACGCTGGCCGACTTTCAGCTCATCGGTCTTGAGGCTGTTAGTGCTGCGCAGGCTGGCCACGCTGACCTGATAGCGCACCGCGAGTATGGCCAAGGTCTCACCCGGGCGCACGGTGTGTTCACGTGGGCCGGCCGCGATCTTGCCGGTGTCGCGCAGCCAGGCAATGTAAGTGCCCGGCGGTGGGTTTTGCTGGAAGAACTGGCGCACGCCGGTATGGATCGAGCGGGCCAGTGCCTGCTGATGGCTGCGGGTAGCCAGCTTGGCGGCTTCGTTGGCGTTGGAGATAAACCCGGTTTCAACGAGAATCGACGGGATATCCGGCGACTTGAGCACCATAAAGCCTGCCTGCTCCACACGCTGCTTGTGCAGCGAGGTGATGCGGCCCATGTTGCCCAGTACCTTCTGGCCCACATTGAGGCTGGAGCTGAGCGTGGCGGTCATCGACAGGTCGAGCAACACGCCCGCGAGCATGCGGTCCTTGTCGTCGAGGCTGACGTTGCCGGCGCCGCCGATCAGGTCGGAGCGGTTTTCCGTGTCGGCCAGCCAGCGTGCGGTCTCGGACGTGGCGCCACGGTCGGACAATGCAAAGACCGAGGCACCGAAGGCGGCCTTGGAAGGCGCGGCGTCGGCGTGGATCGAGACGAACAGGTCGGCACCCTTCTTACGGGCGATTTCGGTGCGTTTGCGCAGCGGGATGAAGTAGTCACCGGTGCGGGTCAGCTCGGCGCGGAAGCCTTTCTCGCTGTTGATCTGGCGCTGCAACTCCTGAGCGATCTGCAGGACGATGTCTTTTTCATGCTGGCCGCGCGAGCCGGAAGCGCCCGGGTCCTCGCCGCCGTGGCCGGCGTCGATGGCGACCACGATGTCACGTTTGCCGCTGGGCACCGGTGGCAGCTTGATGGCCGGCTGGGCCGGGCTCACCGGCACCGCAGGCGTGGTCACCGGCGTTTGCACGGGCGTCGGCGGCGGGGGCGGTGTACTGGCAGCGACGGCGTCGGCTTCCTGGTCGTACAGGTCGACCACCAGGCGGTTGCCGTACTGGGCATTGGGCGCCAAGGTGAAGCTCTTGGGCGTGACCGACTTTTTCAGGTCGACCACCACGCGCAGGTCGGTAGGCGTACGCTGGGCCGAACGCACGCTGCTGATCGGCGTGTTGGACGTCGCTACGTTCAACGGCGCAGCCAGGGTCGCACCATTGATGTCGATGACCAAGCGGTCTGGAGCGCTGAGGGTGAAGACGCTGTGCTGCACGGGGCCAGACAGGTCGAAGACCAGCCGCGTGTTGTCCGGCGCGCGCCACAGGCGCATGCTCTTGACTTGAGTGACGGCCAGAGCGTCAACGGTCACCGTTGTCAGCAGCAGCCCAACGATGGCGACCAGTGCGCGTATGCGCATACCTACCCCACTTACAGTTTTAGTGTTTGCCCAGTGCAACGCACCAAGCCTCGCCGCGAGCCCCCTGCGGCGAAAGGTTCAGCGAGCGTCCGCTCGCTTGGGGGCTTATGGTAATGGTCAGGTCAGGCTTTGGCAAAACGCCCGCACCCTTTTGTGGCCACTCGAACAGGCACAGCGCATCGCCCTCGAAGTAGTCACGTATGCCCATGTACTCCAGCTCCTCCGGATCGACCAGGCGATACAGGTCGAAATGGAAAGCACGCACCTCACCCATCTCGTACGGTTCGACCACGGTAAAGGTCGGGCTCTTGACTGCACCAGTATGGCCCAAGCCACGGATCAGGCCACGTGAGAGCGTGGTCTTGCCCGCCCCCAGGTCACCTTCGAGAAAAATCACGCCATGACCGCCGGTCACTTCGGCAAGCCGCGCACCAAACGCGACCATGGCCGCTTCATCGGCCAGAAACAGGGTTAAGCCAGACACGCAGAATGCTCCTCCAACAACTCACGAATGACCGGCGCCAGATCACTGGCTGCCAGGCCTCTACCTTTGACGCCCAGGCGCTCGCCCGCACAGGCATGCAGCCACGCCCCCAAGCAGGCGGCCTCCCAGGCCCCCAAGCCTTGAGCCAGCAGCGCCGCCAGCACGCCGGTTAACACATCGCCCAGGCCGGCGCCGGCCATGGCCGGGTGCCCACGGTCACACCGCGCCAACTGCCCGCTCGGGTCGGCCACCAGGGTACCGGCACCCTTCAGCACGCAGACGCTGGCATAGCGGCGGGCAAGCTTGCGCGCAGCCCCTGGGCGGTCGGCTTGCACGGCCTCGGTGGAAATCCCCAGCAACCGCGCCGCCTCCCCCGGGTGCGGGGTGAGGATGCTACCGCTGGGCAGGGCCAGGGGCGTGCGCGCCAGCAGGTTCAAGGCATCGGCATCCCAGACCTGCGGTTGCTCAGCGTTGGCCACTGCCGACAACAGGCTACGGCCCCACGCCGCCTGCCCCAACCCCGGGCCGACCACCAGCACCGAGGCGCGCTCCAGCACGCCCATCAGCTGATTGGCCGAACTCACGCCCAGGCACATGGCTTCCGGCAGGCGGGCCAGGCATGCGCCGACATGTTCAGGACGCGTCGCCACGCTGACCAACCCGGCACCACAGCGCAGCGCGGCTTCGGCACTCAGTAGCACCGCACCGCCCGTACCCAGGTCGCCGCCAACCACCAGCACATGGCCGAAGTCACTTTTATGGGCATGCGCAGGCCTTGCCGGCAGGTGCGCGACGGTCACGCTGCTGAGCAGTTGCGGGGCATGCGCGGGTTGTTTGGTCTGGGGCATGGGGTCAAAGGCTCCAATGTCTGGCAGAATTATACGCACCTGAGCCCGTATTGCCTGCCCATCCATGTCCGCTTGCACACTTGACCTCCCCGCCCTGGCCCAATCCATCAAAATCTGGGGCCAAGAACTCGGTTTTGCCCATGTTGGCATCGCCGGGGTGGACCTTGGCGAGCACGAAAAGCACCTGCAGCGCTGGCTAGAAGCCGGCTATCAGGGCGAGATGGAATACCTGGCCGCTCACGATGGCAAACGCGCACACCCCGACCAGTTGATCCCCGGCACGGTAAGGGTGGTCTCGCTGCGCATGGATTACTTGCCCGGCGACACGCAGATGGCGCAACGCCTGGCCCAGCCGGAAAAGGCCTACGTATCGCGTTACGCCCTTGGCCGCGACTACCACAAGCTGGTGCGCAAGCGCGTGCAGCACCTGGCCGATCGCATCCAGGAAGCCATCGGCCCGTTCGGCTACCGGGCCTTCGTCGACAGCGCCCCGGTGCTGGAAAAGGCGATTGCCGAGCAAGCCGGGTTGGGCTGGATCGGCAAGAACACCCTGCTGCTCAATCGCAAGGCCGGCAGCTACTTCTTTTTGGCCGAGCTGTTCGTCGACCTGCCGTTGCCGGTTGACGACGCGCACACCAGCGAGCACTGCGGGCGTTGCGAGGCGTGCCTGGACATCTGCCCGACCAAAGCCTTTGTCGGGCCTTATGTGCTGGATGCCCGGCGCTGCATTTCCTACCTGACCATTGAGCTCAAGGGGGCGATCCCCGTCGAGTTGCGCTCGATGATGGGCAACCGGGTGTTTGGTTGCGACGACTGCCAGATCGTCTGCCCATGGAACCGCTTTGCCCGGCCCACGCAGGAGCAGGACTTCCAGCCGCGCCATGGGTTGGAAAATGCCGAGCTGGCCGAGATGTTCTTGTGGGACGAAAAGACCTTCCTGCGCAAGACCGAAGGCGGGCCATTGCGGCGCGCGGGGTATGAGCGCTGGTTGCGTAACCTGGCCGTGGGGTTGGGTAATGCGCCTTCGACGATCCCGGTGATCGAGGCCCTGAAGGCACGGCGCGAGGATGCCTCGGCACTGGTGCGCGAGCATGTGGAGTGGGCGCTGGAACGGCACGGTATCCAGTAGCCACGCCATCCCTGTGGGAGCGGGTTCACCCGCGAGCACCGGCGGAGCCGGTGCCCTACACCGCGGTGCCTGCTTCGCGAGTAAACCCGCTCCCACAGTGACCGCGTCGCACCTGAAGGCGGCTCTATTGCTGGTCGTTGTAGTGGAACTTGGGCATTTCCCAGTGGAACCGGATCGCCAGCAAGCGCAGCAGAAACCCGCCAAACAAGGTCAGCAACATGGCCTGCTCTGCTGGCAACTGGAAGTGCACACAACCCAGATAGAACCACGCCGCCGCGAACGACACACTGGCATACAGCTCGCGACGGAACACCAGCGGGATGTCGTTACAGAAGATATCGCGCAAGATCCCCCCAAATACCCCGGTGATCACGCCGCTGATCGACGCCACCAGCATGCCCTGCCCCATCTCCAGCGCCGTCATGCAACCGATCAAGGTAAAGGCCACCAACCCCAGGGCGTCTAGCACCAGGAACATCGAGCGCAAGCGGCGCATCATGGGGGCGATGAAAATCGTCAGCAGTGCCGCGCAACTGGTCAGCACCAGGTACTCAGGGTGCTTGACCCAGGTGAGCGGGTAATGCCCGAGCAGCACGTCGCGCACCGAGCCGCCACCCAGGGCCGTGACACAGGCAATCAGCACCACGCCGAACCAGTCCATGCCGCGGCGGCCGGCAGACAACGCGCCGGTCATGGCTTCAGCGGTGATGGCAATGAGGTAGAGCATCAACAACATGGTGCGAGTCCGTGCGAGAAAGGCGCGCAGTCTAACCAGTTGCCCAGGGCACCAAAAGAGGGCACAGACACAATATCTGCGCCCTCACGCTTCACACCTTGATGAAGTGCTCGCGGTAATGGCGCAGTTCGGCAATCGACTCGCGGATATCGTCCAGCGCCAGGTGGGTGCCGCCCTTCTTGAAACTGTCGCGCACATTCGGCGCCCAGCGTGCGGCCAGCTCTTTAAGGGTCGAGACGTCGAGGTTGCGGTAGTGGAAGTAGTTTTCCAGGTTGCGCATGTGGCGATACAGGAACCGGCGGTCCTGGCAGATGCTGTTGCCGCAGATCGGCGACTTGCCCTTGGGCACCCATTGCTCGAGGAAGGCGATGGTCTGGGCCTCGGCCTCGGCCATGCTGACTTTGCTCTCGCGCACACGCTGGGTCAGGCCCGAGCCGCCGTGGGTACGGGTATTCCATTCGTCCATGCGCGCCAGCACTTCGTCACTGTGGTGAATGGCGATCACCGGGCCTTCGGCCAGGGTGTTCAGATCGCTGTCGGTGACAATCGTGGCCATCTCGATGATGACGTCGCTGTCCGGATCCAGGCCGGTCATTTCCAGGTCGATCCAGATCAGGTTCTGTGGATTTTGCATGCAGGGGCTCCTCGTATAGGCCGTCATAGTAGCCTAGCGAGTGCGGCGGGCGCATGTGCGGCGCACCGTGCAAAGGTAAGCAGAATGGTCGGGCGCCCGGCGTGCTAAACTGCCTGCCGTTTTCAATCTGTCCCAGCACGGAATCTTCATGGCCAAACGCCAGCTCAATCGTCGCCAAAACTGGCGTATCGAAAAAATCCAGAACGAGCGCGCCGCTCGCGCCGCCAAACGCGAGCAGCACACGCTGCAGGAGCTGGAAGGCGGCGACCTGGGGCCAGAGCAACTGGGCCTGGTGATCGCGCACTTTGGCGTGCAGGTCGAAGTCGAGGCCCAGGACGGCGACGTGGCTGGGCAGATCTTCCGCTGCCACCTGCGGGCCAACCTGCCTGCGCTGGTCACCGGCGACCGCGTGGTCTGGCGGGCGGGCAACCAGGGCATCGGCGTTATCGTCGCGCAGATGCCGCGCAGCACCGAGCTGTGCCGGCCAAACAACCACGGCCAGCTCAAGCCGGTGGCGGCCAACGTCGACCTGATCGTGATCGTCTTCGCGCCAGCCCCCGAGCCCCACCCGAACCTGATCGACCGCTACCTGGTAGCCGCCGAACACGCCGGCATCCGCCCGTTGCTGCTGCTGAACAAGGCCGACCTGATCAACGACGAGAACGCCCCGGCGTTGCACGCGCTGCTCGAGGTCTACCGCGAACTCGGCTACCCGCTGCTGGAGGTTTCGGCCCACCAGGGTGACGGCATGCAACGCCTGCAGCAGATGCTGGACGGGCACATCAGCGTGTTCGTCGGCCAGTCGGGCGTGGGCAAGTCGTCGCTGGTCAACAGCCTGCTGCCCGCTGCCGACACCCGCGTCGGCGACCTGTCCGAATGGTCGGGCCAAGGCACGCACACCACCACCACCGCGCGCCTTTACCACTTCCCCAACGGCGGCGACTTGATCGACTCGCCGGGTATTCGCGAGTTCGGCCTGGGCCATGTCAGCCGCGATGACGTGGAAGGGGGCTTCATCGAGTTCCGCGACCTGTTCGGCACCTGCCGCTTCCGCGACTGCAAGCATGACCGCGAGCCGGGCTGTGCGCTGCTCAAGGCGCTGGACGAAGGCCGGATCAAGCAGCAACGCATGAACAGCTACCGCTCGATCATCGCCAGCCTGCCGGAAGACAGCTACTAACCCGCCTGATTTGTAGGAAATATTACCGGAGCGCGTAAGACCGCTCCGGTTTTAGCGTCATCTATTGCCCCTTCTCCTGCTTTCGCTGATGGTCATGGCTTCTATCAGGGAGGGCAACCGCCATGCCGGTTCTTATCAGCTACCGCCACGAAGAGCGGCTCGACGCGTTCATCCTCAATGAGCGCCTGCTGCTCGAAGGCATCCCCACCCAGCTGGTGCAATACGACAGCGATGGGCAGACCCGCGATGACCTCTATGGCAGTTTCTGCCAGCAGATGAGCGATGCCACCCATTGGGTCGGCGTGTTGCCGGCCAGCGTCGGTGAACAATGGTGGACTGCCTGGCTGCTGGGGGCTGCGGCAATGGGCTGCCGCCGGGTGAGTTTCTATTGCAAAGGGCCAGGCACACTGCCTGAGTGCCTGGGCAGATGGCCGATCATGCGCGAGCGCCCGCACATCGACCTGTTCGTGCGTGCGTATCACGATGAGCGCACGTTCGAGCGGGCCATGTCATTGCCGCCAGGGCGAGGGTTAGGGGCTGACCGGGATAATGCCGACTACTTTCATGCCGACCTCAAAGCCAAGATCCGCCGGGGGTTCTGAATGCATTGGGGCCGCTACGCGCCCCATCGCCGGCAAGCCGGCTCCCACAGATAGGGTGTGGGCCTGAGCTTCCCACAACCCCTGTGGGAGCAACTGTCTTGCGGTGCTTGTTCCGGCCTCATCGCTGGCAAGCCAGCGCCCACAGGTGCGGCGCTTGACTTGGAGGCTACATAGTTCGGGTGGGAGCTGGCTTGCCAGCGATGGGCCGCAGAGCGGCCCCAGTCACTTACTGCTCCTTGGCTTCGTCCATCTTCAGCGTGCCATCTTCGAAGATGTTCAGCTTCTGACGCAGCTCGCGTGGCTGCATCGGCGCTTGCTCTGCGCCCGGCACAGCGGGGGCCGAAGAAGCCCCTGGCGCGGCGCCGGCAGGCGGTGCTGGCTGGGCCGGAGGCGTTTCGGGCGCAGCCTGCTCACCTTCGATGTCACGCTGGGCCTTCTTGGTCAGCACGATGATGTCGATACGCCGGTTGACCGGGTTGAACGGGTTCTTGCGGTCGAACAACGACGACGACGCATAACCCACCACCCGGGCCACTTGCCCATCCGGATAGCCCCCGGCAACCAGCGCACGCCGCGCCGCGTTGGCACGGTTGGCCGACAACTCCCAGTTGCCGAACTCACCGGTGCCGGCGAACGGCTTGGCATCGGTGTGGCCGCTGACGCTGATCTTGTTCGGCACCGCCTTGATGGTGTCGGCCATGGCCAGCAGGATGTCTTCGAAATACGGCTGCAGACGCGCACTGCCGAGGTCGAACATCGGCCGGTTCTCGGCATCCATAATCTGGATACGCAAACCGTCCTGGGTGATCTCGAACAGGATCTGGTCCTTGAACTTCTGCAGTTGCGGGTTTTCTTCGACCTTGTTCTGCAGTTCCTGCAGCAACAGCTCAAGGCGCTCGCGCTCGACCTGTTCGGCCATGGTCTCGACCTGGTCCTTGTTCAGCTGAACCGTGGACTCCTGTGTCGGCTCGGTCTTCACCTCAGGGTTGATGGTCTTTTCCGGCGCCATCTCGGGCGAGCCGCCCAGGTCGATCACGTAGGGCGTGCCACTCTCGGAGAAGCCGATCGGGTCCTGGAAGTAACCGGCAATGGCGATTTTCTGCTCGGGGGTGGCTGTGGATAACAGCCACAGCACCAGGAAAAACGCCATCATCGCCGTGGCGAAGTCGGCAAAGGCGATTTTCCAGGCGCCGCCATGATGGCCGCCGCCGAAGCGCTTGACGCGCTTGATGATGATCGGCTGATTGTTTTCCATGACTCAGCGACCGCGAACCGCTTGTTCCAGCTCGGCAAAACTTGGGCGGTGTTTCGGGTAGAGCACCTTGCGCCCGAATTCCACAGCCAGGGATGGCGGCATGCCAGAGGCCGACGCGACCAGCGAGGCCTTGATCGACTCATAAAGGTTGAGCTCTTCCTTGGCATCGTGCTCCAGGCACTTGGCCAAGGGGCCGAAGAAGCCATAGGCCGCCAAGATACCGAAGAACGTACCGACCAACGCCGCACCGACGTGCATGCCGATGGCCGCCTGGTCGCCGTCGCCCAGCGAGGCCATGGTCACCACGATACCCAGTACCGCCGCAACGATACCGAAGCCGGGCATGCCGTCGGCAATGCCGGTCACCGCGTGGGAGGGGTGTTCGAGCTCTTCCTTCATGCTCAGCAGCTCCATGTCGAACAAGCCTTCGAGCTCGTGCGGGGCCATGTTGCCGGTGGACATGATGCGCAAGTAGTCGCAGACGAACGCCGTCATGCGCTCATCCGCCAGCACGGTGGGGTACTTGGCGAAGATCGGGCTGGCTGCGGCGTCCTCGATATCACTCTCGATGGCCATCATGCCTTCACGACGGCTCTTGTTGAGGATCTCGTACACCAGGCCCAGCACTTCCAGGTAGAAGGCATGGGAGAAGCGCGACCCGAACATCTTCATCGACTTCTTGATGACGTGCATGGTCATGTGGCCAGGGTTGGCCTGCAAGAATGCACCGAAGGCCGCACCGCCGATGATCAGTACTTCGAACGGCTGGATCAGCGCCGCAATCTTGCCGTGGGAGAGCACGTATCCGCCGAGCACGCTCGCGAATACGACGATGATGCCGATAATTTTAGCCATAGGTTCAAAGCACTTGCTGTCGTGGTCGGGGTATGAGACTGGGAGCTTTAAAACTCTTCTTCTACTTATCGGCAGAACTGCGCCAGACTATAGCCACTCAAAGCGAAAAGCCAGTTCGGACTGATGTCAAAATGCCAATTGAAACCAAGGTGCCCGCTCAGCCGCCGCGTACGTTAGAGGCTTGGGTAAAGCTGCTGGAGAGTGTCCGCATCCCCGTGCCGAAGCACAGTCACGACCGGGTAATCGCTGCCATCAATGACAGCCGCCGCTCGCTGCGCGATATCGCCGAACTGATGCAGGACAGCCCGGCATTGGTGCTTTCCGTGCTGCGTGAGGCCAATCACCCGACCAACGCCAGCCAGGCCGAGCCTGCCGAGAGCCTGGAAATCGCCCTTAACCGGCTGGGCCTGGCCCGCACCGAGCAGTTGCTCAAGCGCCTGCCCTCCGTGCCCGTCGAAGAAATCCCGCCAGTGCTCAGCCAGTTCCAGCTGATCAGCCAGCACGCTTCGCAGCAGGCCAGCGGCCTGTTCGCCAGCCGCCTGGCACGGCTGTGGCAGGAAATTCACTGGGGCAGCCTGCTGTTCCTGTCACCCCTGTGGCCGCTGGCACTGGCCTACCCCAAGCTGCTCGACACCTGGGAGCTGCGGGTTATCCACAAAGGCGAGGACGCCGCACAGGTAGAAGAAGAACTGTTTGGCGTGCGCATCATGGCGCTGT
This sequence comes from Pseudomonas kermanshahensis, assembly GCF_014269205.2. Taxonomy (NCBI): domain Bacteria; kingdom Pseudomonadati; phylum Pseudomonadota; class Gammaproteobacteria; order Pseudomonadales; family Pseudomonadaceae; genus Pseudomonas; species Pseudomonas kermanshahensis. The sequence goes on from NZ_JABWRY020000001.1 coordinate 5,192,454, forward strand.
GCCGGACCATGGCGGAGTACTGGCGCTTGCCGCAGTGGGTAACCCAGGGTTACCGCCTGCTGCTGGAAGAACGCGAACAACTGGCCCAGGTGCTGAGTATCGCCCGCGACGAAGACCTGCTCAGCCAGCAACACCGCCTGGATGCCGAGCCGGGCCTGCGCCGCTGGTTCAACCAGCCGGCCAACACCGTGCTGCTGGCCAACAACCTTGCGCTGGCGGCGCAGGTGGGCTGGGACAACCCGCACCTGCTGCGTTGGCAGCTGCTGACTGCGCTCTACCTGCAAACCTCGCTGGAAGACGTGCAGCAGCAAGTGCACCAGCAGGCTGCGGCCAGCGCCCGCCGCCACGCCAGGCATGCCCTGTTCCACCCGGCGGAAGCACTGATCTGGCCCTGGCACCAGCGCCGCCCGCACCCGGACATGCTAGCCCCACCACCGCCCAGTAGCGACGACCTGGCGCGCTGGCGCAAGCTGTGCCAGGACCTGTTGGCCCAGCCCAGCCCGTTCACCAATACCGTGCACCTGGCCACCCAGGCCCGCGAAGCCCTACTGGCCTGCGGCATGCAACGCATCCTGCTGCTGAGCCTGGACAAGGCCAGCGACTACTTGCGCGTGCAACAGACCGCCGGCTTGCCCAAAGAAGCCGGAGCCCTGGCCCTGCAGGTGTCGCAAAACAAACTGCTGCAAAAGCTGATGGCCCAGGCCGGACAGTTGCGCATCACCCCGGAAAACCACAGCCAGTTCTCGGCCCTGCTGCCCGCCCCGCTGCGCGCCCTGTTCCGCAGCGAGCACGTGCTGCTGCGCTCGCTGGCGGTAAACGATCAGGTGCTGATGCTGATGGTGGCCGACCAGGGCTGCCGGCCATTGGCCGATATCAGCGTGCAAGCCTTTGGTAAAACCGCGCAATGCATCGAGCGCGCGCTGTCGGTGTTTGCCAACCGCAAGGGCTGAGCCTTGCGCTACAATCGCCCCTCTTTCCACACTGGAGACCGTGGATGACTGACTTTTCCGGCCTGCCCCTGGTGATCGAAGCCGCAGACCTGCTGCCGCGCCTGGATTCGCCACAGCTGATCCTGGTCGACCTGAGCAGCGCCAACCGCTATGTCAGCGGCCATATCCCCGGCGCACGCTTCGTCGAGGGCAAGCGCACCCAGCTGGGCCAGCCTCCTGCGCCCGGCCTGCTGCCGGCCTTGGGCGATCTGGAAAAACTGTTCAGCGAACTCGGCCACCGCGACGACGCCGTCTATGTGGTGTATGACGATGAAGGCGGCGGCTGGGCCGGGCGCTTCATCTGGTTGCTCGACGTGATCGGCCACAAGGCTTACCACTACCTCAATGGTGGTATCCAGGCCTGGCCGGCAGACACGCTGGTGACCGACGTACCGGCGCCGGCGAACACGCCCGTACGCTTGCACGTGCATGGCGAGCCAACCGCCACCCGCGAATACCTGCAAAGCCGCCTGGGCGCCGATGACCTGGTCATCTGGGACGCCCGCGGCCCGCAGGAATACAGCGGCGAGAAGGTTCTGGCGGCCAAAGGCGGTCATATTCCCGGCGCGATCAACTTCGAGTGGACTGCCGGCATGGACCTCAATGACCACCTGCGCATCCGCCAGGACATCGCCGACGTCCTCGAAAAGCTGGGCATCACCCCCGACAAGGAAGTGATCACCCACTGCCAGACCCACCGCCGCTCCGGTTTCACCTACCTGGTGGCCAAATCCCTCGGCTACCCACGCGTCAAGGCCTACGCCGGCTCGTGGAGCGAATGGGGCAACCACCCGGACACGCCTGTAGAAGTCTAAGGAACCTGCATGAAATCCCGTTTGTTCATCATCAGCCAGTACCTGCTGCCGCACCACCTGCTGTCGCGGCTGGCCGGCTGCATTGCCGAGTGCCGTGCACGCTGGTTCAAAAATGCCTTCACCGCCTGGTTTGCCAAGCGCTACCAGGTGAACATGTCCGAGGCCCTGGTCGAAGACCTGAGCGCTTACGAACACTTCAACGCCTTCTTCACCCGTGCCCTGAAGCCCGGCGCCCGTCCGCTGGACGAAACGCCCGGTGCCATCCTGTGCCCGGCCGACGGCGCGGTCAGCCAGCTTGGCCCGATCGAGCACGGCCGCATCTTCCAGGCCAAGGGCCACGGCTTCAGCGCGCAAGAGCTGCTGGGCGGCGATCCAGCCATGGCTGCGCCGTTCATGGGCGGTGAGTTTGCCACCATCTACCTGTCGCCGAAGGACTACCACCGTGTGCACATGCCGCTGGCCGGCACCCTGCGCGAGATGGTGTACGTGCCGGGCCGCCTGTTCTCGGTGAACCAGACCACTGCAGAAAACGTCCCCGAGCTGTTTGCCCGTAACGAGCGTGTGGTGTGCCTGTTCGACACCGAGCGTGGGCCGATGGCCGTGGTGCTGGTAGGTGCGATGATCGTCGCCTCGATCGAGACGGTCTGGGCCGGTTTGGTAACCCCGCCCAAGCGTGAGCTGAAGACCTTCCGTTACGACGAAGGCAGCCGCGCGCCGATCCACTTGGAAAAAGGCGCCGAGCTGGGCCGCTTCAAACTGGGTTCGACCGCCATCGTGCTGTTCGGGCCAGAGCAGGTGAAGTGGGCAGAAAGCCTGGGTGCCGGTTCGGCGGTGCGCATGGGGCAGCTACTGGCAGCGCCTGCCGAAGCCTGAGGCCAGCAAGTACACATGCCCCTGCAGGAGCAGCCTTGTGCTGCGAAGAGGCCAGCGAAGACAGCTAAATCTTCGCCGCTTCACCGGCCTCTTCGCAGCGCAAGGCTGCTCCTACAGAGATCAGGGCTGCAAAGCAGCCCCAAAACTCGAATCAGCCGCGCGCGTCGCGGTCACGCAGCCCCAGCAGGTACAGCACACCGTCCAGCCCCAGGGTCGAAATCGCCTGCTTGGCCGATTGACGTACCAGCGGCTTGGCACGGAACGCCACGCCCAGGCCTGCCAAGGACAGCATCGGCAGGTCATTGGCACCATCACCCACGGCGATGGTCTGGTCCAGTTGCAAGCCCTCTTCGCTGGCCAACTGCTGCAGCAGCTCAGCCTTGCGCTGCGCATCGACGATAGGTTCAACGGCCACGCCAGTTACCTTGCCGTCGACCACTTCCAGCTCGTTGGCGAACACGTAATCGATGCCCAGGCGCGCCTGCACCTGTCGGGCGAAGTACGTAAAGCCACCCGACAGAATCGCAGTCTTGTAGCCCAGGCGCTTGAGCTCGGCGAACAGGTTCTCGGCACCTTCGGTCAGGCGCAGCGAGGCACCGATCTCATCCAGCACGCCCACGTCCAGGCCCTTGAGCAACGCCATGCGCTCTTTGAAGCTGGCGCGGAAGTCCAGCTCGCCGCGCATGGCCCGCTCAGTGATTGCAGCCACTTGCTCGCCGACGCCGGCGGCCTTGGCCAGTTCGTCAATGACCTCGGCCTCGATCAGCGTCGAGTCCATGTCGAACACCGCCAGGCGGCGGTTGCGACGGAACAAGTCGTCCTTCTGGAAGGCGATGTCGATGCTCAACGCTTCAGCCAGGGCGAAGAAGTCTGCACGCAAGGCCTGGGCATCGCTCGGCTCGCCGCGCACGGAAATCTCGACAGCCGCCTTGCCCTTCTCGGTGTCGGCATCCAGGCCCACACGGGCAGACAGTCGCTCGATGCGCTCGATGGTCAGGCCGTACTGGCTGATGACCGCGCTGACCCGTTGCAGCTGCTCTGGGGTAATCTTGCGACTGAGCAGGGTGACGATATGACGCGCCTCACCGTGGCCATCGGCCCAATGCTGGTAATCAGCCTCGGAAATCGGCGTGTAACGTGCCTGCAGATTGAGCTCATGGGCCTTGGCCTGCACGCTTTGCAGCAGGTTGGTGGCCACTTCGTTGTCCGGGATATCGACCAGAATGCCGAACGACAAGGTGCCGTGCATGACCGCCAGGCCGATGTCGAGGATGTTCACACCACCCTGCAGCAGGACGCCGGTGATGGCCGCGGTGAGACCGGGACGGTCTTCACCTGTGATGTTGATCAGGACGATTTCGCGCAAGACCGGACTCCGACTTCGATGAAAAATGCGCATTCTACCGATTTTCCGTGACCATCGGGCGCGAACGATACTTTGCCGAAAAAACCGGGGTCGCTATACTGCCCCTCACTTTTATGCCATTAAGAGCCGAGCGCTGTGAACCGGCCCACCCCCGTCAAGCCAGACAACTTCTTCCTGATGATCTATCGTGCCCTGAGTCAACGTCGCGTCCCTCTGGCGCTGCGCATCGCCTTCACCAACATTTTCCTGGTGGCGCTGGCACTGGTCATCTATGCCTGCGTGATGGGCCTGCAGTTCAAGCAGGCCATGCACGAGCAGGCGGATGCGCTCGGCCAAAGCCTGACCACGCAGACGGCCACGTCGGCCACGGAGCTGTTGGTGTCCAACGACATCCTCAGCCTCAACGTGCTGCTGGGTAACCTGGTGAAAAACCCATTGGTGGCCCATGCGGCGATCTACAGCGTGGACAACCGCATCCTTGCCGAAGCTGGCCAGCGCCCGCGCAACAGCCTGCTGGGCGAGGCCGAAGGCCTGTACCAGACCAAGATCACCTTCCAGGACGTCACCGCCGGGCAGCTGCGCATCAGCCTGGACATGGGCCAGTTCCAGCAGCCGATGTTGATCAGCCTTCACAGCATGGGCATCCTCGCCGCCATCCTGCTGGCCCTGGCACTGAGCTTGAGCCTGCGCCAGGCCCGCCATATCACCCTGCCGCTGCTGCAACTGCGTGTCTGGCTGCGCGACCCGCACCCCTACACCCCGGCCACCGACCGTCAGGACGAGATCGGTGACATCGCCCGCCAGTTGCACACTCGCCTGGCCCCGCCGCCGCCACCAGAGCCAGAGCCAGAAGACGAGGACGACGAAGACACTTTCGAGCACCTGCACGAAGCCCCACCGGCCCCCAAGGCTGCCCCGCGCGCCAAGGTTGTCGCCCAGGCAGACGACGAGGACGATGAAGCCTTCGCCGGGTTGCTCGACAACGAGGACAGCGCCCCGAAGGCGGTGCCGTTCGAGTCTGACGAGCCGCAAAACAGTGCAGTGCTGGCCGTGCAGCTCGGCTCGCAAGAGCAATTGCGCCGCCTGCCGCGCACGCGCCTGACCGAGTTGCTGGAGCGCTACCGCGACTGCCTGGAGCATGCCGCCTCACTGTATGAGGGCGAAACCCACACGCTCAACGACGGCAGTACTCTGGTGCTGTTCCACAGCCGCGACTGTGGCGAGGACTACCTGACCAATGCGATCTGCTGTGGCGAGCTGCTGCGCGCACTGGGCCATGCCTTGCAGATCGAAGTCGCGGACAGCGGCATTACCCTGCAACTGCAGCTGGGCCTGGCCCTGGGTAACGACCTGCACGGGCTGGAGCTTGTCGACCTGCTGATGGCTGAAAAAGCCCAGGATGCCCTGGCACTGTCGCAGCACAGCCGCAACCTGTTGCTGGTGGAGCGTCAGATCAGCGACGACGCACTGATTCGTCAGCGCGCGCGGATTCGCCCGATTGCCAGCCCAGAAGGCGCGTGCTGCGTGGAGCGGCTGATGGAGCCTTACCCGTCGATGCTGGAACGGCAACTGGCGCGGATGCACGAGCGTCGAGCCTGATTGTAGGAGCAGCCTTGTGCTGCGAAGGGGCCGGCCCTAACAACAGAGATGCATTGCCAGCCCCGGCCTCTTCGCAGCGCAAGGCTGCTCCTACAGCGATCACCTAGCAGATACGAAAAAGCCCGCACATGTGCGGGCTTTTTCGTATCTGGCGGAACCATCAGAACCGATAGACTTCCATATCGGTACGGATCGGCGAAGCCATCGGGATCTTGGATTTCTCCGGCGCCTTCTTCACCTGTACCGGTGCAGCTGGCTTTTTCGGCGCTTCTTCGGCAATGGCAGGCTGATTGGCCAACGGTTTGACCGCCGTGCTCAATTGTTCAGCCAGCTTTTGCAGCAATTGCCCTTGCGCCTGCACCTGCGACGCCTCGCTACCCTCGTGCTGCTGCTCGAGGTGAACGATGCGGTTGTCGCGCACATGGCCACGACGGTCGAGCAGACGCCATTGGGCATCGAGAATCGCCGGCTGGTCCTTGCCAGAATCCAGGCGGGTAATCGACAGCAGGACTTGCACGTCCGGGCTGAAGCCAGCGGTTGCCGGTGCCAGGACCACGCGCTGGCTGTCCAGGCGCCAGGCCAGCTGGCGAACCAGCAACTGGTCAATGTCCGACGAGAGGCTGCCCGCCCAACGACCGTCGGTCGCCGAACTCAGGCTGCCATCGGCCTGACGCTGCAGGAACGTCTCGCGTTGCAGGTAATCGGCAACCGACACCGGGCCGAGCACCACGGCCATGCCCGCGCTTTGCGACGGCTGGCCAGGATCACCGCTGTCGAGCTGGTACAAGGCAACCGGCTGATGCATGCTGCATCCGCCCAGCCCCAAAAGGCCCGTCATCAACAGCGCAAATGGAAGGCGCAGAAGTTTCATCATCCCATCCAGGCGGTCGCCACAGGCAGACCGCAGTGATACTCATGTAGATTCAATCGGGCACACGGCTACGCCGGCACCGCAGGGGCCATATCATCCGCGAAATAGCTGTCCGACTCCAGCATTTCTGCCTGGAACGGCGCTGAAATTGCCGTTCCAGACATTTCACCGGGTTACGCCGGACCTTCCACCTGCAACCCATCGACACGCTGGAAGCCGCGTGGCAGCTTGCTGCCGCGCCGGCCCCGTTCGCCCTTGTAGTGCTCCAGGTCGTCCGCTTTCAGAGATAGCGTACGCTTGCCGGCTTGCAATACAAGGGTCGCCCCTTCGGCCATCACCGCCAGGTCGGTGACAAATTCTTCACGGCTGGACACCCGATCACCGGGCACGCCGATGATCTTGTTGCCCTTGCCTTTACCCAGTTGCGGCAAGTCGCTGACCTTGAACACCAGCAGCCGGCCCTCGGTGGTCACCGCTGCCAGCCAATCCTGCTCGCGGTTGGCCACCGGACGTGGCGTCATCACTTTTGCCCCGTTGGGCAGGCTGAGCAGGCCCTTGCCGGCCTTGTTCTTGGCCTGCAGGTCTTCGCCCTTGACCACGAACCCGTAGCCGGCGTCCGACGCCACCACATACAGGGCGTCATCGTCAGGCAACAGCACACACTCGAAGGTTGCCCCAGGTGGCGGTGTCAGGCGGCCGGTCAGCGGCTCGCCCTGCCCCCGCGCCGACGGCAGGGTATGCGCGGCCACCGAATAGCTGCGGCCCGTAGAGTCGATCAGCACGGCAAACTGGTTGGAGCGCCCGGCAGCGGCGGCCTTGAAGCCATCGCCCGCCTTGTACGAGAGGCCGGTGGCATCGATGTCGTGGCCCTTGGCGCAACGCACCCAGCCCTTTTCCGACAGTACGACGGTGACCGGTTCGGTCGGCATCAGCTCGTTTTCCGACAGCGCCTTGGCCTCGGCACGCTCGACGATTGGCGAACGGCGGTCATCGCCATACGTTTCGGCGTCCTTGATCAGCTCGGTGCGCACCAGCTTGCGCAGCTTGGCGTCGCTGCCGAGCAAGGCCAGCAGCTTGGCCTGCTCTTTGAGCAGTTCGTCCTGCTCGCCGCGAATCTTCATTTCTTCAAGGCGCGCCAGCTGCCGCAGGCGGGTCTCGAGGATGTAGTCGGCCTGGATTTCAGTCAGTTGGAAGCGGTCGATCAACGCCTGCTTGGGATGCTCCTCGGTGCGGATGATGTGAATCACTTCATCCAGGTTGAGGAAGGCCGTCAACAAGCCCTCAAGCAGGTGCAGGCGACGCTCAACCTTGTCCAGACGGTGTTGCAGCCGGCGACGGACGGTAGTGGTTCGGAACTCCAGCCACTCCAGCAACAGGGCGCGCAGGTTCTTCAGCTGCGGCCGGCCGTCGAGGCCGATGATGTTGACGTTGACCCGGTAGCTGCTTTCCAGGTCGGTGGTGGCGAACAAATGCTGCATCAGTTCGTCGGCATCCACCCGGTTGGAGCGCGGGATGATGACGATGCGGCACGGGTTCTCGTGGTCCGACTCGTCACGCAGGTCGGCCACCATCGGCAGCTTCTTGGCCTGCATCTGGGCGGCGATCTGCTCCAGTACCTTGGCCCCGGAGACCTGGTGCGGCAGTGCGGTGACCACCACATCGCCATCTTCGACACGATAAACGGCGCGCATGCGGATCGAGCCGCGGCCGGTTTCGTAGATCTTCAGGATCTCGGCGCGCGGGGTGATGATCTCAGCTTCGGTCGGGTAGTCCGGGCCCTGGATGTGCTCGCACAGTTGCTCGATCGTGGCCTTGGGCTCGTCGAGCAAACGGACGCAGGCACTGGCCACTTCACGCAGGTTGTGCGGCGGCACGTCGGTGGCCATGCCCACGGCGATACCGGTGGTGCCGTTGAGCAGGATGTTGGGCAGGCGCGCTGGCAATACCGCGGGCTCCTGCAGGGTACCGTCGAAGTTCGGCACCCAGTCCACGGTGCCCTGGCCCACTTCGTTGAGCAGCACTTCGGCGTAGCGCGACAGCCTTGCTTCGGTGTAACGCATCGCGGCGAACGACTTCGGATCGTCGGGCGCACCCCAGTTGCCCTGGCCATCGACCAGGGTGTAGCGGTAGCTGAACGGCTGCGCCATCAACACCATGGCTTCGTAGCAGGCCGAGTCGCCGTGGGGGTGGAACTTGCCGAGCACGTCGCCGACGGTACGCGCCGACTTCTTGTGCTTGGCATCGGCATCGAGCCCCAACTCGCTCATGGCGTAGACGATGCGTCGCTGCACCGGCTTCAGGCCGTCGCCGATGTGCGGCAGGGCCCGGTCCATGATCACGTACATGGAGTAGTTGAGGTAGGCCTGTTCGGTGAAGTCCGCCAGCGAGCGGCGTTCGACGCCGTCGAGGCTGAGTTCCAGTGAGTCGCTCATGCGGGCCTCGTCATTTCAGGTTCTGGCGCAGCAGCATGGTGCCGCCGCGCTGGGTAAATTCAAGTTGTTTCAGGGCGCTCATGCCGAGCAGCACAGTCTGCCCGTCCAGGCCTGGCACCACGGTGGCTCGCACGTCCTGCAGGCGGATATCACCCAGCTGCAGGGTATTCAGCCGCGTGCGGTAGCCTTCGGTGCGGCCGTTTGCGGTGCTGAGCAGCACCGGGCTGCCGCGCGCAAGCGCCAGCGTGTGGGCCAAGGCCTCAGGTATCGCCACGTCGGTCGCCCCGGTGTCGAGCATGAAATGCACGGCCTGGCCATTGATCGCGCCATCCACCACGAAGTGCCCCTGGCCATTGCTCAGCAGGCGCACCTCGATAAAGCCTTCGCCACGTGAAGACTGCACCTGGGCATTAGGGTTGCGCTGGCTGTCTTCCCATTGGCCGAAGAAACGCGTAGCAAGGAACAACGCCGCCGCCCAGGCGACGATCATCAGTAGCTTGCCGGCACGCTTGCCCGGAGCCTGGCTCATGGCTTGGCGCTCCAGCCGCCGGCGGGTGCGTCAAAGCGCCAGACGATCGGGCGTGCCTCGCCATCGGCGCGCACGCCATTGTTGTTGTCCAGGCCAATCCAGGCGCCTTTGGCATCGATTACCAGGGCTTCTGCCAGGCCGTACGGCTGATCGTACCGGCGCGATTCCACCAACGCATCGGCGGCGAACGACCAGCAACGCTCGACCACGCCGCTGTCTGCGTCGCGGCGACAAATGCGGTAGGCGTTACGCTCAAGGGTGTACAGCTTGCCCTCGAACCAGGCCAGGTCGGCAAAATCACGCGACAGCGCCCGTGGGTTGGGCATCTGCGGCGGCTGCATCTCGACGCCAGCCTCGCTCAGCAGCACGCAACTGCGCCCGCAGGTCCACACCGACTGCTGACGTTCGATCGCCACCACCCCCCGGCGCTCGCGCTCGGCGGCCAGCCAGATGCGGTCACCCGCCGGGTTGATCGCCAGGCCTTCGAACAAGGCATTGAAGTTAAGCAGCATGCCACTGGCCCGCGCCTGCCGAACCATGGCCGGGTCGATCTTCAACCAGTCCGGCTCACCCTCGAGCGGGATGCGCAACACGCCAGCATGCGCCTCGCTGATCAGGTAGAGGCTACCGGCCTGGTCACAGGTGATGCCTTCGAAGTCCAGCTCGCCACCGCGCACATAGGACGCCGCCCAGTTGCGCGACTTCAGCCCCCACGGCAAGCCGCTCTCGGGTACGGGCGGCGGGGTGAAGGTCAGCGGTTGTGCACGCCACACCGCGTTTTGCTGATCGAAGCGATAGACCCGGTCATCGTCACGGTCGGATACACCCCACAACGCACCCCGGCACTGCACCAACCCAGACAAGTTGCCGCCGCGCATACCCTCGACGGGGTATTCGGCAGTCATCTTCAACTGCGGCCAGTCGCCCGCCACACTCGGCAAGGTAACCAGGGCAAGGCAAGCGGCGAGAAACAGCCGAATCAAACCATGACCTCGGCAAGGTTACCTTTGGTTTCCAGCCAGCTCTTGCGGTCGCCGGCGCGCTTCTTGGCCAGCAGTTTGTCCATCAGCTCGCAGGTGGCCTGCACATCGTCCAGCGTCAGCTGCACCAGCCGCCGGGTGTTCGGGTCCATGGTGGTTTCGCGCAGCTGTGGCGGGTTCATTTCACCCAGCCCCTTGAATCGCGTGACTTGCGGCTTGCCGCGCTTCTTCTCGGCTACGAGGCGATCGAGGATGCCGTCGCGCTCGGCTTCGTCCAGGGCGTAGTAAATTTCCTTGCCGAGGTCGATGCGGTACAGCGGCGGCATGGCCACGTAGACATGGCCGGCCTCTACCAGTGGGCGGAAATGCTGCACGAACAGTGCGCACAGCAGCGTTGCAATGTGCAAGCCGTCGGAGTCGGCGTCGGCGAGAATGCAGATTTTGCCGTAGCGCAGTTGCGAGAGGTCGGCAGCCCCCGGGTCGACGCCGATGGCCACGGCAATGTTGTGCACTTCCTGGCTGGCCAGGACTTCGCCACCGTCCACTTCCCAGGTGTTGAGGATCTTCCCGCGTAGCGGCAGGATCGCCTGGAACTCTTTATCCCGCGCCTGCTTGGCCGATCCACCGGCAGAGTCACCCTCGACCAGGAACAGCTCGGCGCGCATCGGGTCCTGGCCTGCGCAATCCGCCAGTTTGCCCGGCAGCGCCGGGCCTTGGGTGATGCGCTTGCGTTCGACCTTCTTGCTGGCCTTGAGACGACGACCGGCGTTGCTGATGGCCAGTTCAGCCAGTTGCATGCCCAGCTCGGGGTGGGCGTTGAGCCACAGGCTGAATGCGTCCTTGACCACGCCGGAAACGAAGGCGGCCGCCTCACGGGACGACAGGCGCTCTTTGGTCTGCCCGGAGAACTGCGGCTCCTGCATCTTCATCGACAGCACGAAGGTGATGCGTTCCCAGACGTCTTCAGGCGCCAGCTTGACCCCGCGGGGCAGCAAGTTGCGGAACTCGCAGAACTCGCGCATGGCATCCAGCAGGCCTTGGCGCAGGCCGTTGACATGGGTCCCGCCCTGGGCGGTGGGGATCAGGTTGACGTAGCTTTCCTGAACGCTGTCGCCGCCTTCAGGCAGCCACAGCAAGGCCCAGTCCACGGCCTCCTTGTTACCGGCCAGGCTGCCGCAGAACGGCTCGTCGGGCAGGCGCAAGTACTCGCTGACCGAGTCGACCAGGTAGGAACGCAGGCCATCCTCGTAGTGCCACTCGACCTTCTCGCCGCTGCCTTTGTCCTCGAAGCTGACCAGCAGGCCCGGGCACAGCACGGCCTTGGCCTTGAGTACGTGCTTGAGGCGGCTGATGGAGAATTTTGGCGAATCGAAGTACTTCGGGTCGGGGCTGAAGTACACGCTGGTGCCGGTGTTGCGCTTGCCGACCGAGCCCACCACTTCCAGTTCGCTGGCCTTGAAGCCATCGGCGAAGGTCATCTGGTACTCGTTGCCGTCACGCTTGACGCGCACGCGCACCTGGGTCGACAGGGCGTTGACCACCGAAATACCCACGCCGTGCAGGCCCCCGGAGAACTGGTAGTTCTTGTTGGAGAACTTGCCACCGGCGTGCAGCTTGGTCAGGATCAGCTCGACCCCGGACACGCCTTCTTCGGGGTGAATGTCCACCGGCATGCCGCGGCCATCGTCGCTGACTTCCAGCGAGTGGTCGGCGTGAAGGATGACCTGCACCGAACGGGCGTGACCGGCCAGGGCTTCGTCGACACTGTTGTCGATGACTTCCTGGGCCAAGTGGTTCGGTCGGCTGGTGTCGGTGTACATGCCCGGTCGCTTGCGGACCGGATCAAGGCCCGAGAGGACTTCGATGGCGTCTGCGTTATAGGCGCTAGCGCTGGGATTGGCCATGGGGTCTCGTCGTCAGTCAGGTGAATGCAAAAGTGCTGGGTACAAAGCTCAGAGCACGGAAAAGTCGAGCGCCGCATAAGCGCCCGGGGCAATCCCGGCAAAGGCCAGCAGTGCCGGCAGGCGCTCGACAAAGCCCTGGAAGCTGTGCTCGCCACCGGCCTGGATGCGCAATGCGCACGCTCGGTAATAGCGCTCGGCGTGGCGATAATCCAAGGTTTCGTCAGCGGTCTGCAACCACACTTGGTAGCGGTTGGCATCCTCGGGGGCTGGCACTTCCAGCTCGGCCAGGGCCTGCACGTGATCGTGGGTCAGTTCCCAGGCCTCATCGGTGTAGAGGTTGCGCTGGGTGCCCAGGTAGCCATCGAACAACCGGTGGGGTGCCACCGCTGGGTTGATCAGCAAGGCCTTGAGGCCGTGGCGCTCTGCCAGATAGGTGGCATAGTAGCCGCCGAGCGAACTGCCGACCAGCAAGGGCGCACCCAGTTCGGCGATGGCGCCCTGCAATTGGGCGATGGCCTGGCGTGGGTGATGGTGCAACGCCGGCACACGCAATTGGTCGGACAAGCCCAACTGCTGCATGACTGCCTCGAGCTGGCGCGCCTTCTTGGACAGCGGCGAGCTGTTGAAGCCATGGATATAGAGGATGGAACCCGACATGCTGCCCCCGGAATCTGCGGCTTCGCGCCCTTGTTGCGGGCGCAGGGACGCGCAGTGTAGCGCGTTCGCCGGGTTTTGACGCAGTGAGGGGGATTTCGCAACACTTTCTTCAGGCACTTGCGGGCATTCAAGGGGCGCTTTCCGTGTAGGAGCAGCCTCGTGCTGCGAAGAGGCCGGTGGCAAGAATCAAGATCGGCGTTTTTGCAGCTGGCCTCTTCGCAGCACAAGGCTGCTCCTACAAGGAAGATGAAGCCAGGCTGCTCTTCGCTCACCTTGAAGTCCTCGCTTTGCGCCGCGAACTGAATGCAGGTCGACGGCGTGGCTATCAAGCGCAACCCCTCGCGCAGTTCATCCCACGTCTGGTGGATATGCCCCCAGAGCAGTCCGCGCACCTGTGGATAACGTTCGACGATGGCAAACAACGCCTGGGCATTGCGAAGCCGATGTCCACCGGCTGATGGTTCAAGCGCGGCCAGTTGGTCGCCTTCCAGAAAACCGTGGGTAGCACCGTGCACAGCCGTGTTGATGGAGGATGACCTGCCTCGAACGGACGTGACCGGCCAGGGCTTCGTCGATACTGTTGTTGGCGACTTCATAGGTAAAGTGGTTCGGCATGCCGGTGTCGATATACATGCTCGTTCGCTTGCGGACCGGATCAAGGCCCGAGAGGACTTCGATGGTGTCTGCGCTATAGGCGCTAGTGCTGGGATTGGCCATGGGGTCTTGTCGTCAGTCAGGTGAAGGCAAAAGTGCTAGGTACAAAGCTAAGAGCACGGAAAAATCGAGCATACGCGCCCGGGGGCAATCCCGGCACAGGCCAGCAGTGTAGGCAGGCGCTCGACAAAGCCCTGGAAGCTGTGGTCGCCACCGGCCTGGATGCGCAATGCACACGCTCGGTAATAGCGCTAGGCGTGGCGATAATCCAGGGTTTCGCTGGCGCCGGGTTTTGACGCAGTGAGGGGGATTTCGCAACACTTTCTTCAGGCACTTGCGGGCATTCAAGGGGCGCTTTCCGTGTAGGAGCTGCCTTGTGCTGCGAAGAGGCCGGTGGCAAGAATCAAGATCGGCGTTTTTGCAGCTGGCCTCTTCGCAGCACAAGGCTGCTCCTACAAGGAAGATGTATTGCCTGAACCTCAATACCCCGGGCTGTCGAAGTCCAGTTTCACCTCGAAGTCCCGTGCCCGCTCCACGCCGCTCTCCAGCCGCCCGTCGGCATGCAAGCGCAACCAGCGATAGCCAGGCTGCTCTTCGCTCACCTTGAAGTCCTCACTTTGCGCCGCGAACTGAATGCAGGTCGACGGCGTGGCCATCAAGCGCAACCTCTCGCGCAGTTCATCCCACGTCTGGTGGATATGCCCCCAGAGCAACGCCCGCACCTGTGGATAACGTTCAACGATGGCAAACAACGCCTGGGCATTGCGCAGCCCGATGGGCGCGATCCAGGCGCAGCCGATGTCCACCGGCTGATGGTGGAAGCACACCAGGCAATGGCGCTCACCGGCCTGTTTCAAGGCAGATTCCAGCGCGGCCAGTTGGTCGTCTTCCAGAAAACCGTGGGTAGCACCGTGCACGGCCGTGTTGAGCATGACAACGCGCCATGCGCCAATGTCGGTTACCGCCTGCACCAGCTCCGGCGCCACCTGCGCCATTACCTGCGCCTCGTCATGGTTACCCGGCAACCAGCGAGTGGGCACGGCAAACGGTGCGGTCAGCTCACGGAACGCCTCATAGGAGGCCACGCTGGCATCTTGGGACAGATCGCCGGTGCACAGCAGCAAATCGATGGGCGGCTGCTCGCGGCGCACTTGGGCGACCACATGGCGCAGGCTGTCACGGGTGTTCAGGCCAAGCAGGGTGCCGGCCGGGTCGGCGAACAGGTGGGCATCGGTAAGTTGCACCACATGCACGGGGCGGGTTGGGTCTAGGTGCGGCAACGGCCGTCTCCTCGAACGGATTCAGCACGAATTATGGCTGCGCAACGGTTGCGAGCAAACACCCGAAACCGACGCACATCACATTTCAGCGAACACTTGCCAGTTCATGACCGCAGGCCAGGCAATGGCTCAGCCATTCACCGAGGAACAGGTTGAGCTGCGCTTTTTCGTCCGGCTGGTGCATACCCGCATTCGGATAAGGGTAAATGCTGCGCAAGCGCCGGGCATGCTCGGCGCTGACCACCTCGGCCATGCGTGCATCGTGGTACACCTGCACCTCAAGGTGCGGCACCGGCAGCCACGGCAAGCTGTGCTCCTGGCGCACATGCAGGGTGGTGGTATAAGGGCAGGCCAGCACCACATCGAGCACCAGCACACCGAGCATCTGGTCGCCCTGGGTCATGCCGATGCGACGCGAGCTCTGGGTAGTGCGCATGTCTGGTAACAAACGCATCAGCCGGGCGTAATTGGCCTCGCAGGCTGCTTGCAGCCCGACCAGGTCAACCCGATATCGCTCGCGCAGCAGGTTCACTTCCACATACCTCGAACTTCGTCTCTGTTAAGCGCCAGCCATTGCAGGCCGATAATCGTCGCGGCGTTGCAGATACGGCCATCACGCACAGCCTGCAAGGCATCCTCGAACGACCACACGCGCACGCGAATGTCTTCGCCCTCTTCTTCCAGGCCATGCAGGCCGCCCGCACCTTCGCTGGTGCAGCGCCCCAGAAACAGGTGGACGAATTCGTCACTGCCACCGGGCGATGGGAAGTAGCGGGTCATTGGCCACAAAGCGCTGAACGTAAGCCCGGCCTCTTCTTCTGCCTCGCGGTGTGCGACCTCTTCAGGTTGCTCGTCCTTGTCGATCAGCCCGGCGACCATCTCGATCAGCCAAGGGTTGGCGACTTTGTCGAGGGCACCGACACGAAACTGCTCGATCAGCACCACCTCGTCACGCAGTGGATCGTAGGGCAATACACAAACCGCATCGTGGCGCACGAACAGTTCGCGGCTGATCTCGCGGCCCATGCCCCCGGCGAACAGTTCATGGCGCAGGCGAAGCTTGTCGAGCTTATAAAAGCCCTGGAAGCAATTGGCCCGCTCGATGACCTCGAAGCCCTTGGGCACTGAATTCAACGCGTCTGACATGGAAATCCTCATGGCCTCAAATACTGCATCGCGCCATCCTACTCCGCACTTTGGCGCGTTTCACCCCTTTCCGGCAACCGTTCGCGCAGTCGGGACAGCGCGCCTTCTGTCTGTTAGCTTAGTGGCGAACTGACGGTCGCGCCGACGGTCAAAGGCCGACTTTTCCCTGTTCTGCAAGGATCATCATGACACTTGTCAAACTGACTTCCGTGGCTGTGCTGGCACTGGCCCTGGGTGCCTGCCAGAGCCTGTTCACGCCCAATTACCGGGCCCCGCTCGAGGTCAAGCGTGACGCCTGGGAGCACGTCAAACCCGGCTGCAGCGAAAGCGACTGCCCGCTGGTAAACATCGACACCCTTCACTTCCCGGCCCAGCCCAAGCTCGACGCCATCGTCGAACAGCGCCTGCTGCAGCTGACCGAAGACAACCAGCACGGCGCCGCGCCAACCACCCTGCAGGCTTATGAGCAGCAGTACCTGGCCAACGCCGACAAGCGCAACAGCAGCTATTTGCAAGCCAAGGTACGCGAACAGCATGACGGGCTGGTGATCATCGAACTGTCCAGCTACCTGGACAGCGGTGGCGCCCATGGCATGCCAGGGCGCGGCTTCATCAACTATTCGCGCAAGCTGGACAAGGTACTGACCCTGCAGGACATGCTGGTGCCCGGCCAGGAAGAGACCTTCTGGAAAACCGTCGAAGAGTCGCACCGCGCGTGGATGATCAGCGTCGGCATGGACAAGGACGCCGACTTCGTCAAGACCTGGCCCTTCAAGCGGTCGCCGCACATCGCCCTGACGTACGGCGCGGTGGTGGTCAAGTATGAGGTCTATGCCATCGCGCCCTACTCCATGGGCCACGTCGAGCTGAAGATCCCCTACCCGCGCCTGAACGGCGTGATCAAGCCCGAGCTGTTTCCCGGCCGCGGCTGAAGCTCAGTAGCGCATGCAGCACACCTGCCAGCACTAGCGCCGGCAGGGTTGCGCCCAGGTCCGGTGCTTGCGCGGCAATCAGGTGATACGCCGCCACACCCACGGCCCAGGCCAGCAACGCCTGCCAGTGCAAGCCATCGACCTGTGACGGCAGGCGGCGGTGACGGATCACGTAGTGGTCCATCAGCACCACGCCGAACAGCGGCGCAAATACCGAACCGATCAGCAGCAAGAAGTTTTCGTACTGGGCCAGTGGCGCGAACAGCGCGATCAGGGTGCACAGCACACCAATGGCCAGCGCCAGGTGCTCGACTTTCAGGCGTACCAGCACGCCGGTGGAAACGGCGGCCGAATGAATGTCGGCAAAGGCTTTTTCCGACTCGTCCAGCAGAATCAACAGCAACGGGATACCCAGCCCAGCACCTGCCAAGGCCAGCAGCAAGGCATTGGCTTCGCCGTTGGGGGCAAAGGCCAGGGTGTAGGCGACGCCCAGGCTCATCAGCCAGCTATTGCCGATGAAGTAGCCCAGCACGGTACCGCCGAACACGCGCTTGCCGCTGCGGGCGAACCGCGAGTAGTCGGCGATCAGCGGCAACCACGACAGCGGCATGGCGATGACGATGTCGAAGCCCACAGCCAGCGACATCGAGCCGTCACCGGCGCGCTGCCACAGGTCGGCCAGGTCAGCTTTGGCGAACAGGTTCCAGGTCAGCCACAGGCACGCGCCCAACAGCACCCAGATGCCCCACGTGCGCAACACCTTGCGCACGAACGCCAGCGGCCCGCTGACTGCAAGCAGGGTCGCCAGGGCGCCGAAGCACAGGGTCCAAAGCATGGGGCTGTTCCACGCACTGCCTTCACCGAAGGTACGCGCGCCGAGCAGGCTGGCCGCGTCGCGCATGACGATGATCTCGAACGCCCCCCAACCCACCAGCTGCAACAGGTTGAGCACTGCCGGCAAGCGGGCGCCATGGCTGCCCAGGCTGAGCCGCAGGGTGCCCATGGCAGACAGGCCGGTGTCGCTGCCGATGACACCCGCCGCCCCGAGTAACAGCACGCCCACACCGGTGCCAAGGGCGATGGCCAGCACCGCGCTGGCAAGGCCCATGCCTGGGGCGAGCATGGCGCCGACCTGCAGCACCATCAAGCCGATGCCGAGGGAGAACCACAGCGAGAACAGGTCGCAGAAGCCGAAGATGCGTTGGCTGGTGGGGACCGGGTGGTCCGGGGAAAAATGGCTGGGTGTAGTCATTGTTGTGATCGCCGCAAAGATTGTGATGAACAGGCATCCAACGGTGGGAGCGGGCTTGCCCCGCGAAGGCGTCTGGCCTACCAATCGCGCTGGCCCAGCTGACGCTTTCGCGGGGCAAGCCCGCTCCCACGGTGGTGACGGATTGCCTTACACTTTTTTGTACAACTGGCTGCCTTCCTGGCGGAACCGCTCGGCCTGCTCGCGCATGCCTTCTTCAACCGTCACGTCCACGGCTTCGATCTTGGCGGCGTACTCACGCACTTCCTGGGTGATTTTCATCGAGCAGAACTTCGGCCCACACATCGAGCAGAAGTGCGCGACCTTGGCCGATTCCTTGGGCAGGGTTTCGTCGTGGTACGCGCGGGCGGTGTCCGGGTCGAGGCCAAGGTTGAACTGGTCTTCCCAACGGAACTCGAAACGCGCCTTGGACAAGGCGTTGTCACGAATCTGCGCGCCCGGGTGGCCTTTGGCAAGGTCGGCGGCATGGGCGGCGATCTTGTAGGTGATGATGCCGGTCTTGACGTCATCCTTGTTCGGCAGGCCCAGGTGTTCCTTGGGCGTCACGTAGCACAGCATGGCGCACCCAAACCAGCCGATCATCGCCGCGCCGATACCGGAGGTGATGTGGTCGTAACCCGGCGCAATGTCGGTGGTCAGCGGGCCAAGGGTGTAGAACGGCGCCTCGTCGCAGCATTCGAGCTGCTTGTCCATGTTCTCCTTGATCAACTGCATCGGCACGTGGCCCGGGCCTTCGATCATGCACTGCACGTCGTGCTTCCAGGCGATCTTGGTCAGCTCGCCGAGGGTTTCCAGCTCACCGAACTGCGCAGCATCGTTGGCGTCGGCAATCGAGCCCGGACGCAGGCCGTCGCCCAGCGAGAAGCTGACGTCGTAGGCCTTCATGATTTCGCAGATTTCGTCGAAGTGGGTGTACAGGAAATTTTCCTGGTGATGCGCCAGGCACCACTTGGCCATGATCGAACCGCCCCGGCTGACGATGCCGGTAACGCGCTTGGCGGTCAGCGGCACATAGCGCAGCAGCACACCGGCGTGGATGGTGAAGTAGTCCACGCCCTGCTCGGCCTGCTCGATCAGGGTGTCGCGGAACAGCTCCCAGGTCAGGTCTTCAGCGACACCGCCGACTTTTTCCAGGGCCTGGTAGATCGGCACGGTACCGATCGGCACGGGCGAGTTACGGATGATCCACTCGCGGGTTTCATGAATGTGCTTGCCGGTGGACAGGTCCATGACCGTGTCCGAACCCCAGCGAATCCCCCAGGTCAGCTTGGCCACTTCTTCCTCGATCGAGGAGCCCAGGGCGCTGTTGCCGATGTTGCCGTTGATCTTCACCAGGAAGTTGCGGCCGATGATCATCGGCTCCAACTCGGTGTGGTTGATGTTGGCCGGGATGATCGCGCGGCCGCGGGCGATTTCTTCGCGGACGAACTCGGGGGTGATTTCTTTCGGGATGTTGGCGCCGAAGCTGTGGCCCGCGTGCTGCTGGTCAAGCAGGCCGGCGGCGCGGGCTTCCTGCAGCTTCATGTTCTCGCGGATGGCAACGTATTCCATCTCGGCGGTGATGATGCCCTGGCGGGCATAGTGCATCTGCGAGACGTTGACGCCCGCCTTGGCGCGGCGCGGGTTGCGCACGTGGTTGAAGCGCAGCTTGGCCAGCTCTGCATCGTTCAGGCGCTGTTGGCCGAAGTCGGAACTCAAGCCGCCCAGGCGCTCGGTGTCGCCACGCGCGTCGATCCAGGCCGAACGCACGTCGGCCAGGCCTTTGCGCACGTCGATGATGACGTTAGGGTCGGTGTAGGGGCCGGAAGTGTCGTAGACCAGCACCGGGGCGTTGGTCTCGCCGCCGA
The DNA here is from genome assembly GCF_014269205.2 of Pseudomonas kermanshahensis. NCBI lineage: Bacteria > Pseudomonadati > Pseudomonadota > Gammaproteobacteria > Pseudomonadales > Pseudomonadaceae > Pseudomonas > Pseudomonas kermanshahensis. Next base: position 5,212,598 of record NZ_JABWRY020000001.1, read on the forward strand.
AATCGGTAGGGGTGTCGTGCAGGCTGATTTCACGCATGGGCACGCGGATGTCCGGGCGGGAGCCTTCGACATAGACCTTGCGCGAACGGGGGAACGGTTGCACGGACTGCTGATCGACTTGTGCCGATTCGCTGAGGTTGATCGTTTTTTCTTGTTTGCTCATCACGGGCTCTCCAGACAGCTTCCTAGCGGATGGAATGTCGGGGAGAACCTGAAAGACGCGGACGCACCCCTTTACGGGTGTGCAGTGCCGGATACATGGGGGTGCCGTAAGCTGCTTGCAGCTGAGACATTCCCGGACCTGGCACAAGAGGCTCCCCGGGAAGGCGAGCAATCTTGTTCCCTACGCAGGCGCTAACCTGATCAGGTTCAACGGGATCCGCAACTTTGCGATCTCAGCCTTTGCTTCAAGGCACCCCGACAAGAACATGCGCAGTCTAGACTGGAGTGGTCGGCAAAGCCAAGCGGGTAAATGCGGGTGATGATGAAAGGCGCACTGGGCGATTGTTGCCGGGGTCGCATGGCACTACACTGGCGCATCGCTCGATACTCAACAGTTCAGTAATTATATTTCGTACAAGGATTGCCTCTATGCTGCGCAAACTCTCACTGGCGATAGCCGTGTCTTGTGCGTCCAACGGAATGGCCTGGGCAGCAGAAATGCCCATGACGGTTAAAACCGACCTGGTCAGCGTCTACCAGGAAGCGGTCGACAACAACGCCGATCTTGCGGCAGCCCGCGCCGATTATGGCGCCCGCCGCGAAGTCGTCCCACAGGCCCGCGCCGGCCTGCTGCCGAACCTGTCGGCGGGTGCCGAGATGATGAACACCCGCACCAAGCTCGACGAGCCGTCCCTCACCGCCAACCGCAGCGGCAACTCCTGGAGCGCCACCCTGGCGCAGCCGGTGTTCCGTGCCGACCGCTGGTTCCAGTTGCAGGCGGCCGAGGCGGTCAACGAACAGGCGGCGCTGGAATTGTCTGCCACTGAGCAGAACCTGATTCTGCAGACCGCGCAAAACTACTTTGCGGTGCTCCGGGCCCAGGACAACCTGGCCGCGACCAAGGCCGAGGAATCCGCCTTCAAGCGCCAGCTCGACCAGTCCAACGAACGTTTCGACGTGGGCCTTTCCGACAAGACCGACGTCTTGCAGTCCCAGGCCAGCTACGACACGGCCCGGGCCAACCGGATCATCGCCGAACGCCAGGTGCAGGATGCCTTCGAGGCGCTGGTGACGTTGACCAACCGCGAGTACTCGTCGATCCAGGGTGTGGTCCACACCTTGCCGATCCAGGTGCCTACGCCCAATGACGCCAAGTCCTGGGTAGAAACCGCCGCCCGCCAGAACCTCAACCTGCTGGCGACCAACTACGCCGTCGATGCCGCCGAAGAAACCCTGCGCCAGCGCAAGGCCGGCCATGCCCCAACCGTGGATGCGGTCGCCAAATACCAGAAAGGCGATAACGACAGCCTGGGCTTCACCAACTCGCCCGCGCAGCCAAACGTGCGTTATGGCAGTGATGTGGAACAGACCAGTATCGGCCTGCAACTGAACATCCCGATCTACAGTGGCGGCCTGACCAGCTCGCAAGTGCGCGAGGCTTACCAGCGCCTGAGCCAGAGCGAGCAACAGCGCGAAAGCCTGCGCCGCCAGGTGGTGGAAAACACCCGCAACCTGCACCGCGCGGTGAACACCGATGTGGAACAGGTGCAGGCACGCAAACAGTCGATCATTTCCAACCAGAGCGCGCTCGAAGCCACCGAAATCGGCTACCAGGTCGGTACCCGCAACATCGTCGACGTGCTCGACGCCCAGCGCCAGCTGTACACCTCGGTGCGTGATTACAACAACAGCCGCTATGACTACATTCTCGACAACCTGAGCCTGAAGCAGGCGGCGGGAACCTTGAGCCCGCAAGACCTGCAAGACCTGGGGCGCTACCTGAAGCCGGACTACAACCCGGACAAGGACTTCCTGCCACCGGACCTGGCGGCGGCGGCGGCGAAGAACTTCGAGCGCAGGCCCTGAGATAGGGGGACACTTCACAGGCCGGGTTGTTTTTGATGGCCCTATCGCTGGCAAGCCAGCTCCCACAGGCTCTTCACTGGCCTCAAGCCATGTGCAGTCCCTGTGGGAGCTGGCTTGCCAGCGATAGGGCCAGGAAAACCAATGCAGGCGTCAGCGAATAAGCGCGCCCAGCCCATCCAGTAAGCGCTGCAGTGCCCCCTGGTTTGCCCGCATCACCGCCCTGCCCGCCTCGCCCATGCGCTGGCGATCCTGCGGCAACTCAATCAACCGCCGCACCGCCTCGGCCAGCCCGTCGGCATCTTCGATCTGCTGCAACGCCCCGGCGTCCTTCAGCATCGCGCTGATCTCCAGGAAGTTGAACACATGCGGCCCCATGAGCACCGGCAATGCCAGTGCTGCGGGCTCGAGCGGGTTATGCCCGCCAGTGGCGACCAGGCTGCCGCCGACGAAGGCGATGTCGGCCAGGGCGTAGAGGAACAGCAACTCGCCCATGGTATCGCCAAGCAGCACGCGGGCCTGGTCATCGACCGGGGTGCCGGCAGAGCGGCGCACGGTGGTGAACTGTTCGCTGCACTGGGCATGCACGGCATCGAACCGCTCGGGGTGGCGTGGTACCAGGATCAGCAACGCATCGCCGTGCACCTGCAGCAGCTTCTGATGTGCCTGCAGGATCAGCGCGTCTTCACCTTCATGGGTGCTGGCGGCAATCCATACCGGGCGCTGGCTGGCGCCCCATTGCTCGCGCAGCGCCTTGGCGCGCGGCAGCAACTGGTCATCGACCTTCAGGTCGAACTTGATCGAACCGGTCACCTGCACGCATTCAGGGCGCGCGCCCAGGTCGCGAAAGCGCTGCGCTTCGGTTTCGGTCTGTACCGCGATCAGGTTCATCTCGGCGAGCATCGGCCGGGTCAACGTGGCAAAACGCCCATATCCACGGGCCGAGCGTTCGGACAACCGCGCATTGGCCAGCGCCACCGGGATGCCACGCGTGGCACACTGGTGAATGTGGTTAGGCCACAGTTCGGTTTCCATGATGATGCCCAGCTTCGGCTGCACATGGTCGAGAAAACGCCCAGCCGCCCACGGCAGATCGTAGGGCAGGTAGCAATGCTGCACACGCGGTTCATCGGCGAACATCGCACGAATGCGCTCCGACCCGGTCGGGGTCATGCAGGTAAGCGTGATCGGCAGGCCTGGGTAGGCCTTCAGCAGCGCCCGCACCATGGGCGCGGCGGCAATGCTTTCGCCCACCGACACCGCATGCACCCAAATGCCGCCCTGGCGCATGGGCGGCAGGCCGAAGGCAAAGCGCTCGCCGATGCGCTGGCCGTAGGCCGGTGCCTTGCGCGCCCGCAGGAACAGGCGCAGCGCAACCAGCGGCAGGCCCAGGTGAAACAGCAAGGTATAAAGAGTTCTGTTCATGGCGGCGAAGTTTACCCGATCGCGCGCAGGTGCACCGCAAAGCGCTCGGCCAGCCATTGCGCGGCAGGCCCCAATGGCTCGTCACGGCGCCAAGCCAGTTCTACGACCAGTGCCGGTGGCCGCCACTCGCTGGCGAGCTCGACCATGTGCGCCTGGTAAGTGGGGTACTGCACCACGTGCCGGGGCAACCACGCCCAGCCCAGGCCACGCATCAGCAGCTCGGCCATGGCGTAGAAGCTGTCGGCACGCCAGATCTGCGGGCTGATCGCCTCGCCGCCGGGGTAGCCACTCTGTTGCGGGGCGATCAATAGCTGGCGATGGCGCGCCAACTGCTGGCGGTTGACCTTGGCCTGCTGCGCCAGTGGATGGCCGACTGCGCACACCGTGACCATTTCCACACTGCCCAAGGCACGACGCTCCAGCGATGCCGGCATGCTTTCGTGATGAAAGAACAGGCCAAGGTCGGCACGCCGCTCCACCAGCTTGCGCGCCACATCGCCCTGGGCGCCGCTGGCCAGTTGCACTTCCAGGTACGGGTAACGGCTGGCCAGTTCATCGAGGCTGTCGATCACCGGTTGATAGGGCATGGCCTCGTCCTGGGCGACACGCAGCAGGGCTTCCTGCCCGCGCATCAGGGCCAGCGCACGGCCGTCGAGGCGCTCGCATTGGCGCAGCAGCTCGCGGGCGTCCTCCAACAGCGCGGTACCGTTTTCGGTCAACTTAGGCTGGCGGCCGCTGCTGCGGTCGAACAGGGTCACGCCCAGGTCGGCTTCAAGCATGGCGATTGCAGTGCTGATTGCCGACTGCGCTTTGCGCTGCTCACGGGCAACGGCGGAGAACGAGCGCAGCTCGACGACGCGGACGAAGGTCCGCAGTTGGTCGAGGTTCCAGTGTTCCGCCATCAACCTATCTCCCATGGTGATAGGTAATGACTTTACCGCATCCAGGTGGCGTCTAGAATGCCCGACCAGTCACCGGAGAATTGCCATGAACGCCTACACCTACCTCGCTATTGCCATCTGCGCCGAAGTCATCGCCACTGCCTCCATGAAAGCAGTGAAGGGCCTGAGCACGCCGTTGCCATTGCTGTTGATGGTGGTCGGTTATGGCATTGCCTTCTGGATGCTGACCCTGGTGGTGCGCAGCATTCCGGTGGGTATCGCTTATGCCATCTGGTCGGGGCTGGGGATTGTGCTGATCAGTGTGGCAGCGCTGGTGATCTATGGGCAGAAGCTGGATGTGCCCGCAATGCTGGGCATGGCGATGATCGTTGGCGGGGTGGTTGTGATTCAGCTGTTTTCGAAAACTGCCGGGCATTGATGCAACCTGAATTGGCCTCATCGCCGGCAAGCCGGCTCCCACAGGGGTAGCATTGGCCTCTGACTCAACGCCGTACCTGTGGGAGCCGGCTTGCCGGCGATAGGGCCGTCTCAGGTATAGCCTGTATACTTGCCAGCTGTCCCAGTCTTCGAGGTACCGCCATGCCAACCGCCATTTCCACTGACGTGCTGATCGTCGGCGCCGGGGTCGCAGGCCTCTGGCTCAATGCCCGGTTGCGCCGCCAGGGCTATTCGACCGTGCTGGTGGAACGCGCCAGCCTGGGTGGCGAGCAGACCATCAAGTCCCAGGGCATCATCCACGGCGGCACCAAGTACGCCCTGCACGGCGCCCTGACCGGCGCCTCGGAAGCGATCGCCGACATGCCGCGACGCTGGCGCGAGGCCTTGGCGGGCGACGGTGAGCTGCCGCTGGGCAAGACCCGCCTGCTGTCCGACGCGCACTACCTCTGGTCCCCCGGCACATTGGCCGGTAACCTCACCAGCTTCTTTGCCAGCAAGGCCGTACGCGGCCGCGTCGATCAGGTCAAGGGTGAGCAACTGCCACCTGCGCTGCAGGACCGCGACTTCAAGGGCAAGGTCTATCGCCTGGCCGAGCTGGTCATCGACGTGCCCAGCCTGCTGGCCAACCTGGCCGAGCTGGCCGGCGACAGCCTGCTCGCCGGCGAACGTATCGAACCCCTGCGTGATGGCGACGAGCTGGTTGGCCTGCGCGTGGACGACCGTGAAATCCGTGCGCAACGTATCGTGCTCAGCGCCGGCGCTGGCACCGAAGACGTGCTGCACGCCTTGGGCCTGAGCCAGCCGGCCATGCAACGTCGCCCGTTGCACATGGTCATGGCCAAGGGGCCGAACCTCAAGCCACTGTATGCACACTGCCTGGGCGGTGGGCCCAAGCCACGGGTCACCATCACCACCCACCCGGCGGCGGATGGCCAGTGGGTCTGGTACCTCGGCGGCGACCTGGCCGAGGCCGATGGCGTGGCGCGTGAGCCTGCCGCGCAGATTGCCGCAGCGCAAAAGGAAATCGGCAACCTGCTGCCGTGGGTCGACCAAAGCCAGATTCGCTGGGCCACCCTGCGCGTCGACCGTGCCGAACCGGCACAGTCGGGCCTGGTACGCCCGGACAACGCGTTTATTGCCGACCAGCAACGCCTGCTGGTGGGCTGGCCGACCAAGTTGGCGCTGGCCCCGGACTTCAGTGACCGGGTAATCGCCAAGCTTGAGCGCGACGGCATACGCCCCAATGCCCAAGCCGATCTCTCTGGCCTGCCACGCCCTGCGCTGGGCGTACCTGCTTGGGAGCAATTGCTGCCATGAGCCTGCCGACCCTGCACGACTTCCATCGCCCCCTGGGCAGCACCGGCCTCACCGTTTCGCCCCTGGGCCTGGGCACGGTCAAGTTGGGCCGCGACCAAGGCGTGAAGTACCCGACCGGTTTCACCATCCCCGGCGATGACGAGGCCCGCATGCTGCTGGCCCAGGCGCGCGAACTGGGTATCAACCTGATCGACACCGCCCCGGCCTATGGCCGCAGCGAAGAGCGCCTTGGCCCGCTGCTGCGCGGCCAGCGTGATGAGTGGGTGATCGTCAGCAAGGTCGGCGAAGAATTCGACAACGGGCTCTCCCACTTCGACTTCAGCGCCGCCCATACCCGCCGCTCGGTCGAACGCAGCCTGCGCCTGCTGGAAACCGACCACATCGAACTGGTGTTGGTGCATTCCGACGGCAATGACTTGGCCATCCTCGAACAGCAAGAGGTCTACCAGACACTGGCCGCCCTCAAGCAGGAAGGCAAGATCCTCGGCTACGGGCTGTCCGGCAAGACCGTCGCTGGCGGCCTCAAAGCCCTGGAACAGGGCGACTGCGCAATGGTCACCTACAACCTGAACGAGCAGGCAGAACGCCCAGTGCTGGACTACGCTGCCGAGCACGGCAAGGCGATTCTGGTTAAAAAAGCCTTGGCCAGCGGGCACATCTGCCTGGCGCCTGGGGTTGACCCGGTGCAGGCCAGTTTCGAGCTGCTGTTCTCCCACCCGGGGGTCAGCAGTGCTATCGTCGGCACCATCAATCCGTTGCACCTGGCCCATAACGTGGCCACCGTAGCCCGAATTCTGGGCCAGCATTGAGCCGCCCTCGCGGGCGTCCGACAGGAGGAGGAACCTCGTGCCGCGTACGCTGATCCGCAAAAACCCGAGCAACTTCAAGACACTGCCGCTGCATGTCGAGGCAACTGCCGAAGGCCTGGTCTACCAGAGCATCGGCATGCCGCTGAACTTCGCCCAGACCCAACAGCGGCGCAGGGCCATCCAATTGCCCGACACTCAGCGTTTCGTGGCCGAGCTGGCCAACCTGGGCGTTTCGGTACGCCTGACCCTGCATTGGCAAAACCGTGATTACTGGGTACTGGTGCGCCAGCGGCGCCAGGACCGTGGCGACGTGGTGCTGAAGCTGATTTCAGGCTACGTCCCCGCTCAAGAGCTCAACTTGCCGCTGCACACCGCCGTCCAGGAAGTGGCCGAGGAGTGTTTGCTGGAAACGCCGGAAGGCTGGCTGGGCGGGCGCTTCAACGATACCTGGCTACCGGCGCCCTACGCCGCCGCACTGCACTACCGCGAAGCGCTGCCTTTTGTGCTGACGCCGGAGTCTGGCGCGGCACGGCCGGTGCATTGCGGCAAGCTGATGCTGCTGGAGCGACCACGGGCTTACGTGCACCTGCCGACTGCCTCGTTGCAGCTGATCTATGACATGCGCCTGCAGGTGCCCAAGGACGCCAAAAAGCTCAGCTTGTTCCATGTCGACGAACGCCTGGAAGGTGACCAATTGGTGGCCCGGCTGAATCGCAAGCGCCCAGACCTGTACCTGATGCCATTGGAAGAAGGCCGACCGTTGGCCGAGCTCTATACGCTGAAAAAGGACGAGCTGGTGCCGGCGAGCACGCGCGGGCTTTACTTGGCAGAGAGCTTTGCCCGGCAAGAAGGCTGGGTGGTCACCGATGAGCGGATTCGCTGGCGGGATTGGGTGAAGCAGCAGGGCTTGGTGGAGGCCAAGCCAGGGCGGGCTTCACACCTGCAGCGGTTTGGCGACAAGGCACGGGCGCTGCTAGCGCGGGCGCGGACCTCGCTGAACAAATAAATTCACGCGCGCGCCCTGTAGGAGCAGCCTTGTGCTGCGAAGAGGCCGGTGAAAGCACCATAGATTGAGGGTGCTGTCACCGGCCTCTTCGCAGCACAAGGCTGCTCCTACAATGACCGCGCATTGTGCAGGTACAAGGACCGCGCAGTGCGCAGGTACATCAATGCTTGCGGATCTTCTCGACAATCGCCGTGGTCGAGCTGTTTTCAACCAGCCCGAGCACTTTCACGGTCCCGCCATAGGCCTTGACGATGTCGGCGCCGACCACCTGGTCGATACCATAGTCGCCGCCTTTGACCAGCACATCCGGCTTCACCTGGCTCAGCAGGTTTTCCGGCGTACCTTCCGGGAAGCTGATCACCCAATCCACCGCCCCTAGCCCCGCCAGTACCGCCATGCGGCGGTCGACGCTGTTGATCGGGCGGCCTGGGCCTTTAAGGCGGCTGACCGACGCATCGTCGTTGACCGCGACGATCAGCCGATCGCCCTGGGCCCGCGCCTGCTCCAGGTAGGTGACGTGGCCGGCATGCAGAATATCGAAGCAGCCGTTGGTGAAGACGATTTTCTCGTTGTGCGCACGCGCATCATCAATCGCCAGCAGCAGTTGCTCCAGGCCCAGCACACCGCGCTCGGAACCTTCTTCGCGCTGGATCGCCCGGCGCAGCTCAGGCGCGCTGATTGCCGCCGTGCCCAGTTTGCCCACCACGATGCCCGCAGCCAGATTGGCCAAGGCAACCGCGTGTGGCAGTTCTTCACCGGCCGCGATGGCTGCCGCCAGGGTAGAGATCACGGTATCGCCGGCACCGGTCACATCGAACACTTCACGCGCCCGGGCCGGCAAGTGCAATGCGGGTTGGCCGGTACGCAGCAGGGTCATGCCATGCTCGCCACGGGTGACCAGCAAGGCGCCCAGGTCGAGGTCCAGCAGCAGCTGCAGGCCCTTGGCGACCAGCTCCGCCTCATCGGCGCAACGGCCAACGATGGCTTCGAACTCGCTGAGGTTCGGGGTAATCAGGCTGGCACCGCGGTAGATGGAAAAATCCTTGCCCTTGGGGTCGGCCAACACCGGAATGCCCTTGGCGCGTGCAGCCTGGATCAGGCTCTGGTGGTTTTTCAACGCACCTTTGCCGTAGTCGGACAACACCAGCACCTTGACGCCATCGAGCAGGCTGTCGACCTCCGCGCCCAACGACAGCGGGTCGGTGGCGAACGGTTCTTCGAAGTCGATACGCAGCAGTTGCTGGTGGCGGCTCATGACCCGCAACTTGACGATGGTCGGCTGGTGCGCGATGCGTTGGAACACCGAGCGCACGCCTGCAGCTTGCAGGCTGTTGGCCAGGCTGTCGGCGGCCTCGTCCTGGCCGGTAACACCGATCAGCGACGCCGGCGCGCCCAGGGCGGCGATGTTCAAGGCAACGTTGGCCGCGCCGCCGGGGCGATCCTCGATCTGATCGACCTTGACCACCGGGACTGGCGCTTCAGGCGAGATACGCGAAGTACCGCCATGCCAGTAGCGGTCGAGCATGACATCGCCGACCACCAGTACCGGGGCTTGATCGAAACGCGGCATGGACAACTTCATGGGCAACCCATATGAAAATAATGAACAGGGGCAGGATATTAGCACAGGGCAAGCGACGGCTTTATGGCCAGATCGGGCCCTTGAAAATTCCGGTGACAATCGGGGCCGGCGAGGCCCCGATCAAAGAGGTTCAGGTGATATCGGCCTTGGCCGGCTCATCCAGGCCCATCGCATGCAGGCGGGCATAATGGCCATTCGCCTCAAGCAGCTCGGCATGGGTACCGCGCTCTACTAAGCGGCCCTGGTCCATCACCAGAATCAGGTCGGCCTTCTCGATGGTCGACAGGCGGTGGGCGATGACCAAGGTGGTCCGCCCTTCCATCACGTGATCCAGTGCGGCCTGGATATGCCGCTCGGACTCGGTATCCAGCGCCGAGGTCGCCTCGTCGAGGATCAGCAGTGGCGCGTCCTTGAGCAATGCACGTGCAATCGCCAGGCGCTGGCGCTGGCCGCCGGACAGCAACACGCCGTTCTCGCCAACCTCGGTATCGAAGCCCTTCGGCAGCTTGTCGACGAACTCCTTGGCATAGGCGTCGGCAGCCGCCGCCTCGATGTCCTCGCGCGGTGCACCGGCCAGGTCGCCGTAGGCGATGTTGTTGGCCACCGTGTCGTTGAACAAGGTGACGTGCTGAGTGACCTGGGACACATGGCGACGCAAATTACGCAGGCGATAGTTCTCGATCTCCTCGCCATCGAGCAGAATCTGCCCTTTGTCGTGGTGATAGAAGCGCGGAATCAACGCCGCCAGGGTCGACTTGCCGCTGCCGGAGCGGCCTACCAAGGCAATCATCTGCCCCGGTTCAGCAACAAAGCTGATATCGCTCAGCACCTCACGGTCGGTGCCGGGGTAGGTGAAGCTGAGGTTACGCACTTCCAGACGGCCTTCTACCTGCGCCTTCTCAAGGGTGCCCGTGTCTACCTCGGGCTCTTCGTCGAGCTGTTCGAAGATGCTTTCTGCGCCGGCGAGGCCCTTCTGGATGGTCGAGCTGACTTCGGACAGCTGGCGGATCGGTTTCGGCAGCAGGCCAGCCGCGGTGATGTAGGCCACCAGGTCACCGGCGGTCGAGTCACCACGGAGGTACAGCACTAGGAACATCAAGGCCGCCATGGCGGTGTAGATCACCAACTGCAGCATCGGCGTGTACAGCGAGCCGGTCTTGGTCATGCGCAGTTGCTTGTCGGTATTGCTTTGGCTCGCGCGGCCAAAACGCTGCTGTTCGTAAGCCTCGCCGCCGAAGCTGCGCACCACGCGATAGCCCTGGATGGTCTCGGACGCAACGTGGGTCACGTCGCCCATGGCCACCTGGATCTTCTTGCTCTGCTTACGGAATTTCTTGCTGGCAACGCTGACCATCACCGCAATCACCGGCAGGATGGCAACCATCACCAAGGTCAGGTGCCAGTTCATCCACAGCAGGTAGGCGAACAGGAAGACCACCGTCAGGCCTTCGCGGATCACGACCTTGATCGCGTCGGTCGCAGCGCCGGTGACCATGGTCACGTTGAAGGTGATGCGCGAGATCAGGTGCCCCGAGTTGTGGTTGTCGAAGTAGCGGTTGGGCAACACCAGCAACTTGTTGAACAACTCGACACGCAGGTCATGCACTAGGCACAGGGAAACCTTGGCCAGGAAGTAGTTGCCCAGAAACGAGCCCAACCCCTGCCAGGCCGCGATCAGGATGATCAGCAGCGGCACCGCCTGCAGCAGTTGCAGGTCGCGCAGGTAAGGCACGGTAGGGAACAACACCGCTTGCGGATTGCTCAGGCCATCGACGAAATACTTGAGGATCCCGGCCAGCATCGGCTGGGTCGAGGCGAAGATCACGAAACCGACGATGCTCAGCAGGAAAATGCCGGCATAGGGTTTCACGTAGCTCAGCAGCCGGAAGTAGATCTTCAGGCTGGAGGTATGCTCCGCGGTTCGCGGTGTTTCGGCCATCATCGAGCTCGCTGTTCAGGTTGAACCGGAAATTTTACCACAGGCGTCATTTTCGGCACGCCCCCAAGGCAACATCATGGCCAGGCCGACCGGCAGCCAGCTGATGAACCATTCTGCACGCGGCGTACCGGTGAGGCTGGCGGCATCGAACTGCATGGCCAGGGTCGAGTAAACCCAGAAGCACAGCAGGATCTTGCCGAACAGCGTGCCACGTGCCCGGACAATTTCAGCCAGGGTGTACAGCCACACGGCCACCCACAGCAGCATGCCGGGCAGGCCCATTTCCACGGCAACGTGGGTGAACATGTTGTGGGTATGGTCGAAGTGCAGGCCAACGGCGTTCACATCGTACGCCGCGCCCAGCCCCAGCCCAGTCCAAGGGTGGGCGGCGATCATGTTCAGCACCGCATGGAAAATCTCCGGGCGGTACGATGAGCCGCGCTCGGCGATCAGGCTGAACAGGGTGTAGAAGGCCGCAGCGGTGGCGATCATGGCGAGGATGGCGAACAGCCGGCTGTGGCGGTCGCGGAACCACAGCGGCGCTAGCACCACGGTGATGACCAGGGCCAGCACCGCGCCACGGCTCTGGCTAAGCACCGCGAAGGCCCCCAGGCAGGCCAGCGCCACCAGCCAGGCCAACTGCAGGCCGCGATGACGCGGCGGTTGGTAAAGCAGCAGCAGCGCGGCAGCGCCAATCACATAAGCGCCCAGGATCGGGTGCGAAATCTCGCCGATCCCCCCCAGCCTTACCGGCAGCGGGTTGCCCTGCACACCATAGAAGTTGATGATCGAGATCAGCGCGGCGAGGCCCAGCAAGCCGCTGCCAAACGCCAGCAAATGGCGAATTCGCCGCTGACCACGCTGCGCCAACAGCGGGAATGCCATCAGAAACACCAGGATATAAATCAGCCGCTTGATTTCGCGCCCGGGGTCCTCGGACGGCGACCAGGCCAAACTGATCCCGCTCCAGGCCAGCAACAGCAGCACGCTCGCCCACAAGGCCGGCTGGCGCCGCCAAGCCTCAGCCAGCACCTGCCGGGCAGACCACGCCAACAGCAACGTCGGCAACCACAAGAACAGCACCAGCCCTTGCTGGTACAGCTTATTGCTGGGCGCCAGCGCAATCGCCGCCAAGAACCAGACCAGACCCAATCCTAACCAGGCGCGCGCCCAGTTTTTTTCATACAACATCCTTTCCCCCGATGAATCAAAGACACCATCCATGGTGCTACCGCATTATTTTCGGCATTATTGCCGGTCATTTTGCTCGCCAGACGACAAGGCCCTATTCATGCAATGCTCCCGGCTCACCCAGGTCGAATTCGATCAGCTGACACTAGGCGCACAGGTGCTAGAGGCAGACAGCCATGGCGCCAAAGTCTACCTGCTCGAGAATGGTAATTTCCTCAAGGTTTTTCGTCGCAAGCGACTGATTTCATCTGCGCTGCTGCGCCCCTATTCCCAGCGCTTCGTCGACAACGCCGCGCGCCTGGCGCAATTGGGCATTCCTACCCTCGAGGTGATCAGCCAGCACAAGCTTGACTTGCCCGGCAGAACGGCGGTGCTGTACCGCCCGCTGCCTGGGCGCACGCTGCTGCAGATGTCGCGCGACGCTGACTTCAGCTGGGACACTTACCTGCCGCGGTTGATCGAGTTGATCCGCCAACTGCACCGCAGCGGTGTCTACTTCCGCTCGTTGCACCTGGGAAATGTCGTGGTCACCCCCGACCAGCGCCTGGGCCTGATCGACGTGGCCGACATGCGCTTCCTGCGCCCGCCGCTGTCTGCACGCATGATTCGGCGCAACGTGCAGCACATGGTGAACTACATTCAGCGGGAGAACCTGGGTGACCGGTTCCCCCTCGCCGACTTCGAGGCCGCCCTGCTGGCCCGCTGACACTCAACCGCGCAGCAGGCTTTGCGACCCGTTCTGGAAAGCCTGCCAGGCCTGCTCCGGCGCCAATGCCTGGCGTTGCCGGGCAGCCAGCGCCGTGGCGCCGGGCACGCTGCAGCGCTCTATCGCCGCGGCCCAGGCTGATTGGTCAGCAATTGGCAGGTAGCCACCGGTGTCCAGCAACTGCTCACGGAAGACCAACAGGTCGCTGCAGACCACCGGCACATCGGCCATCACCGCCTCTTGCACGACCAACCCCAAGCCTTCTGACCGCGAAGGCACCAGTAGCCAGTCAAACGCGCGATAGAGCTGCTGTAGGTCTTCACGGTGACCGCACAGGTGCACACGCCCGGCCAGGCCCAACTCGTCGATGCGCGCTTGCAGCACGGCATGCAAGGGGCCTTCACCGATGATTGCCAGTTGCAGATCAGGCTTGTGGATAGCGGCCTTGGCAAACGCCTCGATCAGCATTTCAAAGCCTTTGCTTTCGACCAGCCGCCCCACTGCACCCAACACCTGCCCATTGCCGGGCTGCAACGCCAGCGCTTGCCGGGCCTGCTCGCGGCTCAACAGCGGCTCGACGAACGCCCGTGGGTCCAGTGCCATGCGCAGGGTTTGTACGGGCCTGCCGAGATCACGTTCAAGGGCTTCGGCAAGCGTATGGGAAACCGCCGCGATGCTCAGGCGCTCGGCGGGCAGCGTACGCAACAAGCGGATGTCACTTGCCGTCAGCCGTGTCTTGCCATGAAACAGCACCTTGGCGCGTACGTTGGGAATCTGCTGCAACAGCGGCAGCACCAGCCGGGCGACGCCGACACCATCGAGCAGCACGACTTCGGCCTGGGCCTCGGCCAGCGCCTTGCGCAGCCGCATGCGCAGCCACGGGCGCAGCAGGCGCCACAGGTGCCGGCCCTTGAGCGCACGCGGTGGCATGTGCCACTCCCGGGTCGAACCGAGCCCACAGCAAAGCCCGCTGCCTAAAAGCAGCCAGTTGCTGATCCTGGCATCGGGGCCCGCATGAGACAGCACCTGTCGATGAACCTTGTGGATGGACATGTACGGCGAACCGCCTGCCCACATCATATTGACGATGTTCATGGGGTTAGCGCCCCTCTCCCGCTCAAGTCAGGTGGGACTGCGACTTCATTGAACAAAAATGGTGATACCCATGCCGATTACGGCACCCGCCACCAGCGTCAATGCCAGCTTTATTCGATCACGTTGACGACGTTTGGCCTTGCGCTCTACTTCTACCGGCAAGGTCACGTGATTACCAAATCCTGTGTGCAATACTGCATCACCCTCCAAGGTGACCGCTGTCAGATTTAACTCTGAATAGCGACGGGAAAGCGCCTTTTCTCCAGCATAGGCGGCAAATGGTGCACAGCGCTGATAATCGCTCAAACGACGCAGGCCGGGGTTGAGCGAAAACGCTTGCCAGTCGGCCTTCTCGGACAGCAACGGATAGCACGGCACGCCCGCGATCACCTGGCGATCGCCCAGGTGGATGTAGGGGCTGTGCACGGCCAGGTCGTGGGCATGGCTGCGCAGCCAGACCTGCAGCAGGTTGGGGCTGACCTCCAGGATGGCCCGGGAATCTTCGACAAAGCCCTGCCGATAAAAATGCCAGTCATCCTCGCAGTGGAAGATGTAGGGCGTCTTGACGTGGCTGTAGGCCAGGTCGATCGACGGCAGCTGGCCCAGTTTTGGCCGGTTGACGAACACCGTGCAGTGCGGTTTCCAGTGCTCCGGCACTGCCCCATGCACGGCCTCGTCACCTGAATCTTCGGTGATGAAGACTTCGCGAATGGGCGCGGTGTTGTAGCGATCGAAACTCTCAAGGGTATCTTTGAGCAGATCGAACCGCCCACAACTTGTCACGACCAGCGTGACGTCACTCTCATTTGAAAAGCGCACCGGACTCCCTCCGCATTGCGACAATCGACTTCCAGCGCCCGCTCCGTAGGCACGAAAGCTCTTTTTAAATACCCAGCTTCAGGCGTAGCCGCTGCCAGGCAGACAACGGCGGATGAGGCCTGAGCGCAGGGCGCATGTGGTCGACGATGCTACGTCCAACTTCACCGAAACTGAAACGGGAAACCGCCAGATGGCGGCCATTTTCTGCAATCCGCTGTGCCAGCGCAGGGTCGGCCCGCAAACGGCCAAGTTTTTCCTGGAGGGTCGGAATGCTGTCGTAGAACACCACGTTGTGCATGTCTTGCAGGCCCAGGGCGCGGTTTTCTTCCTCGCCCTGGTCGAACGCCAGCAACACACAGCCACAGGCCATGGCTTCGAAGTTCTTGATCATGTACTCGCCCATGCCGACGTCGGCACTGACGAAGAAACGAATACGGTTGAGCGTGTTGCAGTAGTCCTCGCCGGACTTGGTACGGGTCACTACCAGGTTCTCGACCCGCCCCAGCTCGTCCAACAGCGCCTTGCGCCCACTGTAGGCAACGCTGTTGGTGCTGCCCACGAACGCCAGTTCGATGTCGCGCTCACGCCCTTGGTCGGTCAGCAGGTGCTCATCGTAGCCTTTGGGCACGAATACCGCGTCAAAACCTTCCTGGCGCAGGCGCTCACTGACCATGTAACCCGAACTGATCACCCGCGCCCACGGCAGCTTGCGGTAATGCGCGCTGAACTTGCCGGTGTACTTGCAGGGGATGTAGTTCTGGTAGGCGTCGTGCTCGAGGATGACCAGGTTAGGCACCGTCTGGATGAACGCCACCTGGCGAATCTCCTGCTTGAAGCGCAGGAAGAACACGATGCGGTCATAACGCTCCACCTGCACTTCACGCTTGAAGTAGCGGCGCAGGTTACGCTGGTCTTCGCTGGTCAGCCAGCGCAGGTCACATTCGCAGTTGGCCGCGACGCCATCGTACAGGCGGTCGAGAATCGCCCGCTGTTCCTTCTGCACCAGAAATAAGACTTTCATTGCGTTCCTTGGGCGCTCAGCGCCATCGCGGTCAACCAGGGGGCGCGCCTACAGCTCACGCCGCCAGAACAGTTCATGTCGGCGCACGGCCTTGCGGAAGAATTCGTTCTCGCCATAGGGCGATGGCCGGCGCCCGGCCAGCCAGCGTTGCAACAGGCGGCGCAGGCGGCGCTTGAACGGCGCCGGGGGCTGTAGGTCGTGCATCATGCCCAGGGCCATGGCCTTGTCGTGTTGGGTCGGCAGGCCCAGCACCAGCGCGCACGGCGCCCACGGCTGGTCGGCACTGAGTTGCGGCGGCAAGGCCACACCGTCGCCGCTGTCACCCATTGGCCAGCGGTCGTTGTCATGCAGGTGGTTGGCATAGCACAGCAGCGTTTGCGGCTGCCACTCCAAGCCCTGCAAGGCTTCCAGCACGGCCGCCTGGGCACAGATATGGTCAGGGTGCGGGTCGAGTTGCGGGTGCGGCATGACCAGCACTTCGGGCTTGGCCATGGCCAGCAACGCGCGCAGGTCGGCCAACAGGTTGTGCCAGGTCGGCGCACCATCACTGTCGGCGGGCAGCGCGAATGGGTTGAACTGGCGGAACGGGCGGATATCGGCCATGTCAGCTTCGCGTGAAGCCGCCGGCACATCCGGCGCGGCCTGCATGGCCGGCAGTTGCAGGCAGAAGTAGCCCAACTGCACGCAACGCGATTCCGGCACGCCCGCCCAGCGCGGCACGGCAATGCTGTCCCAGGCACGCAAACGCCCTTTGAGGCGCGCCGCCTCGGCCTTGCCCAGGCCCATCTGTTGATAGTGCTCGGCTTCGATTTCGCCGGCAGTCAGGGTCACCACCCAGGTTTCGTCGGCTTGGCTGTACAGGCCATAAGCTGCTAGCTCAGCGTCATCGGCATGGGGCGCAATGACCATCACGCGACGGCGCTGCAACTCGACGCTGGGGGTTATCCACAGGCGCGGTTCGCCCTGCAGCCGGCAATGGCGGCCACGCAGACGCAGCGTACCGGCCTGGAGCGGCGCGGCCAAGCCGGTCAGGTTGAGGAAGCGAACCCCGTCGACACCGCGCTCGAACGCCTGCCGATCCGTCAGCTCATCCGCCAACAGCTCCACCCGCGGGTCGAGAAACCGCCCCAACCAGGTGCTCTTTACCCGCAGCTCCAGGACCAGGGTTTCGTCGCCTTGCAGCGCTGCACCGGCCTTCAACAGGCCGTTCTGCAGGCTGGCCGAGGCTGTACGGGCCTGCTCACCGAAGTTGTAGGCATAGTCCTCGGTGGGCGCGTAGAACAGGTGGTCCGCGAACCAGGCCTCGTGGGCGGCCCACACCAGCGGCAGCAACAACAGCGGCAGCCACCACCAGGTGAATACACCCAGCCCGATCAGCGCGAGCAGGCCTGCAAGCAGGCCCAGGCGCTTGTTGCGCCGGTGGCGCTTGAGCAACTGCTGCTTGCGGCTCACGCCTGAAACACCGGCACGGGGTTGCACCAGCGGTCCTTGTACTCGCGGTCGGCGCGACCGAACGAGAACCGCAGGGGTTTGTTACGCGCCCGGGCGTCTTCCCAGGCCGCCTGGGTATTCAGGAAGCTCAGCACGCTACCGGGGCTGAACGCCTTGGTTTCCGGGTCGACACCGCCATTGACGTACTCGACGCTGATCCACTCGGGCGCCTCGACGCGATACACCAACTGAATCGCGATGGGCTTGTCGTCGAGCAGCAGCACCGAACCGATCAACAGCTCGCGCAAACGCTCGAGCACCTCGTCAATGCGCTCGGCACCGGTGGCCGGAAAGCCCCAGCGACGCTGGAACAGGTCACGGTACATGGCGGCAATCTGGCCGGCGTCAAAGTCACTGATCGGCCGCACCACCCCGCCCGCCTCTTCCAGCAAACGCAACTCGCGGCGCTGGTTGTAGCGAAACTTCTTCGACAGGTCCTCGTGGGCACGGGCCATGGCCAACTGCTCGGTCTGCGCCTTGAGCCCAGTGAAGCGGCCCTGGTTCAGCTCGGACAGGTAACGCGCGGCATGGCGCAGTGGCGCGCCAGCATCGGCGGCGGCCGGCAGGATGATCTCGGCGTTGCCGAGGTCGAACAGGCCTTTCTTGCCCGCACGCTTGAGCACGTCCTTGGACAGCGCCAGGTGGCGGCCCCAAGTGGGGATCGCTGCCTTCAGCTCGCCGCCTTGCAGCCACCCCAGGTAGCGCACAGGAATTTGCGCCAGCTCGGCCAACTGCTCGACCACCAGCGGGTGCGTAGCCACGCTGCCGCCAAACCGTGCCCAGGCTTCGGCATACGCGTTGGCGTCGATGACTTGCCAGCCGCGTTCGCGGAAGGCTTGAATATGATTGAGCATCACGCCTGCGCCACCAGGGCACGCACCTGCGGCAACTGCCAGAAGGCCTCGCGCACCGCCGGGTCAGAAAAGCGCTGGTGCAGGCGTTGCAGCATGTGCTCGGCGCACGCTTCGCGCTGCTGCTCATCCAGCGTGGCCATGTGCTTCAGGCCTTGGGCCAGCTGCCCAGCGTCACCGAGCGGGAACAGCACACCCACACCTTCGACCACTTCACGGGCACCGCCGCAGGCCGTGGCCAGCACCGGTACGCCCGCCACCATGGCTTCAAGCAGGACCATGCCGAACGGCTCGTGGTCCGAACTCAAGGCGAACACATCGAACGCGGTGAAATAACGGCGGGCATCCGGCACCTGGCCGAGGAAGTCCACTTGCGCGGCGATACCCAGCTCGGCAGCCAGCGCCTTGAGCTCGGCTTCCAGGCGGCCTTTGCCCAGTATCGCCAGGCGCGCGCCAGCAGGCAGCCCCGGCAGCGCTTGGGCAAAACCGCGCAACAGCGTGGCCTGGTCTTTGTCCGGGTGCAGGCGGCCGACGTTGCCGACGATCCACGCCTGAGGGTCGAGGCCAAGTGCCTCGCGCGCTGCGTCCCGAGGCACCAATGCCGCCTGCAGGGCCTCGATGTCGATACGGTTGTACAGGGTCTGGATACGTTCAGCCGGCCATGCGGGCAGGCAGCGGCGCATGTCGTCCCGCACCGCATCGGAAACGCCGAGCAGGCTCAGGCGCTTGCTGAACAGGTTGGCAAACAGCCGCCGCCCTTTGCGCTGATAGTCGCCAAAGGCGTGGTGCACACCGATCACCGGCAGGCCGGTGCCCAACAAGGCGACATAGATCGGCTTGAACCGGTGGGCGATGCAGAAACTGAAATGGCGCTCAGCCGCAATCCGCCGCAAAGCACGGATGGCGCCAAGCTTCAGCCCACGCACGGCCTTGGAGCTGAACTCCAGGAACAGCACCTCGTCCGACGCGCAGCCGGCCGCGACCTGCGGGTCGGCGGCGCCGGTGAGAAACACCGTGGTGACCTGGTAGCCACGCCCCTGAAACAGGCTGGCGTACTGACGGGCACAGTCCAGAAACGGCCCGTCATAGCCATGGCAGAACTGCAGGATGCGCGGTTCAGAGCGGCTGGTCATACGCGGCCGCGCCGTCCTTCACTACCAGGATGTCTTCCATGATCAGGTACTGCAGGTCCGAGCCGAAGAACATGTTCAGGGCATCGGTCGGCGAGCAGATCATCGGTTCACCCCGACGGTTCAGCGAAGTGTTCAGCGACACGCCGTTGCCGGTCAGGTCTTCCAGCGCCTTCATCATGTCGTAGTAACGCGGGTTGTATTCGCGCTTGAGCACCTGGGCACGCGAAGTGCCGTCCTCGTGGACCACCTCCGGTACGCGGGTTTTCCACTCTTCAGCCACTTCGAAGGTGAAGGTCATGAACGGCGCCGGGTGATCGACTTTGATCATCTGCGGGGCGACGGTGTCGAGCATCGACGGGCAGAAAGGTCTCCAGCGCTCGCGGAACTTGATCTGGTGGTTGATGCGGTCAGCCACGCCTTCGACGCTCGGGCAGCCGATGATCGAACGACCACCCAGGGCGCGCGGGCCGAATTCCATGCGGCCCTGGAACCAGGCCACCGGGTTGCCGTCGACCATGATCTTGGCGATCTGCTCGGGCATGTTCTCGAGCTTGCGCCACTTCGGCTGGTCTGGGTGACGGGCACAGGCGGCGATCACGTCCTCGTTGGAGTACGACGGGCCGAGGTAGACGTGCTCCATCTTCTCGACCGGCACGCCGCGGGCATGGGACACATAGGCCGCGGCACCCACCGCAGTACCGGCATCACCGGAAGCAGGCTGAACGAACAGCTCCTTCACATCCGGGCGAGCGATGATCTTCTGGTTGAGCTTGACGTTCAGCGCGCAGCCGCCGGCGAAGGCCAGCTTGCCGGTCTGCTTCAAGGTATCGCCCAGGTAATGGTCGATCATCTGCAGGGCCAGCTTCTCGAACAGCGCCTGCATGCTGGCGGCGTAGTGGATGTACGGCTCGTCGGCGATGTCGCCTTCGCGCTTGGGACCCAGCCACTCGATCAGCTTCGGCGAGAAGTAGAAGCCCTTGCCCTTCTCTTTATAGCGGCGAAGGCCGATGACGTTGGCGTATTCGGTGTTGATCACCAGTTCGCCGTTCTCGAAGCTGGCCAGGCGCGAGAAGTCATATTTGCTGGCGTCGCCGTACGGCGCCATGCCCATGACCTTGAACTCGCCGTCGAGCATTTCGAAACCGAGGAACTCGGTGATCGCGCCATACAGGCCACCCAGGGAGTCCGGGTCGAAGAATTCCTTGATCTTGTGGATCTTGCCGTTTTCGCCATAGCCGAAGAAGGTCGTGGCGTACTCGCCCTTACCGTCGATACCCAGGATCGCGGTCTTTTCCTTGAAACCCGAGCAGTGGTAGGCGCTGGAAGCGTGAGCCAGGTGGTGCTCAACCGGTTCGATCTTGACCTTTTTCGGGTCGAAGCCCAGTTGCTCCAGGCACCAGACGATCTTCTTGCGGTAGCGCTTGTAGCGACGGTTGCCCATCAGGATCGCGTCGAGGGCGCGGTCCGGGGCATACCAGTAGCGCTTGGCATAGTGCCAGCGGGCCTTGCCGAACAGGCTGATCGGGGCGAACGGAATGGCTACCACGTCGACGTCGGATGGCTTGATGCCTGCCTGCTCCAGGCAGAACTTCGCCGACTCGTAGGGCATGCGGTTCTTCGCATGCTTGTCACGCACGAAGCGCTCTTCTTCGGCGGCGGCAATCAGCTTGCCGTCAATGTACAGGGCCGCGGAAGGGTCATGGCTAAGGGCGCCGGACAGGCCAAGAATCGTCAATGCCAAGGGATTAGCCTCTTCTTTCGGTAGAGATGCGCCAACGGCCTCGTGGGCGGATGGCGGCTAAAGGGCGAGATTATAACGCAAACAAGAAGGACACACCGCCCCCTTGTAGGAGCGGCCTTGCGTCGGGAAAGGGCTGCGCAGCGGCCCCAGGTTTTGCAGTGTGGCAGAAATTGCTGGGGCCGCTGCGCGGCCCTTTCGCGACGCAAGGCCGCTCCTACAGGGGGCTTGCGGTGAATGCTTATTCGGCGATCAGCCAGTCCATCCGGTAGCTACCCGCCGTCTGCGCCAGCTCTTTGGCGAGCCAGGGCAGCAGTTCCTTCAGCTCTTCCTCCAGCCCCCACGGCGGGTTGGCAATGGCCAGGCCAGAGCCGTTGAGCCCCTGCGGGCTATCCTGGTGGTGCACATACAACTCCACGCGCAGCAACTTGGGCGCGCCAGTGCTGGTGAGGTCCTGATAGAAGCGGGTCAGCGAGCGCTGGTCCTTGATCGGGTACCAGATGGCCGCGACGGTTTGGCGCATGCGGCCAATCGCCTCTTTCATCGAGGTGGTACAGCGTTTGAGCTCATCAGCCTGCTCAAACGGCGGGTCGATCAGCATGATCGCGCGTTTTTCCTGCACCGGCAGCAAGGCGCGCGGCACATGCCAGCCCTCGCCCAGGTGAACGAAGACGCGTGGGTCTTTCTTCATGTTCTCTTTGAGCAGCGGCCCGTCTTCGGGGTGCTTCTCGTTGAGCAGGGCGCGGTCTTGCTGACGCATCAGGCGGCGGGCCAGCTCTGGCGAACCTGGGTAGTAACGCAACTCGCCATCGGCATTGAGGCGCTTGATGATGCGCAGGTAATCGCCTGCCATGGCCGGCAGGTCGTCGCGGTTCCACAACCGGGCAACGCCTTCGAGGTATTCACCGGTGCGGGTCGCCTGGTCGCCCTGCAAGTCATACAGGCCAAGGCCTGCGTGGGTATCGATATAGGCGAACGGCTGCTCCTTGCGCGACATCAGGGCGATGAGGCGGGTCAGCACGATGTGCTTGAGGACGTCGGCGTGGTTGCCGGCGTGGAAGGCGTGACGATAGTTCATGGCAACTCCTGCGGGGGTGGCAAGTTTACCTTGCCTTGCAGGCGGAGTCAGGCCTGGCTGTCGATCGGCGGCGCCTGCTTCGCGGGCGCCGCCTGTTCAACGGGTATTACTTGTCAGCGTGATACGCCGCATCAGCCGTTTCGAAGCGCTGAACCATCGCCGTCGACGGGCTACCCAGCTTGCTCACCACGACGATGGCGATGCTGGCGAAGAGGAAGCCTGGGATGATTTCGTACAGCCCAAGGGTGTCGAACTGCTTCCACAGGATCACGGTCAACGCACCCACCACGATACCGGCAAGGGCGCCGTTACGGGTCATGCCTTTCCACAGTACCGAGATCAGCACCACCGGACCAAAGGCCGCACCGAAGCCCGCCCAGGCGTAGGCCACCAGGCCCAGCACGCGGTTTTCCGGGTTGGCTGCCATGGCGATGGCAATCAGGGCAACCGCCAACACCATCAGGCGGCCGACCCACACCAGTTCACGCTGCGAAGCACCCTTGCGCAGGAAGGCTTTGTAGAAGTCTTCGGTCAGGGCACTGGAGCACACCAGCAGCTGGCAGCTCAGGGTGCTCATCACCGCCGCCAGGATGGCCGACAGCAACACGCCCGCAATCCATGGGTTGAACAGGATCTTCGCCAGCTCGATGAACACACGCTCGTGGTTCTCGGTAACCGGGCCCGCAAGATCAGGGTTGGCCGAGAAGTAGGCGATGCCGAAGAAGCCCACGGCACAGGTACCGGCCAGGCACAGGATCATCCACGTCATGGAAATGCGACGGGCCTTGGCGATCGACTTGACCGAGTCAGCGGCCATGAAGCGCGCCAGGATGTGCGGCTGGCCGAAGTAGCCCAGACCCCAACCCATCAGCGAGATGATGCCGATGAAAGTTGCACCCTTGAACATGTCGAAGTTGGCCGGGTTCTGCGCTTCGATGGCCAGGAAGGTGGTGTCGAAGCCACCGGTCGAGATCAGCACGATCACCGGGGTGAGGATCAGCGCGAAAATCATCAGCGAAGCCTGCACGGTGTCGGTCCAGCTCACCGCCAGGAAGCCACCGACGAAGGTGTAGGCGATGGTGGCGGCAGCGCCAGCCCACAGCGCCGTCTCGTACGACATGCCGAAGGTGCTTTCGAACAGACGCGCACCGGCGACGATGCCAGACGCGCAATAGATGGTGAAGAACACCAGGATGACGATGGCCGAGATGATCCGCAGCAGGCCGCTCTGGTCTTCGAAGCGGCTGGAGAAGTAGTCCGGCAGCGTCAAGGCATCGCCGTTGTGCTCGGTCTGCACCCGCAGGCGACCCGCAACGAACAGCCAGTTCAGGTAGGCGCCGACGGTCAGGCCGATGGCGATCCAGGCTTCGGACAGGCCGGAGAAGTAGATGGCGCCCGGCAGGCCCATCAGCAGCCAGCCGCTCATGTCGGAAGCACCGGCAGAGAGCGCAGTGACCACGCTGCCCAGGCTTCGACCGCCCAGGATGTAGTCGGAAAGGTTATTGGTGGCGCGATACGCGGCGAAGCCGATCAGTACCATTGCCGCGATATAGACCACAAAGGTGATCGTTAGTGGATTGCCCATGCGTGTGCCCTGGCGTTTGTTGTTATTTCATGCACAACCACAACGTGGCGGTTGCACCCAGGTGGCGAATGCTATGCAACATCGCAAACAGGGTGCAACCCTTTTTCCGTTTCAAGTTGCACCTACTCATGCATTTTCAGTTAAAGCCTCGTTCTTGCTCCTTTTTGGAGCAAAAACGGGATTTTTCAGACTAAATTGCCCCAGAAACAACCTTTAATTAAGTGTAGGAATGTTCGCCGGACGAGTTGCACCTTTTCCGTTAAAAAATCGGGTTGCACCTGGTTGCACCTGAATTGCCCTACAGCTACTCTTGGCGTCAGCTTAGGCCACAACCGTGGCAATAATGAGGATAAGAAATGGCGACGACCACCCTTGGGGTCAAACTCGATGACCCTACCCGTGAGCGACTCAAAGCAGCTGCGCAGTCCATCGACCGCACGCCGCATTGGTTGATCAAGCAAGCGATCTTCAATTACCTGGAGAAGCTCGAGGGTGGTGCCACCCTGACCGAACTCAACGGTCATGCCAGCAACCTGGTCGACGATGCTGGCGAAGTTCAGCCGGACCATGCTCACCAATGCTTCCTCGAATTCGCCGAGAGCATCCTGCCGCAGTCGGTACTGCGCTCGGCCATCACCGCCGCTTACCGCCGCCCCGAGCAGGAAGTCATTCCGATGCTGCTGGAGCAAGCTCGCCTGAGCGCACCACTGGCAGAGGCCACCAACAAACTGGCGGCCGGCATCGCCGAAAAACTGCGCAACCAGAAGAGCGCTGGCGGCCGCGCTGGCATCGTCCAGGGCCTGCTGCAAGAGTTCTCGCTGTCGTCCCAGGAAGGCGTGGCGCTGATGTGCCTGGCAGAAGCCTTGCTGCGCATCCCAGACAAGGGCACCCGCGATGCGCTGATCCGCGACAAGATCAGCACCGGCAATTGGCAGCCGCACCTGGGCAACAGCCCATCGCTGTTCGTCAACGCCGCCACCTGGGGCCTGCTGCTGACCGGCAAGCTGGTGTCCACCCATAACGAATCCGGCCTCACCTCGTCGCTCACCCGTATCATCGGCAAAAGCGGCGAGCCGATGATCCGCAAGGGCGTCGACATGGCCATGCGCCTGATGGGCGAGCAGTTCGTCACCGGTGAAACCATCGCCGAAGCCCTGGCCAACGCCAGCCGTTTCGAGGCCAAGGGCTTCCGTTATTCCTACGACATGCTCGGTGAAGCCGCACTGACCGAGCACGACGCACAGAAGTACCTGGCATCCTACGAGCAAGCGATCCACTCGATCGGCAAAGCCTCGCATGGCCGCGGCATCTATGAAGGCCCGGGCATCTCGATCAAGCTGTCGGCCCTGCACCCGCGCTACAGCCGCGCCCAGTATGAGCGCGTGATGGAAGAGCTGTACCCGCGCCTGCTGTCGCTGACCCTGCTGGCCAAGCAATACGATATCGGCCTGAACATCGACGCCGAAGAAGCCGACCGCCTGGAGCTGTCGCTCGACCTGCTCGAGCGCTTGTGCTTCGAACCCTCGCTGGCAGGCTGGAACGGTATTGGCTTCGTCATCCAGGCCTACCAGAAGCGCTGCCCGTATGTGATCGACTATGTCATCGACCTGGCCAAGCGCAGCCGCCACCGCCTGATGATCCGCCTGGTGAAAGGCGCCTACTGGGACAGCGAAATCAAGCGCGCCCAGGTCGAAGGCCTGGAAGGCTACCCGGTCTACACCCGCAAGGTGTACACCGATGTGTCCTACGTCGCCTGCGCACGCAAACTGCTGGCCGTGCCCGAAGCCATCT
This sequence comes from Pseudomonas kermanshahensis, assembly GCF_014269205.2. Taxonomy (NCBI): domain Bacteria; kingdom Pseudomonadati; phylum Pseudomonadota; class Gammaproteobacteria; order Pseudomonadales; family Pseudomonadaceae; genus Pseudomonas; species Pseudomonas kermanshahensis. The sequence goes on from NZ_JABWRY020000001.1 coordinate 5,238,540, forward strand.
ACCCGCAGTTCGCCACCCACAACGCCCACACCCTGTCGGCCATCTACCACATCGCCGGCCAGAACTACTACCCCGGCCAGTACGAATTCCAGTGCCTGCACGGCATGGGTGAGCCGCTGTACGAGCAAGTGGTCGGCAAGATTTCCGAAGGCAAGCTGAACCGTCCGTGCCGCGTCTATGCCCCGGTCGGCACCCACGAAACCCTGCTTGCGTACCTGGTTCGTCGCCTGTTGGAAAACGGCGCCAACACCTCGTTCGTCAACCGCATCGCCGATCACTCGATCTCCATCCAGGAACTGGTTGCCGACCCGGTCGCCAGCATCGAGCGCATGGCCACCCAGGAAGGCGGCATCGGCCTGCCACACCCGCGCATCCCGTTGCCGCGTGACCTGTACGGCACTGAGCGGGCCAACTCGGCCGGTATCGACATGGCCAACGAACACCGCTTGGCGTCGCTGTCCTGCGCCATGCTGGCCACTGCCCACAACGACTGGAAAGCCACCCCGCTGCTGGCCTGCGCCGCCAGCGAATCGGCTGCTGTGCCGGTGCTGAACCCAGCGGACCACCGCGATGTAGTCGGCCACGTCCAGGAAGCCACGGTTGCCGACGTCGACAACGCCATCCAGTGCGCCCTCAACGCCGCACCGATCTGGCAGGCCACCCCACCCGCCGAGCGCGCTGCGATCCTTGAGCGCACCGCCGACCTGATGGAAGCCGAGATCCAGCCGCTGATGGGCCTGCTCATCCGCGAGGCCGGTAAAACCTTCGCCAACGCCATCGCCGAAGTGCGCGAGGCCGTGGACTTCCTGCGCTACTACGCGGTGCAGGCTCGCAACGACTTCAGCAACGACGCCCACCGCCCATTGGGCCCAGTGGTGTGCATCAGCCCGTGGAACTTCCCGCTGGCAATCTTCAGCGGCCAGGTCGCCGCTGCACTCGCCGCGGGCAACCCGGTACTGGCCAAGCCCGCCGAGCAAACCCCGCTGATTGCCGCCCAGGCCGTGCGCCTGCTGCTGGAAGCCGGCATTCCGGAAGGCGTCCTGCAACTGCTGCCAGGCCGCGGCGAGACGGTCGGTGCCGGCCTGGTCGGTGACGAGCGCGTCAAAGGCGTGATGTTCACCGGTTCCACCGAAGTGGCCCGCCTGCTGCAACGTAACGTCGCCGGCCGCCTGGACAACCAGGGCCGCCCGATCCCACTGATCGCCGAAACCGGCGGCCAGAACGCGATGATCGTCGACTCCTCGGCCCTGACCGAGCAGGTGGTGATCGACGTGGTGTCCTCGGCCTTCGACAGCGCCGGCCAGCGCTGCTCGGCACTGCGCGTGCTGTGCCTGCAGGAAGACTCCGCCGACCGTGTGATCGAGATGCTCAAGGGTGCCATGGCCGAAAGCCGCCTGGGCAACCCGGACCGCCTGGCCGTGGACATCGGCCCAGTCATCGACGCCGAAGCCAAGGCCGGCATCGAGAAGCACATCCAGGGCATGCGTGAAAAAGGCCGTTCGGTCTACCAGGTTGCCATCGCCGATGCGGCCGAGGTCAAACGCGGCACCTTCGTCATGCCAACCCTGATCGAGCTGGACAGCTTCGACGAACTCAAGCGCGAGATCTTCGGCCCAGTGCTGCACGTGGTGCGCTACAACCGCCGCAACCTCGACCAACTGATCGAGCAGATCAACAACTCCGGTTACGGCCTGACCCTCGGCGTGCACACCCGCATCGACGAGACCATCGCCAAAGTGGTGGAGAACGCCAACGCCGGTAACATGTACGTCAACCGCAACATCGTTGGCGCAGTGGTCGGCGTGCAACCGTTCGGCGGTGAAGGCCTGTCCGGTACTGGCCCGAAAGCCGGCGGCCCGCTGTACCTGTACCGCCTGCTGTCGACCCGCCCGGCCGACGCCATTGGCCGTCACTTCCAGCAGCAGGATGGCGAAGGCAAGCCTGACCGCACCCTGCACGAGCAGCTGATCAAGCCGCTGCACAGCCTCAAGGCCTGGGCCGAGAGCAACCAGCAGGCCGACCTGGCTGCGCTGTGCACCCAGTTTGCCGGCCAGTCGCAGAGCGGCATCGCCCGCCTGCTGCCAGGCCCGACCGGCGAGCGCAACAGCTACACCATCCTGCCGCGCGAGCACGTGCTGTGCCTGGCGGACAACGAAGCCGACCTGCTGGCGCAGTTTGCTGCCGTCCTGGCGGTTGGCAGCTCGGCGGTATGGGCTGACAGCGAACCGGGCAAAGCCCTGCGCGCCCGCCTGCCGAAAGAGCTGCAGGCCAAGGTCAAGCTGGTAGCGGATTGGAACAAGGATGAAGTGGCGTTCGACGCCGTGATCCACCATGGCGATTCGGACCAGTTGCGTAGCGTGTGCCAGCAAGTGGCCAAGCGTGCCGGGGCGATCGTCGGTGTGCACGGGCTGTCCAGCGGCGACCACCAGATTGCGCTGGAGCGCTTGGTGATCGAGCGGGCGGTGAGTGTGAATACTGCTGCTGCGGGGGGTAATGCGAGCCTGATGACCATTGGTTGATGGCTTTTGATAAAAAAGGAGAGCTTCGGCTCTCCTTTTTTATGGGCGCATGTCTTGAGATGTTTGGCGCCTATGAGATCGAGCGCCGCCCGCGCGGCGCATCGCGAGCTGCGCTCGCTCCCACGTTTGTTTCGGGCCAATTATTCCTGCGCGATTTGTGCGCGAACGCTCTGATGCATGACACGATATCGCGTCGTACAAACCAGGCGGCCGCGCGTCTCTGGCACAGGCATGCCTGGCCCGAAACAAACGTAGGAGCGAGCGCAGCTCGCGATGCGCCGCGCGGGCGGCGCTCGATTTCATAGGCGCTGTAAGCATCAAGGCAAGCACCTTTATGCCCTAAGTCCTTCACGTGCGCCTTAGCCAGAGCCACTAAAGACTCCAGACTTTAGCCCCTTCAGATGCAACGACAAGGGTCAACCAAACCCACGTGCTGGTATGGATTTCCCTGTTTTGCATGGGAAATAAGATCTCAACGGATGCCAGACCGCTAGGTCTCATTGCACTTTCTAAACCCATATCACCCAAACCTATTAACCTCCCCCGACCCCACCCGATTCCCTACACTCGCAGCATCCCGCTCAAGGACCGCCCCCATGCCCGAGACCCTGCTCAGCCCTCGCAACCTCGCCTTCGAGCTCTACGAAGTCCTCGACGCCGAAGCCCTCACCCAGCGCCCGCGCTTCGCCGAGCACAGCCGCGAAACCTTCGACGCGGCGCTGACCACCGCCCGTACCATTGCCGAGAAGTACTTTGCGCCGCACAACCGCAAGGCCGATGAAAACGAGCCGCGCTACGTGGACGGCCGGGCCGAGCTGATCCCCGAGGTGAAACCAGCCGTGGATGCCTTCCTTGAGGCGGGCTTCCTCAACGCCAACCGCGACTTCGAGGTCGGCGGCATGCAGTTGCCCAGCCTGGTCTCGCAGGCCTGCTTTGCGCACTTCCAGGCCGCCAACGCTGGCACCACGGCCTACCCGTTCCTGACCATGGGCGCGGCCAACCTGATCGAAAGCTTCGGTACCGACGAACAAAAGCGCCTGTTCCTGCAGCCGATGATCGACGGCCGCTACTTCGGCACCATGGCGTTGACCGAGCCACATGCGGGCTCGTCCCTGGCCGATATCCGCACCCGCGCAGAACCCGCCGGCGATGGCAGCTACAGGCTCAAGGGCAACAAGATCTTCATCTCTGGCGGCGACCACGAGCTGTCGGAAAACATCGTACACATGGTGCTGGCCAAGCTGCCGGATGCGCCTCCCGGGGTGAAGGGCATCTCGCTGTTCATCGTGCCCAAGTACCGAGTGAACCCGGATGGCAGCCGTGGCGAGCGTAACGATGTGCTGCTGGCTGGCCTGTTCCACAAGATGGGTTGGCGCGGCACCACCTCGACGGCGTTGAACTTCGGCGACAACGGCCAGTGCATCGGCTACCTGGTAGGCCAGCCGCACCAGGGCCTGGCCTGCATGTTCCAGATGATGAACGAGGCGCGCATCGGCGTTGGCATGGGCGCGGTGATGCTCGGTTATGCCGGCTACCTGTACTCGCTGGACTACGCGCGCCAGCGGCCACAAGGGCGGTTGCCGGACAACAAGGACCCGCACAGCCCTGCCGTGCCAATCATCGGGCATACCGACGTCAAGCGCATGCTGCTGACGCAGAAGGCTTACGTTGAAGGCGCCTTCGACCTTGGCCTGTACGCCGCACGCCTGTTCGACGACACCCAGACAGCCGACGACGAGAGCGCCCGGCAACACGCCCAGGCACTGCTCGACCTGTTGACCCCGATCGTCAAATCCTGGCCATCGGCCTTCTGCCTCAAAGCCAACGAGTTAGCGATCCAAGTCCTCGGCGGCCATGGCTACACCCGCGAATACCCCGTTGAGCAGTATTACCGCGACAACCGCCTGAACCCGATTCACGAGGGTACTGAAGGCATCCAGTCGCTCGACCTGCTCGGCCGCAAGCTTGCGCAAAACGGCGGCGCCGGGCTCAAGCAACTGATCCGCCTGATCGCCAGCACAGCCGAGCGCGCCAGCCACCACCCTGGCCTCGACACCCTGCGCCAGCCGCTGGAGCAGTTGGTCAATCGCCTGCAAGCCGTCACCCTTGCCCTGCTGGGTGACATGGCCCAGGGCAACGTCAGCACCGCCCTGGCCAACTCGGCCCTGTACCTCAAGGCCTTCGGCCACTGCGTGGTCGGCTGGCGCTGGCTGGAACAGGCGATCCACGCCGAACTCGGCCTGCTCAAAGGCAACGCCGACGACCGTGACTTCTACCTCGGCAAGCTCCAGGCCGCGCGCTACTTCCTGACCTGGGAAGTGCCGGGCTGCCACAATGAGCTGGCATTGCTCGAGGTACGCGACGACACCTGTATCACCATGCAAGACGGGTGGTTCTAGCGACCAGCGCAGTGCCGCGCTCACGCGCCTCTATCTGTCACCCGTGTCGCTCAGCGCATTGGCAGGCGTGGCCGACCTGCGCGGCTGGCGGGTGATGGCGATACCTGCCGCGACCACCGCAATGCCCACGTAGGTTGTCCAATGGATCACGTCCCCGAACATCATCGCCGCCCATAACAACGTGACCGGTGGCTCGAGGTAGACCAGTGCCGAGACGCGGGTCGCCGAGAGCTTTGTCAGCAATATCCACAGGCTCAGGTAGGCAATGAACGTGGAGAACAGGGTCAGCCATGCGACCGCCGCCCAGACCTGTGTGCTGGCAGGCACGTCGATCAACCCCAGCGGCAAGCCTGCAGCCGTGAGCAGCAGCAGTGTCGCAGTCGATTGCAGAAACAACGGCATCAGCAGACCGTCCTTGCTGTGGTCCGTCGCCATGATCGATTGCCGACGCTGATACAGCGTGGCAATGGACAACGTGATGGCGGCGATCAGCGGCAGGGCGTAAAGCCAGAGGCTAAGCTGGTTCGCAGACAGGCTGTACTCTGCAAAAATGATCATGCTGACGCCGGCGAACCCCACCCCAAGCCCGAGCCATTCCTGCCGTCCACTGCGCTCATGCTGGTTGTTGTTGCTCATCGATGCCGTGATCAATGGCTGCAGCGCACAAATGATGGCGGCAATCCCTGCCGGTAGCCCGCCCCGGATGGCGATGTAGACACTGACCAGATAGGCAAACTGCGCCAGGAAACCAATGACGGCGTTGTAGCGTATCTGCGCCCACGTAAGCGTACGCAGCCGATGCACGACAAAAGGCAGCAGGCAGATGCTGACCAGCAGAAACCGCCAGAACAGCAGGTTGATGGCACCCGCGTCTTCCGTGCCCAGCCGGGCACCAATAAAGCCCGAACTCCAGGAAAGGACAAAGATGACTTGCAGCAGGATCAGGTACGGCGCACTGCTTGGCATGTTCACGCCCCTGTGTGATGCAATTGCGCGAACGTAATCGGCTCGATGCCTATCCTTGAAAACTGGCGGGCTGCTGATCGCTGCAAGGCCCAGCGTAACCCCAACCATTTAGGGATCGTCGCAGGGATGCCATCGTCGGAGGCCAAGTGCCAAAACCGGTTGGAGTCGTCACCAAAATAGGGACAATGAAAGGACAGCACCAACGACATGCGTCGCCCGCTGACCACCGGGCGCACACCGTGGAACAATCGGCTGCCATAGATGAACAAGGCATCGCCAGGTGCGTCCAGGCGCGCATTTTCGAAGGTACGGTGGTCCAGCGCATCAAAGCTGTCGACAGTGCCGTTATGGAACAGGAATTCGCCCCCGCTGTATTCGCAGGCCCCCGACAGCACGATGTTCAGCACGTAATTGGTGCCGTCTGTGTGCCACATGCCGAGTTGCTGCTGTTGCTCGACAGGCTTGGGGTAGAAATAGTTGACCTGCGAGCGCGCATTGACCATGGGGTAAGGCACCAGCGGCACGCCTGCAATGCGCGAGACAGCTAACAGGAATGAGCGGCTGCACATCATGTCGTTGATGAACGATGATAAAGCCGTCACCCCTCGCGTACGCCGCGAAATGATCCAGTCGCTGTCAGCCGCCCCCTCCTCCAGACGGCTGCAGATGCCTTGCAAGGCCGCAACGCCCTCGGGCGTGAACAGCCGATGCACAACCGCCACCCCGGTGATGCTGTCCGCTGCGATTTTGGCGTGCGGGCTGTCGGCATACCCAAGCTGCCCAAGTGTTCGGGTGTCGCTGAGGACGGGCCCGTGCTGGCAAAGCAAATCGTCCGACCAGGGCAACTGCTCACTGAGGCAGATAGGCGATGGCCGCGGCGTGCGCTTCAATGTCGACTTGAGCGCCAGCTTCACGCGCCCTACACCGCGTTCGAACAGGGGTAAGGTGTCTGAAGGATTCATGATGTGTCTGTCCCCGTAGAGTCACTACTGAAGGTACTTGGCGATCTGATAGCGCACCGAGCCATCACCGCTGGCGAACTCGTCCACCACACTGCAGTTGCAATGCCGGGCCCTGATGCGACGGAACTGTTCGGGCGTGTACTTGAGGCAGATGTTGGTCAGCAGGTACCCACGTTGCTGCAGACGCTGCACAGGTTGCAGGGTTACCGCGACATGGATGGGGTCATCCTGAATGCGTAGCGGTACGAGCATGGCTTCATGCTCGCCCGAGGGGATGAAGCCTTGTTGAAGCGCGACCATTTGGGAGAACTGGAGCATGCAGGGGTTGGCGTAGAACTTGAGGATGGTACTTTCCAGGCCTTCGTCGTAGACCTGCATTTCCGAAAGGATGTAGGTGGTGTTACCTGCAAGGCTACGAATCAGCCGCCCAGTGCTCACTGGCAGCTCGTTACCCTCCTGAAAACCAAGCAGGGTGATGAGAGTGAGCTCCTGATCGTGACGCAAATCCTCATGGGTTACGGTGCGGTAATCAGCGGCGATGTAATTGAAACTGCCATCCTCGCGCACGATGGGCCCCACGGCATCGCTCATCGCGGCTTCTGAAGTCTGGTTGATATCGATGGCGGTGTAGCGGATGGAGCTGGACGTCTCGACCATTCGCTTCAGCAAGCAGGCGCTCTTGATCGGCTCCGGGCCCAGCTCCACATAGTGCACACGGCGCCCACTACTCAGTGCTGCCAACCGCTCGGCAACGTCCCCGATGACGGCCTTGAGCGCCCCCTGCCCCTCTGCATCAGCACAGAGCCCGCTCTGACCTACGCCTTGCTCATTCAAGGCGCGCATAAGCAGAAATATCTCGTGGTTGAAACGGTGGTCGCTTTCAGGTCCCAGCTCAGGCTGGGCCAATGTCGAGTACTTCTCGTGGTTCTCGACAGTCCATAGTCGTGCGTGCTGGTAAGCGGGGTTGCGCACGAGTGCATCTACCACGAAGTCATTCAGGCTCATCCGTATCATTCCATTGCAATTCAGGGGGCATGCGGGCTTCGACCCCACAGTAAGAGTGGGTATAAAGGCTGTACAGTTGATTAAATCGAAGCGCTGGTTCGATCCGACCAAATCAGGTGGCTCCATGGGCAAAGGCCTCGACATCGATGTACTGAGAACCTTCCAGGCAGTGGCCCGGCTAGGCCGTTTCAAGGCGGCGGCCGACTACGTCCACCGCAGCCCATCGGCGGTGACGACGCAGATTCAGAAGCTGGAGGGAAAGATCGGGCAACAATTGTTCACACGCAGTAACCAGTCGGTGGAGCTAACCCCTGCGGGCCGTCAGCTGATGGGCGAAGCGACACGTTTCTTGATGGCTCACGACAGGCTACTGGCCACGCTGTCGCCACAGCAGATGACCGGCAAGGTGCGCATAGGCGTACCCGACGGTTATGCCGCCAACCTCATGAGCGACTTTCTGCCGGTGTTCGTCGCCAATAACCCGAAGCTGGAGTTGGAGGCTGTAGCGCGATCCAGCGCAGAGCTCATCGACCTGTTTGCGCGACAGCGGCTGGACCTGGCAGTGGCGGTCAGCAGTGACGGCTGGCAGCAAGGCGAGTGGCTTCGCTCGACTCAGCCGCGCTGGGCCGCAGCGCCTGGATTCAGCCATGACCCCAGTCGCCCCTTGCCGCTGGCACTGCAGTTGAAGGGTTGCCCGTACCGGGAGGCGGCGTTGCAGGCTCTGAAAGCCCACGGCATTGCGTACCGTGTGCTGTTGGAAAGCGCCAACTGGCACGCGGTACTGGCCTGCATGAGAAGTGGCCTGGCCGTGGGCATTGTCGAAGGGCTGGATAGCACGGATACCTCACTCGCGTACGTGGAAGGGCTGGGCTTGCCCGACCTCGAAAAGCACCACGTCTACTTGCTAACGGACACCTCGCACCATGTCGCAGCGCATCTGAATGCTATGTTGAAGGCCGCCATCCAGAAAGTGGGCGTAACAACGCCGCCCCATTGCTGGGAGGGCGGTGGTTGAACGGCCCGCGTTATTTCCTGACCAGGGAAGTACCTGGCTGCCATAATGAGCTGGCATTGCTCGTGGCCCGTGACGATACAGGCCTAGGCATGCGAGTGGCGTGGTTCTAGGGGGAGCCACCACTGACTCGGAGGTTCCCGCATGTTTGATTCCAGCGCCCTGTTGCGCCAGCGCTTTGCTGGGCTGCGCAGCACGGCCGAGTTGTTTTCCCTGCGTCATGTGAAGCAGTCGTACCAGGCATTGTCTGTGCGTCGCAATGTGGCCGAGCCGCCCTTCTTCAGCCAGGACGAGGGCGCCATGCTCACCGTGCGGGTCAACGGCGTTGAGGCCTATGCGGCCACCGCCGACCTGTCCCAACAAGGCTTGCAGCAGGCGCTCGAACGCGCCGAAGCGCTGGCCCGGCAGATCGCCAGGCATAGCCTGCTGGACCTGCGCGACCAAACGGTGACCAGCGCACGCCACGACCATGTCTCGCCCAACTTCGACCAGCCACTGCCCAACCTCGCCGATTGCCTGGGCCTGCTTGCCGCCGAGTCGGCCAGCGTGCCCCAGGACAGCCGCCTGGTGGATTGGCAGGCCGGCCTGGACATCACCCTGGTCGAACAAACCTACCTCAACTCCGCCGGCGCCGAACTGCGCCACGCCCAGCGCTTCCTGTTCCCAGGCCTGAGCGTGACGGCCAGCGACGGCCAAGACAGCCAGAGCCGCAGCCTGGGCCGGGACAACTTTGGCCAGCAGGGGGGCTTCGAGGTCATCGAGCGCTGTGGCCTGGTCGGCGCCGCCCGCCGGGTCGCCGACGAGGCGCTGCAACTGCTGCTGGCACCCAATACGCCCAGCGGCCCGCGTGACCTGCTGCTGATGCCCGACCAGATGATGCTGCAGATTCACGAGTCCATCGGCCACCCGCTGGAGATGGACCGCATTCTCGGCGACGAGCGCAACTACGCCGGCACCAGTTTCGTCAACGCCAGTGACTTCGGCCACCTGCAATACGGCTCGAAGCTGCTCAACGTGACCTTCGACCCGACCATCGGCGAAGAACTCGCCAGCTACAGCTACGACGATGACGGCACCCAGGCCAGCAAGCAGTTCCTGATCCGCGATGGCGTGCTACTGCGCCCGTTGGGCGGCGCCCTTTCGCAGTTCCGCTCCGGCCTGGACGGCGTGGCCAACAGCCGTGCCTGTGGCTGGAACCGCGCACCGATCGACCGCATGGCCAACCTCAACATCGAGCCGGGCGACCGCTCGCTGGCGCAACTGGTCAAGGGCATCGAGCACGGCATCCTGATGCGCACCAACCGGTCCTGGTCCATCGACGATGCCCGCAACAAGTTCCAGTTCGGCTGCGAGTGGGGCCAACTGATCGAAAACGGCGAGCTCAAGGGCATCGTCAAGAACCCCAACTACCGCGGCATCTCGGCGCAGTTCTGGCGCAACTTGTCCGCCGTCGGCGACGCCAGCACCTTCCAGGTGCTCGGTACGCCCAATTGCGGCAAAGGCGAGCCCAACCAGGTGGTGCGGGTCGGCCATGCTTCGCCGGCCTGCGTGTTCAGCCAGATCGATGTCTTCGGAGGCGACGCCTGATGAGCGCCACACCCCAACACCGTTTCGAAAGCCTGCTTGGCGCCCTGCGCGATGCCCTGCAGCCGGGCGAACAGTTCACCTTTGGCTACAGCGCCGAGCAGTCACAGTTCGTGCGCTTCAACCATGCCAAGGTGCGCCAGGCCGGCGAGGTGAGCCAGGCCAGTGTGCAACTGCGCCTGATCTGTGATGGCCGCCAGGCCGAGCAGTTGATCACCCTGGGCGATGATGCCGTGCTGGACCGCGCGCGCCTGGCCGATGCCCTAGGCCAACTGCGCCAGACCCTGCCCCTGCTGGCCGTCGACCCCTACCTGCGCCTGGACGAAACCCCGTGGAACAGCCACAGCCAGCAAGACCACACGCTGCCGGAACTGGATGAAGTGCTGGCCTTGATCGAACAGGAAGCCGGCGACCAGGACCTGGTCGGCATCTACGCCGCCGGGCCGATTTGTCGCGGCTTCGCCAGCTCGTTCGGGGCCTTTGGCTGGCACCAGGCCAACAGTTTCAACATGGACTGGAGCCTGTTCCACAGCAACGGCCAGGCCGTGAAAGCCAACTATGCCGGGCAGGCCTGGAGCGCTGACGAGTTCGTCGCGCGCCTGCGCCTGGCCCGCGAGCAACTGGCGTTCCTGGGCCGCCCTGCCATCACCTTGAAACCAGGCAGTTACCGCGCCTACCTGGCGCCAGCGGCCATGGACGAGATCGCCGGCATGCTGTGCTGGGGCGGGTTTTCTGCGCAGGCCCTGGCCACTGGCAACAGCGCCCTGCAGCGCCTGTATAACGGCGATGCGCAGCTGAGCCCGCTGGTCAGCTTCGACGAGCAAGTCAGCGGTTCGCTGAGCCCGGCGTTTTCGGATGAGGGGTCACCCCGCCTCGATGTGCCGCTGATCCAGCAAGGCCAAGCCGTGCAGCGCTTGATCAGCGCACGCAGTGCGGCCGAGTTCGCGCTGGTGGCGAATGGTGCCGACAGCTACGAGTCGCCCTGCGCCTTGAGCCTCGCGGCGGGCAACCTGGCCAGTGAAACAATCCTCGAACGGCTGGGCACCGGGCTGTATATCAGCAACTTGTGGTACCTGAACTACTCGGACCTGCCAGCAGCACGCATGACCGGCCTGACCCGTTTTGCCACCTTCTGGGTGGAGAATGGCCAGATTCAGGGGCCGGTAAGCACCATGCGCTTCGATGACAGCCTGTACAGTTTGCTGGGCAGCCAGCTGGAGGACCTGACGCGCGAGCGCGAGATGATCTTGTCTACCAGTACCTATGGACAGCGCAGTACTGGGTCGAGTCATTTGCCAGGGGCGCTGGTCAAAGGCCTGACCCTGACATTGTGATAGGCATTACCGGCCCTTTCGCGGGGCAAGCCCGCTCCCACAGCGATGTCACCCCATTCGAGGGCAGTGGAGATCCTATGGGAGCGGGCTTGCCCCGCGAAGAGGCCGGCACAGACAAAAGAGGACGTCATGCCTGATCGTGCACCGCTGGACCCCGTCACCGCCCGCTGGATCCCCTGGGTCGTGGCCATCGCTTTCTTCATGCAGTCCCTGGACGGCACCATTCTCAACACCGCGCTGCCGGCCATGGCGCGCTCGCTGGAAGAGGACCCGCTGCGCATGCAAGGCGTGATCATCGCCTACATGCTCACCGTAGCCTTGCTGATCCCCGCCTCCGGCTGGCTCGCCGACCGCTTCGGTACCAAGCACATCTTCTTCAGCGCGATCCTGTTGTTCAGCTTCGGCTCACTGCTATGCGCCGCCGCCGACAGCCTCGGTTTTCTGATCATGGCCCGAGTCGTTCAAGGCCTGGGCGGCGCATTAATGCTGCCGGTCGGCCGGCTGGTGGTACTGCGCGCCTACCCCCGCACCGAGCTGGTGCGGATCATGAGCTTCATCACCATCCCCGGCCTGCTCGGCCCCCTGCTCGGCCCAACGGTCGGTGGCTGGCTGGTGGAAATCCTCAGCTGGCACTGGATCTTCCTGCTCAACCTGCCGGTCGGTGCCATCGGCTGTTATGCCGTGTGGAAGTTCATCCCTGACCTGCGCGGCGCAGAGCGCACCAGCTTCGATGGCCCGGGCTTCCTCTTGTTCGGCGCGGCGATGGTGCTGATCACCATCGCCATGGAAGGCTTGGGCGAGTTGCACTTGCCGCACTTGCGGGTGATGTTGCTGCTGTTCGCTGGCATGGCCTGCCTGGCCGCCTACTGGCTGCGGGCCGGGCGCGATCCCGAGCCGCTGTTCTCGCCCAGCCTGTTCCGCGTGCGCACCTTTGCCATCGGCATCCTCGGCAACCTGTTCGCGCGCCTGGGCAGCGGCGCCCTGCCCTTCCTCGTGCCCTTGCTGCTGCAGGTGGCACTGGGCTATTCGCCAGCCCAGGCAGGCATGAGCATGATTCCGCTGGCTGCAGCGGCGATGCTGGCCAAGTCCATCGCCCGGCCGCTGATCGAGCGCTTCGGCTACCGCATCATCCTCACCGGCAATACCCTGCTGCTGGGCCTGCTGCTGGCCAGCCTCGGCCTGGTCGACGAGCAGACGCCCTACGCCGTGCTGCTGATACAACTGGGCCTGCTCGGCGCCGTGAACTCCATGCAGTTCACGGCCATGAACACGGTGACCCTGATCGACCTCGACGATGCCAGCGCCAGCAGCGGCAACAGCCTGCTGTCGGTGGTCGCGCAACTGGCGCTGAGCCTGGGTGTGGCCTGCGCGGGTGCATTGCTGGGCGGCTTCACGGCGGCCGGCAGCGCCGAGGGGGTGGAAAGCACCTTGGGCGCCTTCCAGCTGACCTTCGTGACCATCGGCATCATGGCCATGCTGGCCGCAGCCATCTTCCTGCAACTGGCGCCGACAGACGGAAGGCGTGCCCGTCGTCCGGAACAACACATGGAGTCGTAGGGCGAATGGCCATGAGGCTGGTAGACTGTGCGGCATTTTTCGCTTCGCCACACAGGCCCGCCTCGTGACCACCGAATCCACCGCCTTTGCCACCCTGCCGCTGTCCGCCGCCATGCTGGCCAACCTGGACGCCCTCGGCTATGCCTCGATGACGCCGATCCAGGCCCAGAGCCTGCCGGTCATCCTCAAGGGCCAGGACCTGATCGCCCAGGCCAAGACCGGCAGCGGCAAGACCGCTGCGTTCGGCATCGGCCTGCTGAACCCGATCAACCCGCGCTATTTCGGTTGCCAGGCGCTGGTCCTGTGCCCGACCCGCGAGCTCGCCGACCAGGTCGCCAAAGAGTTGCGCCGGCTGGCGCGCGCCGAAGACAACATCAAGATCCTGACCCTCTGCGGCGGCGTTTCGCTCGGCCCGCAGATCGCGTCGCTGGAGCACGGTGCGCACATCATCGTCGGCACCCCGGGGCGCATCCAGCAGCACCTGGATAAAGGCACCCTGGTACTCGACGGGCTCAACACGCTGATCCTCGACGAAGCCGACCGCATGCTCGACATGGGCTTTTTCGACGCCATCGCCAGCATCATCGGCAAGACTCCGGCCCGCCGCCAGACCCTGCTGTTCTCGGCCACCTACCCGTCCGGCATCAAGCAGCTTGCCGCAGACTTCATGCGCAACCCGCAGCAGGTCAAGGTCGAAAGCCTGCACACCGACAACCAGATCGAACAGCGCTTCATCGAAATCGACGCGCAACAGCGCCTCGAAGCGGTGACCCGCGTGCTCGGCCACTATCGCCCGCAATCGTGCGTGGCGTTCTGCTTCACCAAGCAGCAGTGCGAAGACGTGGTCGCCCACCTCACGGCCAAAGGCATCGTCGCCCAGGCCCTGCACGGTGACCTCGAACAGCGCGACCGCGACCAAGTGCTGGCCATGTTCGCCAACCGCAGCAGCTCGGTGCTGGTGGCGACCGACGTGGCCGCGCGCGGCCTGGACATCGACGGCCTGGACATGGTGCTCAACGTCGAGCTGGCGCGTGACGCCGAGATCCACGTGCACCGTGTCGGCCGTACCGGCCGTGCCGGCGAGAAGGGCGTTGCGGTCAGCCTGGTGGCCCCGGCCGAAGGCCACCGCGCCCAGGCCATCGAAGCGCTGCAGAAGAGCCCGCTGCGCTGGGACCAGCTGGACAGCCTGAAAAATAAAGGCGGCGAGCCGCTGCTGCCGGTGATGAGCACCTTGTGCATCGCTGCCGGGCGCAAGGACAAACTGCGCCCGGGTGACATCCTCGGCGCATTGACCGGCGATGCCGGCATCCCGGGCAAGCAGGTGGGCAAGATCGCCATCTTCGATTTCCAGGCCTTCGTGGCAGTGGAACGGGCACTGGCCAAGCAGGCGATGCAGCGCCTGAACAGCGGCAAGATCAAAGGCCGGGCCCTGAAAGTCCGCATCATTTAAAAAACTTTTGGGGCCGCTTTGCGGCCCTTTCGCGACACAAGGTCGCTCCTACACGGGTTACGCGATCCCCTGTAGGAGCGGCCTTGTGTCGCGAAAGGGCTGCAAGGCAGCCCCAGCAATCTTCAAGAGGTAACCCGTGCACACCACCGACGTGATCATCCTCGGCGCCGGCGCCGCCGGCCTGATGTGCGCCCAGCTCAGCGCCCGCCGTGGCCGCCGGGTACTGCTGCTGGACCACGCCAACAAGCCAGGCAAGAAAATCCTCATGTCCGGCGGCGGGCGCTGCAACTTCACCAACATGTACACCGAGCCTGCCAACTTCCTTTCGCACAACGCGCACTTCTGCAAGTCGGCGCTGGCCCGCTACACCCAGTGGGACTTCATCGAGCTGGTGGCCAAGCATGGCGTGCCGTATCACGAGAAGAAGCTCGGGCAGCTGTTCTGCGACAACAAGGCCAGCGACATCCTCAACATGCTCCTGGCCGAGTGCGACGAGGCCGGTGCCGAGTTGCGCATGGACACCAGCATCTCGCACATCGAGAAAACCGAAAACGGCTACCTGCTGCAAACCAGTGCCGGGCAGTTCGCCTGCCAGTCGCTGGTGATCGCCACCGGCGGCCTGTCGATCCCGACCCTGGGTGCTACCGGTTTCGGCTACCAGGTGGCGCGCCAGTTCGGCCACACCCTGCTGCCGACCCGCGCCGGGCTGGTGCCCTTCACCATCACCGAGCCCCAACTCAAGGCACTGTGCACTGAACTGTCGGGCACCTCGCTGGACTGCACGGCCAGCTGCAACGGCACCAGCTTCCGCGAGAACCTGCTGTTTACCCACCGCGGCCTGAGCGGCCCGGCGATTCTGCAGATCTCCTCGTTCTGGGAGGCCGGCGACACGGTGGAGATCAACCTGCTGCCGGACCGCGATGCACTGACCTGGCTGCAACAGCAGCAGGCTGAGCGCGCCAACGCAGAACTGAAGACGGTGCTTGGCGAGGTGTTCACCCGCAAGCTGGCCAACCTGTTGGCCGAGCAGTGGTTCGAATCGAAGCCGATGAAGCAGTACACCCCGGCAGAACTGGCCCAGATCGCCGAAAAACTGGCAGCCTGGCAAGTGGTACCGGCTGGCACCGAGGGCTATCGCACCGCCGAAGTGACGCTGGGCGGCGTGGACACCCGCGAGGTGTCGTCCAAGACCATGGAGTCGCTCAAAGCCCCGGGGCTGTACTTCATTGGCGAGGTGCTGGATGTCACCGGCCACCTGGGCGGTTTCAATTTCCAGTGGGCATGGGCATCGGCTAACGCTGCGGCGCAGTTCGTGTAGAGTAGAATCCATTCAGCAGCACGGAACGCTTCTTGCTGGTCCGTGCGGCACTGTATTCATTCGATCACAGCCCAAGGCCATCATGTCATCGAGCTCGTTCCGTCAGTCACTGCGTCGCCTGTGGGGCCAAGACAAGTTCAGCTACAGCATCAGGGTTACGGTCGCCCTCACCGGCAGCATGGCCTTGTGTTGGTACCAGGATGAAATGGCCCTGCTGATCCCCTTGTTCCTGGGCATCATCGCCAGTGCCCTGGCCGAAACCGACGACAGCTGGCAAGGCCGGCTCAGCGCGCTGGCGGTAACCCTGGTGTGTTTTGCCATCGCCGCGCTGTCAGTCGAGTTACTGTTCCCCTACCCCTGGATCTTCGCCGGCGCCCTGGCCCTGGCGGCCTTCGGCCTGACCATGCTCGGTGCACTGGGCGAGCGCTATGGTGCGATCGCTTCAGCCACGCTGATTTTATCGGTGTACACCATGATCGGCGTGGACCAACGCGGCGGCCAGGTGAATGACTTCTGGCACGAGCCAATGCTGCTGGTGGCGGGCGCAGCCTGGTACGGCCTGCTGTCGGTGCTGTGGCAAGCGTTGTTCTCCAATCAGCCGGTGCAGCAAAGCCTGGCCAAACTGTTTTTCGAGCTGGGGCGCTACCTCAAGCTGAAGGCCAACCTGTTTGAACCCATCCGCAACCTCGACCTGGAGGCCCGCCGCCTGGAGTTGGCCCAGCAGAACGGCAAGGTGGTCGCGGCGCTCAACGCTGCCAAGGAAATCATCCTGCACCGGGTCGGCAACAGCCAGCCAAATTCCAAGGTCAGCCGTTACCTGAAACTGTACTTTCTGGCCCAGGATATTCACGAGCGCGTCAGCGCCTCGCATTACCCGTACAACGCCCTGGCCGAAGCGTTCTTCCACAGCGACGTGATGTTCCGCTGCCAGCGCCTGCTGCGCCATCAAGGCTCCGCCTGCCAAGACCTGGCACGCTCGATCCGCTTGCGCCAGCCGTTCGTGCTCGACAGCCGGTTTGCCGACACCCTGGAAGACCTCAACGCCTCTCTGGAGCACTTGCGCAACCAGAACAACCCGGCCTGGCGTAGCCTGCTGCGGTCGTTGCGGGCACTGGCCGCCAACCTTGCCACCCTCGACCGCCTGCTGGGCGCCGCCAGCAACCCGGACAGCCTGGCCGATGCCAGTGACAGCAGCCTGCTCGACCGTTCGCCACGCTCGCTGAAGGATGTGTTGAGCCGCCTGCGCACCCAGCTCACGCCGACCTCGCTGCTGTTCCGCCACGCTCTGCGCTTGTCGCTGGCACTGTCGATCGGCTACGGCATGGTGCATTTGATTCACCCGACCCAGGGCTACTGGATCATCCTCACCACGCTGTTCGTCTGCCAGCCCAACTACGGCGCGACCCGGCGCAAGCTGGTGCAGCGGGTGTTCGGCACGGCCATCGGTTTGACGGTTGGCTGGGCCCTGTTCGACCTGTTCCCCAGCCCGATCATCCAGTCGATGTTCGCTGTGGTCGCCGGGGTGGTGTTCTTCGTCAACCGCACCACCCGGTACACCTTGGCAACCGCAGCGATCACCTTGATGGTGCTGTTCTGCTTCAACCAGATCGGCGACGGCTACGGCCTGTTCCTGCCGCGCCTGTTCGATACCCTGGTGGGCAGCCTGATCGCCATTCTGGCGGTGTTCCTGTTCCTGCCCGACTGGCAAGGCCGGCGCTTGAACAAGGCGCTGGCCAACACCTTGGCCTGCGCCAGCGTGTACCTGCGCCAGATCATGCAGCAGTATGCCCACGGCAAACGCGACGACCTCGCCTACCGCCTGGCCCGCCGCAATGCCCACAACGCCGATGCGGCGCTGTCGACCACGCTGGCCAACATGCTCATGGAACCGGGGCACTTCCGCAAGGAAGCGGACGTTGGCTTCCGTTTCCTGGTGTTGTCGCACACGCTGCTCAGCTACCTCTCCGGGCTTGGCGCGCACCGCGACACCGCCTTGCCGGCGGAGGTGCAAGAGCTGTTGATCGAGGGCGCGGGGCAAAGCCTGGCCAACAGCCTGGATGAAATCGCCAATGGCCTGGCGGCGCGGCTACCGGTGGCGATCCACAGTGATGCCGAAGAAGCGCTGGCCAACGACCTGGAGCAGATGCCAGAAGAGCTGGATGAGCACCAGCGGTTGGTGCAGACCCAGCTGGCACTGATTTGCAGGCAGTTGGGGCCATTGCGCACGCTGGCAGCGCACCTGGTCAAGGAAAGCGCGCCGGCCTAAATGCTATGTGGCCTGTGGCGGCCTCTTCGCGGGTAAACCCGCTCCCACAGGAAATGGGTATCGCTTGTGTGGGAGCGGGTTTACCCGCGAAGAGGCCAGCACGGGCATTAGAGGTCAAAAGCCATGCTGGCGTAACAAGCGCGCATAACTGCCATCAGCTTTCATCGCCGCAATCGCCTGTTCGAACCGTTCGACAATCTGCTGGTGTTGCGGGTGTTTCAGGCTGACCAGAATATGCAGGCTGTTCTGCGCCAGTGGCGGGTCGATCAGTTCCACACCATCACGCACCGCCTGCGGTTCGCGCTGCAGGTTGTAACGGGCCACGTATTCATCTTCTACCGCCAGGTTCACCCGGCCTGCCGCCAACATGCGCACGGCTGACGAGAAATTGCGCACAGGCACTTTGTGCAAGCGGGTGTCGCCGTCGAAATCGGGCGAGTAGGCATAGTCACGCACCACGGCAATGCTGTAGGGGTACAAATCGGCAGCATGCTGATAGTCAAACGCCTCACCCTTGCGCTTGAGCAAGCGGATGCGGTTAGTCAGGTAGGCGTCGGAAAACTGGCCGATGCGCGCACGCGCGTCGTTGCGCCAGGCATTGATCAACACGTCGTAACGCCCTTCGCCGACGCCCATCAAGGCCCGTGCCCAGGGCACTTCTTCGAACGCACTGGTGTATCCGGCCCGGGCCAGCGCCGTGGTGACGATGCTGGTCGCCAAACCGCCGCCGGGCATGCTGGTGTCGGTAAACGGTGGCCAGTTGTCCGCCACAAGCCGCAGCTTGCCGTAACCCTGGGCGGGCGAGGCCAGCATCACTGCCAGCAACCCCAGAACACAAAGCAGTGGCCGCATGCTCAAGTCCTTTCGCAATGGAGGGCACACACTGTGTAGGCGGTCTGCACCACAACTGCCGCTGAGCGTACACAAAGCTGCGGCCGAAGGCAGCGGACAATAGTGTCATTTTGCCTCTATTTTGGCCGAAGGCTGCATGACACCGCCTGCAGCAATCAGCCACTCGTCGGTAGCCTTGGGATTTGCGATGATCGACGGATCATTCAAGGAGTTCCTGCCCATGTCCATTGACTGGCTTTGCAAGCACCACACTGATCTCGGCAAGGAGCAGCTCTATGCCATCCTGCAGTTGCGCACTGAAGTGTTCGTGGTCGAACAACGCTGCAGCTACCAGGAAGTCGATGGCCAGGACCTGACCGGCGACACCCTGCACCTGATGGCCTGGCAAGACGACAAGCTGGTGGCTTACCTGCGCCTGCTCGACCCGCAATCCCAAGGGGGCGATGTGGTCATCGGCCGCGTGGTCACGTCACCTGCGGCGCGCGGGCTCAAGCTGGGGCATGCGTTGCTGCTCAAAGGGCTGGAGGCGGCCGAGCATTGCTGGCCGGGTACGCCGGTGTACCTGTCGGCGCAGGCGCATCTGCAAGGTTTTTATGCAGGGCATGGGTTTGAAGCGGTGGGTGAGGAATACCTTGAGGATGACATTCCGCATATTGGTATGCGTAAAGGCTGAGAAGGCCCGGGGCGCTGTGGGAGCGGGCTTGCCCCGCGAACACCGGCGAAGCCGGTGCCATGCACCGCGTACCCCCATTCGCGGGACAAGCCCGCTCCCACAATGACCATTGGTCTCTGCGCGGCAGCGCAACGCCAAGAAGCTGGGCAATCTCCACAGGACGACTTTAGAGCAGGTCAGGGATACCGCAACACTTCGCGGATCTGGCGCAAATGCCGAATGATCCACTGCTTGTCGATCGCGCCCCAGTCATGAATGCGATAATGCCCGGCATGATTGCGCGCGCCTTCCTGCTGCTCGAACTCACAGACGATGTCCAGGTCGGCCAGGGCGGCGATGGTGTCCTGGGCCGTGCGGCGTGGCATGCCGGTGGCCTCCATCAGCGCCGGCACGCTGGTCGCGGTCTGGCTGTCGATCAGCCAGGCCACGTACAGGCGGCGGTAGAAGCTGCTCTTGGTCTTGCTCACTTCCATGCTGCATGGTCCTTAACAGTTGCCCGGCAGCTCCCGATAGGTCAGGTAGACGCGCAGGTCGAATTCAAGTTGATGGTAGTCCGGCTCCATGTGCTGACAGAGCTGGTAAAACGCCTTGTTATGGTCGCGCTCACGCAGGTGCGCCAACTCGTGCACCACGATCATGCGCAAAAACTGCGGCGCGGCCTCCTTGAACAAAGCGGCGATGCGGATTTCCTTCTTCGCCTTGAGATTGCCACCCTGCACCCGGGATACCGCCGTGTTCAGCCCCAACGCTCGGTGGGTCAGGTCCAGGCGGTTGTCGAACAGCACCTTGTCCAGGTTGGGCGCACTGCGCAGGTACTGCTGCCGCAACGCCTGGGCATAACCGTACAGCGCCTTGTCGCTCTGCACGTCATGGCGGTCGGGGTAACGACGCTGCAGGTACTCGCCCAGGCGGTCGCTGTCGATCATCTGCCGCACCTGCTCTTGCAGGTGCGGCGGGTAGGCTTGCAGGTAACGTAATACGGTCATGGCAGTGCATTCGGCGTGACGAAGGGCGATTCTAGCCAATCATGGCCGAGGCCAGGAGAAAATCGCCGGGAAGCCGCTGGCATCCGCTGCGGTCATGGGGTGCGCCACCAGAAAACCCTGCACGTAGGCGCAACCGTTTGCCTTCAGCCACGCAGCCTGGGCCGGGGTTTCCACACCTTCGGCGATCACTGTGATGCGGTAGTCGGCGCACAGGCTCACCACGCTACGCACCAGCGCGGCGTCCAGGGCTGAGTCCGGCAGGCGTGCCACCAGGTGGCGGTCCAACTTCAGGGTATCGATCGGTAAATCCCGCAGCATGCGCAACGAGCAGTCACCTGCGCCAAAATCATCCAGCGCCACCCGCACGCCCAGCTCACGCAGGCGGTGTATCTGCTTCACCGCCGCGTCGATGTTGTACATCAGCGACGTCTCCGCGACCTCGACTTCAAGCTGCGCGGGGTCAAGTTGATAGTCCAGGATCACCCGCTGCAGCTCCTCGACCAGGCCCGGCATGACGAACTGGGCACGGCTCAGGCTGATACCCAGCACCAGGTCGCGAGGGAAAAGATCGCACCAGGCCTGGCGCTGCGCTGCCCCCTGACGGTAGATCCAGCTGGCCAGGCGGTTGATCAGCCGGGCCTCTTCCAGCAGGGGGATGAACAGCCCCGGCGGCACATCGCCAACGCTGGGGTGCTGCCAGCGCAACAACGCCTCGAAACCGCGCAAGTGGCCATCGGCGAAGCCCACCTGGGGTTGATACACCAGGCTAAAGTCCTGCTGTTCGATCGCTGCCCGTACACCGTCTTCAAGCATTAACCGTGAACGTGCGCGGCCATTGAGCTCGTGGTCATAGAAGCGGTATTGCTGGCGGCCAGCCTGCTTGGCCGCGTACATCGCCGCATCGGCTGCGCGCAGCAGGCCCTCGACGGTGGCGCCGCAGTCGGGGTACGTGGCAATGCCGATGCTGACCCCAAGACACACATCCAGCCCTTCCACCTGCTGGCTGATGGCGATGCGCTCAAGCAAGCGCTCGGCGTAACGCCCGGCCTGCTCGGGGTAAGGCAAGCTATCGAACAACGCCGTGAACTCATCACCGCCCATCCGTGCCAGCAGTGCTTCGCTGCCCAGGCAGTCCTTGATTTGCTCGGCGACCCAGCGCAGCACGCGATCACCCGCTTCATGGCCCAACGAGTCGTTGATCCGCTTGAAGCCATCCAGGTCCATGTACATCAGCGCCTGCGCCTTGTCCGAGCGCTCGTTGCGCAGCAGCACGCCCTCGGCGGCCTGGTAGAAACCGCGGCGGTTGAGCAGGCCGGTCAGCGGGTCGGTTACCGCTTGGTACTCGAGCTGTTGGTGGAGGTTGCGCACCACCGACATGTCCAGCACCGTCACCACCATCGCCTGCTGATCGGCCGGCAAGGGGGCACACGACAGCGCGACCGGTACCAACTCGCCACCCAGGGTGCGTAACTGGGCATCGTGCACGCGGAAGATCTGCCGCCCCAAGTAGGCCTGGTAGAAATCCGACTCGCTCCACAGGTTGGCGTTGGCCATTTGCACCAGGTCAAGCAACTGGGCGCCCTGCAACTGCTCCACTGGCGCTGCCAGCAAGCGTGAAATGGCTGGGTTGGCGAAACTGATGGTGCCGGCGGCATTCACCACCAGAATCCCTTCGGCGGCGTTTTCCAGAATCGAAGCGTTGAACGCCCTGGCTGTTTCCAGCTCGCGGGTCAGTTGCTGCAACATGCGCCGGTTGCGTTGCTGATCGAGCAGGGCCTGGACCTTGGGCTTGAGAATCTGCGGGTCGAACGGCTTGAACATGTAGTCCACCGCGCCACTGGCGTACCCCTTCAGCACAGCGGCCTCGGACTGTTCGTTAGCGGTAAGGAAGATGATCGGGGTCAGCCGCGTGCGCTGGCTGCCGCGCATCAGCCGGGCGACTTCGAAACCGTCCATTTCCGGCATGTGTACATCCAGCAAGACCAGGTCGACGTCATGTTCGAGCAAAGCACTCAGGGCTTCCACCCCCGAACTTGCGGTCAATACTTGCCAATCCTGCCGGGCCAGCAAGGCCCGCATACTGATGAGGTTCTCGGGGTAATCATCTACCACCAGTAGAACCGAGCTGCCACCATCCCGTGGCTGTGGTTGAAGGTGAGCGCCATCCATGCTGCTTCTCTATTGTGTGACCGACTTCAAATCACGATTGGATCCGATAAGTACTCTAGACCCGGGCCTGTAACTCGCAATGCAATCAGAACGCTATCAGTGCATAAACTGTACGGTAGCCGACTAACGGTTGCTCTGCCGTGAATACGGGTTATCGCAGGCATAAAAAAACCCGCATCTCTGCGGGTTTTTCAGTACTACCAGCGAATCAATTGACCTTGGCGGCCAATTCACCTTTCAGGTAACGCTGGAACATGCCTTCCAAGGAGATCGGCTTGATCTTGGAGGCATTGCCGGCGGTGCCGAACGCTTCGTAACGGGCGATGCACACGTCACGCATGGCTTTGACGGTTTCACCGAAGAACTTGCGCGGGTCGAACTCGCTTGGGTTCTGGGCCATCAGGCGACGCATGGCACCGGTGGAGGCCAGGCGCAGGTCGGTGTCTATGTTGACCTTGCGCACGCCGTGCTTGATGCCTTCGACGATTTCTTCAACCGGTACGCCGTAGGTTTCTTTGATGTCGCCGCCGTACTGGTTGATGATCGCCAGCCACTCTTGCGGTACCGAAGAGGAACCGTGCATCACCAGGTGGGTGTTAGGGATGCGCTTGTGGATTTCCTTGATACGGTCGATCGCCAGCACGTCACCGGTCGGTGGCTTGGTGAACTTGTAGGCGCCGTGGCTGGTGCCGATGGCGATGGCCAGGGCGTCGACCTGGGTCTTCTTGACGAAGTCGGCGGCTTCTTCAGGGTCGGTCAGCATCTGGCTGTGATCCAGCACGCCTTCAGCGCCAATACCGTCTTCTTCACCGGCCATGCCGGTTTCCAGCGAACCCAGGCAGCCCAGCTCGCCTTCTACCGAAACGCCGCAGGCGTGCGCCATGGCAACGGTC
This sequence comes from Pseudomonas kermanshahensis, assembly GCF_014269205.2. NCBI lineage: Bacteria > Pseudomonadati > Pseudomonadota > Gammaproteobacteria > Pseudomonadales > Pseudomonadaceae > Pseudomonas > Pseudomonas kermanshahensis. The sequence continues at coordinate 5,262,485 of NZ_JABWRY020000001.1, forward strand.
TGCTGAGTAACGCGGACGTTGTACTCGTAGTCGGTTGGGGTTTTGCCGTCTTCACCCAGCGAGCCGTCCATCATGACCGAGCTGAAGCCCAGCTGGATCGAGCGCTGGCACACGTCAGGGCTGGTGCCGTGGTCCTGGTGCATGCACACCGGGATGTGCGGAAACTCTTCGATCGCGGCCAGGATCAGGTGGCGCAGGAAGGGCGCACCGGCGTATTTACGGGCACCTGCCGAAGCCTGCACGATGACCGGAGAGTCGGTCTTGTCGGCGGCTTCCATGATTGCGCGCATTTGCTCGAGGTTGTTGACGTTGAAAGCTGGAACGCCGTAACCGAACTCGGCGGCGTGGTCCAGCATCTGGCGCATGCTAATGAGTGCCATTGTGTATCTCTCTCCCGACAAGCGTCGTTTGTTTCGTGCAAGCCTGCCGCAGGGGCGGTTGCTGTTCAAGTAGTGTGGGCCACCTGGGCGGCCCGGCCAGTCACGGTGCCTTGCAGCCCCGCCCTATCAGATCGTTGGTTGCCACCCAGTACACCAGGCCTTCTTCGCCTTTGGTGTGGAAGGCCAGCACGCCATCGCTGTACATCGCGCCCGACGCGCTCGGCTCGGATTTGAGCCGGTAGACCTGGTCGCCGCCGCCAAGGCGTACGTCGACCGAATCTTGTTGTGCATCCGCGAAGCGCCACAGCACTTCAGTCTGGGTGTCACAGACCCAACGGGTCCAGTTGTCTGCCGGGGCGGGTTGCGCCGGCTGCAGCAGTGAGCATCCTGCCAGTGTCGCCAGGGCCGCGATGGCCATAAGCGCTTTCATCTCATTACTCCGCTAAGGGCTGCTTTGCAGCCCATCGCCGGCAAGCCGGCTCCCACAGGTACCGCACCCCCCTAAGGGCATGTGCAAGGCCTGTGGGGGCTGGCTTGCCGGCGATGGGCCGCACAGCGGCCCCAGTGTTGAAGACCTTCAAACCCAGCTTAGGTGCCCGAGAACCCGATCAAGGGCAACCGGGCGCCTTGTGCTGGTGGTCTTCGTCATACTTTTCCAGGCCATCCGGACCCAGGCGCTTGTTGATGACCGGTACGGTCTCAGCCTGCCACTCGGACTGGTAGCAGCCGCCCTTGGGCGACCGCGACGCGGCTTCATCCGAAGACGGGCTGCTGGAGCACGCGCTCAGCATCCCGGCCAGAATCATCACAGGCAATTGCTTGACCATCAGGTCGCTCCCTTTGCCAAGCGCCAACGTCATCAGGCCTTGGCCCGCTCTTCCAGGATTGCCACAGCCGGCAGGACCTTGCCCTCGACGAACTCGAGGAACGCGCCACCACCGGTAGAAATGTAGGAGATATCGGCGCCAACGCCATATTTGTCGATCGCCGCCAGGGTGTCACCACCGCCCGCGATGGAGAACGCGGCGCTTTCGGCGATGGCTTTGGCCAGCACTTTGGTGCCGTTGCCGAACTGGTCGAACTCGAACACGCCAACTGGGCCATTCCACAGAATGGTCTGCGACGACTTCAGCAGCTCGGCGAAGTTGGCAGCGGTTTGCGGGCCGATGTCCAGGATCATGTCGTCAGCGGCAACGTCGGCAATGGCCTTGACGGTCGCTTCGGCGCTTTCGGCGAATTCCTTGGCAACCACCACGTCGACCGGCAGCGGTACGTTGACCTTGGCAGCGATGGCCTTGGCGGTGTCGACCAGGTCAGGCTCGTACAGCGACTTGCCGACGGGGTGGCCAGCAGCCGCCAGGAAGGTGTTGGCGATGCCACCACCGACGATCAGCAGGTCGCAAACGGTGCTCAGGCTGTTCAGCACGTCGAGTTTGGTCGACACCTTGGAGCCAGCGACGATGGCCGCCATTGGCTTGGCCGGGGCTTTCAGCGCCTTGCCCAGGGCATCCAGCTCGGCGGCCAGCAGTGGGCCGGCAGCGGCGACTTTGGCGAACTTGGCCACGCCATGGGTCGAACCTTCGGCGCGGTGGGCAGTGCCGAACGCGTCCATCACGAACACGTCGCACAGGGCAGCGTATTTCTGCGCCAGCTCGTCGGCGTTCTTTTTCTCGCCCTTGTTGAAGCGCACGTTCTCGAACAGCACCAGGTCACCGGCCTTGACCTCGACACCTTCCAGGTAGTCGGCGATCAGCGGCACGTCACGGCCCAGGGCTTTGCTCAAGTAGTCGGCGACCGGCTTGAGGCTGTTCTCGGCAGAGAATTCACCTTCGGTCGGGCGGCCCAGGTGCGAGCAGACCATTACCGCCGCGCCCTTTTCCAGGGCCAGCTTGATGGTCGGCAGCGCTGCCAGGATACGCGCGTCGCTGGCTACCACACCGTCCTTCACAGGCACGTTGAGGTCTTCGCGGATCAGTACGCGTTTACCTTGCAGGTCGAGGTCGGTCATCTTCAACACGGTCATGAATGCAGTCCTTCAGGGCTGTTTGTTGCGGGTTGGTTGAACGACGTGCAGATAGTGTTCGGCAACGTCGAGCATACGGTTGGCGAACCCCCATTCGTTGTCGAACCAAGCCAGCAGGTTTACCAGGCGGGGGCCGGAAACACGGGTCTGGCTGGCATCGACGATCGCCGAATGCGGGTCGTGGTTGAAATCACAGCTGGCGTGGGGCAGCTCGGTATAGGCCAGCAATCCTTTGAGCGGGCCCTCCAGCGCTGCCTCGCGCAGCACCCGGTTGACCTCGGCGGCGCTGGTGTCGCGGGCGGTCTGCAGCGTGATGTCCAGGCATGAGACGTTGACGGTCGGCACGCGTACCGCTTTGGCCTGAATTCGCCCGGCAAGTTCCGGCAGCAGCCGCTCGATGCCGCGCGCAAGGCCCGTGGACACCGGGATCACCGACTGGAACGCAGAGCGCGTACGGCGCAGGTCTTCGTGGTGATAAGCGTCGATCACCGGCTGGTCGTTCATCGCCGAGTGGATGGTGGTGATCTGCACGTATTCGATGCCGAACGCCTGGTCCAGCACGCGCAACAGCGGCACGCCGCAGTTGGTGGTGCAAGACGCGTTGGACACCAGGCGCTCGTTGCCCGTCAGGCATGCCTGGTTGATGCCGTACACCACCGTGGCGTCCACGTCCGCCTCGCTGGCCATGGGCTGCGAGAACAGCACCCGTGGCGCGCCGGCATCAAGAAAACGCTGGCCATCGGCGCGGGTGTTGTAGGCGCCGGAGCACTCCAGCACCAGGTCGATGTCCAGGGCGGCCCAGTCGATGCCTTCCGGGGTGGCGCTGCGCATCACCTTCACGCAGTCGCCGTTAATATGCAGACAGTCGCCGTCGACCCTCACTTCCCCAGGGAAACGCCCGTGGGTGGAGTCGAAGCGTGTCAGGTACTCGAGGCTGGCCTGATCGGCCAGGTCGTTCAACGCAACAATCTCGAAACCGGCCTTCGCCCCCCGCTCGAACAACGCGCGCAGGACACAGCGGCCGATGCGGCCATAACCGTTGAGTGCAACTTTGTAGGGACGCGGGTGGGGCATAGGTGGCTCTTGAAATCCGTCGGTTGAAAGGGGCCGCCATACGGCCCATTCGCGGCACAAGGCCGCTCCCACAGGGTACTGCGGCGTATGCAGATCCTGTGGGAGCGGCCTTGTGCCGCGAACGAGGGCCAAAGGCCCTCGCTTTGCCTGTATCAGTCTTCCAGCAGCTCTTCGGCGGTGCCCAGGATATTCTCCAGGGTGAAGCCGAATTCTTCGAACAGTGCAGAGGCCGGGGCCGACTCACCGTAGGTGGTCATGCCGATGATACGGCCTTCCAGGCCGACGTACTTGTACCAGAAGTCGGCGTGGGCAGCTTCGATGGCGATGCGCGCACCCACTTCCAGTGGCAGTACAGACTGCTTGTAGCCAGCGTCCTGGGCGTCGAACACGCTGGTGCACGGCATGGAAACCACGCGGACCTTGCGGCCTTGTTCGCTCAGCTTGTCGAAGGCCTGAACCGCCAGGCCCACTTCGGAACCGGTGGCGATCAGGATCAGCTCTGGCTCGCCAGCGCAGTCCTTGAGGATGTAGCCACCGCGGCTGATGTCAGCGATCTGCTGGGCGTTACGGTCCTGATGCTGCAGGTTCTGACGCGAGAAGATCAGCGCCGATGGGCCGTCTTTGCGCTCCAGGGCGTTTTTCCAGGACACGGCCGATTCGACCGCGTCAGCTGGGCGCCAGGTGTCCAGGTTCGGCGTGCTGCGCAGGCTGGTCAGCTGCTCGATCGGCTGGTGAGTCGGGCCGTCTTCGCCCAGGCCGATGGAGTCGTGGGTGTAGACGTGGATCACGCGCTGCTTCATCAGGGCCGACATGCGCACCGCGTTGCGGGCGTATTCCATGAACATCAGGAAGGTCGCGCCGTAAGGCACCAGGCCGCCGTGCAGGGCAACGCCGTTCATGATCGCGGTCATGCCGAACTCGCGTACGCCGTAGTAGACGTAGTTGCCGCTAGCGTCATGGGCGTCGACGCCCTTGCAACCTTTCCACAGGGTCAGGTTGGAACCGGCCAGGTCAGCCGAACCGCCGAGGAACTCAGGCAGCAGCGGGCCGAAGGCGTTCAGGGCATTCTGGCTGGCCTTGCGGCTGGCAATGGTCTCGCCTTTGGCAGCGACTTCGTTGATGTAGGCCTGGGCCTTCTCGGAGAAGTCAGCCGGCAGCTCGCCGCTGTCACGGCGCTTGAACTCAGCAGCCAGCTCAGGGTACGCCTTGGCGTAGGCGTCGAAGCGCTGGTTCCACTCGGCTTCAGCTTTGGCACCGGCGGCCTTGGCGTCCCACTCGGCATAGATGTCGGCCGGGATTTCGAACGGGCCGTGGTTCCAGTTCAACTCTTTACGGGCCAGGGCGATTTCGTCGTTGCCCAGCGGTGCGCCGTGGCAGTCTTCCTTGCCCTGCTTGTTCGGCGAACCGAAACCGATGATGGTCTTGCAGCAGATCAGGGTCGGCTGATCGCTTTTGCGTGCAGTCTCGATCGCGGTCTTGATCTCGTCGGCGTCATGGCCGTCGACGTTGCGGATCACCTGCCAGTTGTAGGCTTCGAAACGCTTCGGCGTGTCGTCGGTGAACCAGCCTTCGACTTCGCCGTCGATGGAGATGCCGTTGTCGTCATAGAAGGCAATCAGCTTGCCCAGGCCCAGGGTGCCGGCCAAAGCGGCGACTTCGTGGGAGATACCTTCCATCATGCAGCCGTCGCCGAGGAACACGTAGGTGTTGTGGTCGACGATGTTGTGGCCTTCACGGTTGAACTGTGCGCCCAGGACTTTTTCCGCCAGGGCGAAGCCCACGGCGTTAGCCAGGCCTTGGCCCAGTGGGCCAGTGGTGGTCTCCACACCTGGGGTGTAGCCGTATTCCGGGTGGCCCGGGGTACGGCTGTGCAGCTGGCGGAAGGCCTTGAGGTCGTCGATCGACAGGTCATAGCCGGTCAGGTGCAGCAGCGAGTAGATCAGCATCGAGCCGTGGCCGTTGGACAGCACGAAGCGGTCACGGTCGGCGAAGCTTGGGTTGCTCGGGTTGTGCTTCAGGTAGTCACGCCAAAGCACTTCGGCGATATCCGCCATGCCCATAGGGGCACCTGGGTGGCCGCTGTTAGCCTTTTGCACGGCATCCATGCTGAGGGCACGAATGGCGTTGGCACGTTCACGACGGCTGGGCATCGCTGATCTCCTGGGGCTGAAAGGTTGTGATACGAAAAAAGGCGGCCATTTTCGCCCACTGGGGGGCTGGGGGCAAACATTTAAGCGTCAAGCGGCACGCTTTAAGCGGCAAGGTGCATGCAAGCATGGGCTGGGGCCGCTCTATCCTTGCAGCTCATCGCCAATATCAAAACTTTTTGATATTGGCCTTGCGGGTGCCACGATGCCTGTCTAGACTGCCGCCCCATGAACCTCCGTGCGCAATCGATCCCTCAGCGAAGCGACACCCTGGCCGCCCTGTGCAAAGCCAGTGGCGACGCGCTGCGCCTGAATGTTTTGCGCGCATTGGCCAGCGATTCGTTTGGCGTGCTCGAACTGGCGCAAATCTTCGACATCGGCCAGTCCGGCATGAGCCATCACCTAAAGGTGCTGGCCCAGGCCGAGCTGGTGGCGACCCGGCGCGAGGGCAACGCGATTTTCTACCGCCGCGCCCTGCCCGACAGCCTACGCCTGGGCGGGCGTCTGCACACGGCGTTGCTCGAAGAAGTCGACGACCTGACCTTGCCACCTGCAGTGCAGGCGCGCATCGCCCAGGTGCAGCAACGCCGCGCAGCCACCAGCCAGGACTTTTTCCTGCGCGTGGAAGAAAAATTCCGCGCCCAGCAAGACCTGATCGCCGGCCTGCCGCAGTACCGCGAAAGCCTGCTGGCGCTGCTCGACAAGCTGAACTTCGCGCCCACCGCCAGCGCGCTGGAAGTAGGCCCCGGCGACGGCGGCTTCCTGCCGGACCTGGCACGGCGCTTCGCCACGGTGACCGCCCTGGACAACAGCCCGACCATGCTCGAGCTGGCCCGCCAGGTCTGCCAGCGTGAGCGCCTGGACAACGTGAACCTGCAGTTGGCCGATGCACTGAATGCAACGGATGTGGCAGCCGACTGCGTTGTGCTGAACATGGTGCTGCACCATTTCAGCGACCCGGCCCTGGCCCTGCGCCAGCTGGCCAAACGGGTGAAAGCGGGCGGCAGCCTGCTGGTCACCGAACTGTGCAGCCATGACCAGGGGTGGGCGCGCGATGCCTGCGGCGACCTCTGGCTGGGCTTCGAACAGGACGACCTGGCCCGTTGGGCCAATAGTGCCGGGCTGGTCCCCGGGGACAGCCTCTATGTGGGCTTGCGCAACGGTTTCCAGATACAGGTCCGCCATTTTCAGCGGGCGACTGGCGACATACACCATCGGTAAATTTTAGGAACCCTTCGAGATGAGCGAATACTCCCTTTTCACCTCCGAGTCCGTGTCCGAAGGGCATCCGGACAAGATCGCCGACCAGATTTCGGACGCTGTCCTTGATGCCATCATCGCTCAGGACAAATACGCCCGCGTGGCCTGCGAAACCTTGGTCAAGACCGGTGTCGCCATCATCGCTGGCGAAGTGTCCACGTCCGCCTGGGTCGACCTCGAAGAACTGGTACGTAAAGTCATCATCGACATCGGCTACAACAGCTCCGACGTCGGCTTCGACGGCGCCACCTGCGCGGTGATGAACATCATCGGCAAGCAGTCCGTGGACATCGCCCAGGGCGTCGACCGCTCCAAGCCGGAAGACCAGGGCGCTGGCGACCAGGGCCTGATGTTCGGCTACGCCAGCAACGAAACCGACGTGCTGATGCCAGCACCGATCTGCTTCTCGCACCGTCTGGTCGAGCGCCAGGCCGAAGCGCGCAAGTCGCGCCTGCTGCCGTGGCTGCGCCCGGACGCCAAGTCGCAGGTCACCTGCCGTTACGAAAATGGCAAGGTAGTCGGCATCGACGCGGTGGTCCTGTCGACCCAGCACAACCCTGAGGTCTCGCAAAAAGACCTGCAGGAAGCGGTGATGGAGCTGATCGTCAAGCACACCCTGCCGGCCGAACTGCTGCACAAAGATACCCAGTACCACATCAACCCGACCGGCAACTTCATCATCGGTGGCCCGGTGGGTGACTGTGGCCTGACCGGCCGCAAGATCATCGTCGACTCCTACGGCGGCATGGCCCGCCACGGTGGTGGCGCGTTCTCCGGCAAGGACCCGTCCAAGGTCGACCGTTCCGCCGCCTACGCCGGTCGCTACGTGGCCAAGAACATCGTCGCCGCCGGCCTGGCCGAGCGTTGCGAGATCCAGGTCTCCTACGCCATTGGCGTAGCTCAGCCAACCTCCATCTCGATCAACACCTTCGGTACCGGCAAGGTCTCCGACGACAAGATCGTCCAACTGGTGCGCGAGTGCTTCGACCTGCGTCCGTACGCGATCACCAAGATGCTCGACCTGCTCCACCCGATGTACCAGGAAACCGCGGCCTACGGCCACTTCGGCCGCACCCCGCAGCAGAAGACAGTCGGCGACGACACCTTCACCACCTTCACCTGGGAACGCACCGACCGCGCCCAGTCGCTGCGTGACGCTGCCGGCCTGTAAGTTTCCTACAGCGCTGGACGAAAGCCCCTGCCGAGCAATCGGCAGGGGCTTTTTTGTGACATATCGGCTGACAACTGTTCACGGCAATCGGCACCCAGCCTGCCTAGGCTGAGGGTTCCCACCCGCCATGCAAGGATGCTGGCCATGCCGTTCATGCTGTTGTTCGCACTGCTGCTATCGCTACATACCTCGCTGGCGCACGCCAGCCCCTGCCCCGACTGGGACGCCAAACAAGCCCACGCCGAGGTAACCCACCTTCGCAGCACGATTGCCCAATGGGACGACGGCTACCATCGCCTGGGCATCACCCAGGTAGCAGATGAACTGTATGACCAGAGCCGGCAACGCCTGGAACACTGGCAGCAATGCTTCGGCCTGCAGGCGCAACCCGCGCCACTGGCCACGGCGCGCGGCCCGATTACCCACCCCGTCCCGCATACAGGCGTCGACAAGCTGGGCGACGAGCAGGCCGTCGGCCGCTGGATGGCCGGCAAGGCTGGCCTGTGGGTGCAGCCGAAGGTCGATGGGGTGGCGGTATCCTTGCTCTACCGACAGGGGCAACTCGTACAGTTGTTGAGCCGGGGTGACGGGGCCCAGGGGCACGACTGGAGCCGCCACATCCCGCACCTCGATGCCATTACCCGGCAACTGCCCCAGGCCCTTGACCTGGTGTTGCAGGGTGAGCTGTATCTGCGCCTGGACCAGCACGTGCAAGCCCAGGCGGGCAGCGCCAAGGCGCGGGGCACCGTGGCAGGGCTGCTCGCCCGCAAGCAGCTCAGCGCTGAACAAGGCGCCAGCATCGGCCTGTTCGTCTGGGATTGGCCACAGGGCCCCAGCAGCCAGGCGGAGCGCCTGTCGCAGCTGGCACAACTGGGCTTCCCCGACAGCCAGCGCTACAGCGTTGCCATCGACTCCATCGCCGATGCCGCACACTGGCGCCAGCACTGGTACCGCTCACCTCTGCCCTTCGCCACCGACGGCGTCATCCTGCGCCAGAGCAGTCGGCCTCCTGCCGAGCGTTGGCAGGTCAAGCCGCCCTACTGGCTGGCAGCCTGGAAATACCCCTACGCCCAAGCCTTGGCAGAGGTACGTGAGGTACGCTTCCGAGTCGGTCGCACGGGCAGGGTCACGCCGGTGCTGCGCCTGCACCCGGTCAAGCTGGACGACCGGCTGATCACACAGGTCAGCCTGGGCTCACTGGCACGCTGGCAGCGCCTCGACATTGCGCCGGGTGATCAGGTAGCAATCAGCCTGGCCGGCCTGACCATTCCGCGTTTCGAGCACGTGGTGCACCGCGCGGTCCAACGCCAGCCGGTTGCAGCGCCGCAACCGGGGCGCTACCACCCCCATAGCTGCTGGCACGCAGACGACGGTTGCGACGATCAGTTCATTGCGCGGCTTACGTGGCTCAGTGGCAAGCAGGGGCTGGCAATGCCGCGCACCGGGCCAGGTACGTGGCAACGCCTGGTCGGGGCTGGGTTGGTCACTTCGATGACGGATTGGCTGCAACTCGATGCTCAGCGCCTGGGCCAGGTACCGGGCATCAGCGACGCCACCGCCACGCAGCTGCTGCACGCCTTCGAAGGCGCCCGATCACAGCCCTTCTCCCGCTGGCTGCGCGCGCTTGGCGCACCCGTACCGGGTGGCATCCAGCTCGACGGTGATTGGGCGCAGCTGTCCTCGCGCACGGCCGATGAGTGGCACGCCATGCCGGGTATCGGCGCAGTGCGCGCGCGTCAGCTGGAAGCGTTTTTTACGGCCAACGAAACTCAAGCCATTGCGGCGCAGTTAAGCGAGGCCGGCGTGAACGCGTTCCAAATCAGCAACAAACCGCTCGCGCAATGATTTTTTACCAAATCCCACGCAAGGAAAGTCTGAGTTTCGGCCATAAAAAACCAACAAGGGTTTCTAAATAGGAAAAACCAAGGCAGGATTTCCCCCAACTTTTCTGCCCCGCCCCGTTCAGGAGGCTTTTCATGAAACGTATTTCGACTCTTTTCTTGCTCGCAACACTGGGCCTCGCTGCTGGCGCCGTGCAGGCTGCCGAGCCGGATGCTGGCCTGACTGGCTGCGCGGCCAAACGCAGCGCCATCGAGAACCAACTGAAGATTGCCCGCGAACACGGCAACAGTGACCAGGTTGCGGGGCTCGAGCAGGCACTGGAAGGTGCAAAAAACTGTACAGAAACCAGCCTGCGCAAAGAGCGTGAACAAAAGGTGCTCGATGCGCGCCATGAGGTCGCGCAACGCGAAAAAGACCTGAAGAAGGCCGAAAAGAAAGGCGATGCTGAAAAGATAAACAAGCGTAAAGACAAACTCGCCGAGTCGCGCAAAGAACTGCAGGAAGCGGTCGACGAACTCGACCGCTGAGGTGCAGCGTCCGTGAGCGCCTTATCGCCGGCAAGCCGGCTCCCACGGGTACTCCACTGCTCTCAAGGGCTGTGTGTTTACTGTGGGAGCTGGCTTGCCGGCGATAAGACCCTTACAGGCGATCAATGATTGCGGAATTCAGTATGGCAAGCCTTGCACGCAGCCTCGACCCTGTCCATCGGTCCCTTCAACTGCGCCGCCTCCAGCGGCTGGCCCCGGGTAGCATCGACCAATTCACCGGTCACGCCCTCCAGTTGCCGGGCAAGGTCATGGAACCGCGCCTGACGCTCCCACACCTCCGCTCGCGCGCTGCTGTCACCGCCATCGCGCGCTTGGGGGAAGTGCTGCCACGGCTGGTGCGACAGGCTGTCGAGCTTCACGGCCCCGTCGGAGAACTTCACCCCGTCGAACGGCAAACGGCCGCGCAGCATGCCACCCAGGTCCTCGCTGGTCTTGAGCATGTCCTTGAAGATCGCCTTGCGCTGGCCCAGCGGCGAGTTCGGGTCCACACGGTCACAGGCACTCAGGGCAAGGGCTGCGAGCAGAACAACGGTCAATCGCTTGAACATCACGGTCACTACGGCCTACGAAAATGGGCGGCCAGTATCGCTGGCCAAGGGCCAAAGACCAATAGCCACATAAAACACAAGGTCGAATCTTCATGTTCGCCCTGACAGGAATCCCCCTATGAAATTCGCCCTGCGCCACCTGGCCTGGACACTCCCGGCACTGGCCCTGCTGGCCGGCTGCAACGGCGGCGAGAACGCCAAACCTGAGCCCCATGCCATTGCCACCTATGCCAGTGCCACCTGGCAGGACCTGCCCAGCGTCAGCGACACCGACCTGGTTGCCGGCTTCCACGCGTGGCGCAATGGCTGTGAAAAACTCAAGCGCGACGCCGTCTGGGCCACCACCTGCGAGGCCGCTGCCAGCGTGCCGGACGATGCACGGCAAATACGCGCCTTCCTGCAGCAAAACCTGCAGGTCTATGGCTTGCGCTCGGCCGAGAACAACGCCAACGGCCTGATCACTGGCTACTACGAGCCGGTCTACCCGGGCAGCCTGAAACCGACCGAAACCAACCACGTAGCGGTGTACGGCGTGCCCGACGACATGATCGTGGTCGACCTCGCCAGCGTGTACCCAGAGCTCAAGGGCAAGCGCCTGCGCGGGCGACTCGATGGCCGGGTGCTCAAGCCTTACGACACAGCCGAAGTCATCAACCGTGAGGGCGTAAAAGCCCCGGTGCTGGCCTGGCTGACCGACCCGATGGACTTGCAGTTCCTGCAGATACAGGGTTCGGGCCGGGTACAACTGGAAGATGGCCGCCAGCTGCGCCTGGGCTACGCCGACCAAAATGGCCACCCCTACCGGCCGATCGGGCGTTGGCTGGTGGAACAGGGCCAGTTGAAGAAGGAAGACGTCAGCATGGGCAGCATTCATGCCTGGGCCCAGGCCAACCCGCAGCGGGTACCAGAGCTGCTGGCCAGCAACCCTAGCTACGTGTTTTTCAGCACCCGCCCCGACAGTAACGAAGGCCCGCGCGGCTCGCTCAACGTGCCACTGACGGCCGGCTACAGCGTGGCGATCGACCGCAAGGTGATTCCGTTGGGCAGCCTGCTGTGGTTATCCACTACGCGCCCGGATGGTACCCCGGTGGTGCGGCCGGTAGGCGCTCAGGATACCGGGGGTGCGATTGCCGGTGAGGTACGTGCAGACCTGTTCTGGGGGACCGGGCCAGAAGCCGGTGAGCTGGCCGGGAACATGAAGCAGCAAGGGCAGATCTGGATGCTGTGGCCTAAAGGCAAACCGCTGCCTGAAGTACCGAAAGTGCCTTGATCGGGGCTGGGCTCTTCGCGGGGCAAGCCCGCTCCCACAGTAATCGTGCAAACTCTAAATAATGCACGATCCCCTGTGGGAGCATGCTTGCCCGCGAAGAAGCCAACTCGGTTTCAGACGGAAACCACGAAAAACGCCACGATCAACGCCAACCCGGCAAACCACACCACTGACCGCAATGCTGCCCAGTCCGCCAGGTAGCAGATGATGTAGAGCAACCGGCTGGTGATGTACATCACGCCCAGCACGTCCTGCGTCACTTGCTCGGCATTGCCGACGATATCTGCCACCAGCACGGCCGCCGCAAACGCCGGAAACGCTTCGTAGCTATTCTGCTGCGCCGCATGGGCTCGGCGTGGCAGGCCCGATAGCGTGTCCAGGAAGGCACGCGGATCGTGATTGTCCTTGAGGCCGAAGCGGCCACTGCTCACTTTGGCGATCAATGCGCAAAGCGGCGGCAATATCAGGGCAATCAGGATGCACCACAGGGCAACGGTCATGGACAGCACTCCTTGTTCAATCGAAAGGTTAGAGCTTCATTACCAGCATGCCTGCCAGCACCAGCCCGCAAGCTAGGAGTCTTGGCCCGCCAAAAGGTTCTTTGAGGTAGCGCATACCCAACAGCACCACCAGGATCACGCTCAGTTCCCGCAGCGCCGCCGCCTCGGCCACCGACCCCAGGTGCATGGCCCACAGCACCAGGGCATAACTGAACAGCACACAAAGCCCTACGGCCAACCCCAGCCGCCATTGGGTTCGCCAAAACAGCACAAACGGTGCCCGGCGCGCCACACTGGCCAGCAGCGGGAAGGGCCAGGCACTGAGCAAGGTCAGCCATACCAGGTAGTCCCAAGGCTTGCCCCACAGCCGCACCGCCTGGCCGTCGAACCAGGTGTAGCAACCGATGCACAGGCCAATCAGCGCCACCACGGGCAACATCGACCAAGGCAGCCGATCACCACCGCCCCCCTGCCACAGCAGGCACGCCATGCCACACGGAATGAGCAGGATGCCGATGATCTGCTGCTGGCTCAGCGATTCCCCGGCAAAGGCCAGGGTCAAGCCCAGCACCACCAGCGGCGACAACCCGCGCATCAGAGGATAGACCAGCCCCAGGTCGCCAACCCGATAGGCCTGGATCAGCAGATAGCGGTACAACTGTTCGGCCAGCGCCGAGGCGATCAACCAGGGCCAGATTTCGGCGGGAGGCACCTCGACAAAGGCCACGGCCAGCACGGCAAAAGCCAAGGCGACCGTGTCCATGCTGGCAATCACCAACAAGCGTTCGCCGCTGAATTTGATCAGGGTGTTCCAGGTCGCATGCAGGAGGGCGGCGACCAGTACCAAGGAAGTTGCCAACACGCCTTCAAGTCCTTGTGACGTTATTGAGGCACGAATATATCGTCTTCAGTCTGGTGTGCGTATGTCGGAAGATTTTCAGCGCTTACGAAATCGGGCGCCGCGCGGGCGGCGCATCTCAAAACCATCGCACAACTCAAGCCCTACATATGAACGATTCCAACAATTCCGGTCAAAGGTGTGCCCCGAAGCCCTCGCCAGGTCATCAAAGAACTGCCCGAGTCATTCGGGTACGACTTGGAAGCCACTGTTACAGGATTTGGGATGCTTGAATTAGTTGCCGCGTTTATCTGCCTTACCACCCTTCTCACCTACGTCAACTACCGCTTCATCGGCCTGCCACCCGCCATTGGCGTGATGGTCACGGCACTGCTGTTCTCGTTGATGCTGCAAGGGCTTAGCCTGATTGGCTTCCCTGGCCTCGAAGAGCGCGTCGAAGGCCTGATGAACCAGATCGACTTCAACGATTTGCTGATGCACTGGATGCTGGCATTCCTGCTGTTCGCCGGCGCCTTGCACGTCAACCTCTCAGACCTGCGTAGCTATCGCTGGCCGATCGGCCTGCTGGCGACCATCGGCGTACTGATCGCCACCGTGGTGATCGGCTACCTGTCGCACTGGGTGTTCGCGATGTTTGGCTGGCAGGTTCCGCTGATCTACTGCCTGCTGTTCGGCGCGCTGATCTCGCCCACCGACCCGATTGCCGTGCTCGGCGCATTGCGGACCGCCAATGCCTCCAAGCCGCTGAAAACCACCATCGTCGGCGAATCGCTGTTCAACGACGGCACCGCGGTCGTGGTGTTCACCGTGCTGCTGGGCATCATCCAGCTCGGCGAAACCCCCAGTGCCTATGACACGGCGGTCCTGTTCGCCCGCGAGGCCATTGGCGGCGTGGTGTTCGGCGGCGTGATCGGCTACGCCACCTACCGCATGATCAAGAGCGTCGAGCAGTACCAGGTCGAGGTCATGCTGACCTTGGCGCTGGTCATCGGTGGCTCGGCAATGTGCTACGAACTGCACGTTTCTGCACCGATCGCCATGGTGGTCGCCGGCCTGATCATCGGCAACATGGGGCGCAACCTGGCGATGAACGACATGACCCGTCGCTACATGGACGGTTTCTGGGAGTTGATCGATGACATGCTCAACGCCTTGCTGTTCGCGCTGATCGGCCTTGAGCTTCTGCTGCTGCCGTTCAACTGGATGCACCTGGCGGCCGGCGGGGTGCTGGCACTGGCGGTCCTGCTGTCGCGGCTGCTTACCGTGGCCCCGGCAATCTTGCTGCTGCGACGCTGGCGGAGTGTGCCGAAAGGCACCGTGCGGGTACTGACCTGGGGCGGCCTGCGCGGCGGCGTGTCGGTAGCGCTGGCACTGTCGCTGCCGCTGGGTGAGGAACGTGACCTGCTGCTGTCGATCACCTACATCGTGGTGCTGTCGTCGATCCTGGTGCAGGGGCTGAGCATCGGGCGGGTGGTGCGCAAGGTTAGCGCCCAGCCCTGAGATTGCCGGGGCCGCTTTGCGGCCCATCGCGACACAAGGCCGCTCCTACACGGGATTCGCATTCTCCTGTAGGAGCGGCCTTGTGTCGCGATGGGCTGCAAGGCAGCCCCAAAATATCTACTCGACTGCCGAGTCCGGGAACTGGTCCTGGACGTATTTGATCTCGGTGCGCCCGTGAGCCGCGGGCATGCCATCTTCGCCGAGGTTGACGAACACCATCTTGTCGACGGTCAGGATGCTCTTGCGGGTGATCTTGTTGCGCACTTCGCACTTGAGGGTAATCGAAGTGCGGCCGAATTCTGTGGCGGTGATGCCCAGTTCGATGATGTCGCCCTGGCGTGAGGCACTGACGAAGTTGATCTCCGACATGTACTTGGTCACCACACGCTGGTTGCCCAACTGGACGATGGCGTAAATCGCCGCTTCTTCGTCGATCCAGCGCAACAGGCTGCCACCGAACAGGGTGCCATTGGGGTTGAGGTCTTCGGGTTTTACCCATTTGCGGGTGTGAAAGTTCATCGGTACTCCTAACCTGCTTGGCTAACGTGCATTCATGATGGCAGAGCGGCCGTCGCCGCTCCATTGAACATCGACTATCGTCTCGATTAATCGACAGAAAACCTTGGGCGAAGGTCCCTGTCGCGGCTATAATCCTGCCGCTTCACTTGGCCACCCGCAGCGGCGGCCATGCCCGCCACCTGTCCGAGGGGCGCTGCAGCAGGCTAGGCCTGTCAGGCTCGGATGGGGCGTTGTCCGCTCCTGCGGACGCTCAACGCACAACGGCGCCCATTCGCACACTACGAATGGAGGCTCTCATGAGCGCTGTAAACACGCCTGCTGGTTTTACCGATTTCAAAGTCGCTGACATCTCCCTGGCTGCCTGGGGCCGTCGCGAAACCATCATCGCCGAATCGGAAATGCCTGCACTGATGGGCCTGCGTCGCAAGTACCTCGCCGAGCAACCGCTCAAGGGTGCGAAGATTCTGGGCTGCATCCACATGACCATTCAGACTGCCGTGCTGATCGAAACCCTGGTTGCCCTGGGTGCCGAAGTGCGCTGGTCGTCCTGCAACATCTTCTCCACCCAGGACCAGGCCGCTGCCTCCATCGCTGCCGCCGGTATCCCGGTGTTCGCCTGGAAAGGCGAAACCGAGGAAGAGTACGAGTGGTGCCTGGAGCAGACCATCCTCAAGGATGGCCAGCCATGGGACGCCAACATGATCCTGGACGACGGCGGCGACCTGACCGAACTGCTGCACAAGAAGTACCCAGCCGTTCTGGACCGCGTCCACGGTGTCACCGAAGAGACCACCACCGGCGTGCACCGCCTGCTGGACATGCTGGCCAAGGGCGAGCTGAAAGTCCCGGCGATCAACGTCAACGACTCGGTCACCAAGAGCAAGAACGACAACAAGTACGGCTGCCGTCACAGCCTGAACGACGCCATCAAGCGTGGCACCGACCACCTGCTGTCGGGCAAGCAAGCCCTGGTGATCGGCTACGGTGACGTGGGCAAGGGCTCGGCCCAGTCCCTGCGTCAGGAAGGCATGATCGTCAAGGTCACCGAAGTTGACCCGATCTGCGCCATGCAAGCCTGCATGGACGGCTTCGAGCTGGTCTCGCCGTTCATCGATGGCATCAACAACGGCACCGAGGCCAGCATCGACAAAGCGCTGCTGGGCAAGATCGACCTGATCGTCACCACCACCGGTAACGTCAACGTCTGCGACGCCAACATGCTCAAGGCCCTGAAGAAGCGTGCCGTGGTCTGCAACATCGGCCACTTCGACAACGAGATCGACACCGCCTTCATGCGCAAGAACTGGGCCTGGGAAGAGGTCAAGCCGCAGGTGCACAAGATCCACCGCACCGGCGCTGGCAGCTTCGACCCGCAAAATGACGACTACCTGATCCTGCTGGCTGAAGGCCGTCTGGTGAACCTGGGCAACGCCACCGGTCACCCAAGCCGCATCATGGACGGTTCGTTCGCCAACCAGGTGCTGGCACAGATCTTCCTGTTCGAGCAGAAGTACGCCGACCTGTCGGCCGAGAAGAAAGCCGAACGCCTGACCGTTGAAGTGCTGCCCAAGAAGCTCGACGAAGAAGTGGCCCTGGAAATGGTCCGCGGCTTCGGCGGCGTGGTCACCCAACTGACCCAGCAGCAAGCCGACTACATCGGCGTGACTGTCGAAGGCCCGTTCAAGCCACACGCGTACCGCTACTAAGCGGCAAGCGCCCGGCGGCATGCCGGCGGGCGCTTGTAGTCGTTTAATCTTGATCGATGCCCAAGCCAGGCCGGCCCCCACCGCCCTGGCTTTTACTTGCAGCGTGCGGCTCATGGCCTGCAGCTGAGGAAACAGAGATGTCACAAGAACGCCGCTACAGTTTCGAATTCTTCCCGACCAAGACCGATGCCGGTCACGAAAAGCTGATGGGCGTTGCCCGCCAGCTGGCCACCTACAACCCCGATTTCTTCTCCTGCACCTACGGTGCGGGCGGCTCTACCCGCGACCGCACACTGAACACCGTGCTGCAGTTGGAGAGCGAAGTGAAAGTACCTGCCGCACCGCACCTGTCGTGCGTCGGCGACACCAAAGAAGAGCTGCGCGCCCTGCTTGCCGAGTACAAGGCCGCGGGCATCAAGCGCATCGTCGCCCTGCGCGGCGACCTGCCTTCCGGCATGGGCATGGCCAGCGGCGAGCTGCGCTACGCCAGCGACCTGGTCGAATTCATCCGCCAGGAAACCGGTGATCACTTCCACCTGGAAGTGGCGGCCTACCCCGAGATGCACCCCCAGGCCCGTAACTTCGAGATCGACCTGGCCAACTTCGTGCACAAGGTCAAGGCCGGTGCCGACAGCGCCATCACCCAGTACTTCTTCAACGCCGACAGCTATTTCTATTTTGTCGAGCGTGCGCAGAAACTGGGCGTCGATATCCCGGTGGTGCCCGGCATCATGCCGATTACCAACTACAGCAAGCTGGCCCGGTTCTCCGACGCCTGCGGCGCCGAGATCCCGCGCTGGATCCGCAAGCAGCTGGAAGCCTATGGCGACGACACCGCCAGCATCCAGGCCTTCGGCGAAGAAGTGATCACCCGCATGTGTGAACAACTGCTGCAAGGCGGCGCACCGGGCCTGCACTTCTATACCTTGAACCAGGCCGAAGCGAGCCTGGCGATCTGGAACAACCTGAAGCTGCCTCGCTGAAACTTTTTGGCAATATCTGATTAAGAAATGATTAAGGCTTTGGTCATAGACTAAGGCCTTATTTATTTTCGGGTTAAACAGGTCTTGCCTGACATGCAGCATCCCCAGCCATCGCGCCCTCAGCTCGTCTACTTGGCTTTCGGCCCGGCCACCTACCATCAGGAAGCCTGCTTCAGCATCGTCAGTGCCCTTGCCCACCTGGACGTGTCGGCAGGCGAGGCGCTGGATATTCAGGTCTATACCGACAACCTGGCGCCCTATGCCAAGCTGCCGGTCACGCTGCACCTGCTCGACGACGCCACGCGCGCGGCGTGGAATGCCCCGCATGGTTATCACTTTCGCAGCAAGCATGTGCTGCTGCGCCAGGTGCTGACGCAGCATGCAATGGCGGTGCTGATCGATACCGATACCTTCTTCCGTCAGTCACCGATGCGGCTGTTCCAGCGGGTCGCGCCTGGCCATCTGCTGTGCAACGCCATCGGCGGGCGCTACGGCGCCAACCAGAAATGCCTGCTGTACAAGAACCTGCTGTCCGTCCTCCAGGCCCAAGGCCTGGCCGATTGCCAGATGCCGCTGATCAACTCGGGCGTGATCGGGCTCACCGCCGAAGACGCGCAGGCACTGGACCACTCCATCGCCATGATGGACCAGTTCTACCCACTGGCCCGCGAGGCTTACACCCTCGAAGAGTTCTGCCTGGCCGTGGCGGCCTACCGCAAACTGCAGCTGGCCGAGTGCACCGACGTCATCCACCACTACTGGAGCCGCAAGGCCCAGTTCCGCGCCAAGATCCAGGCCTGGCTGCGCAAACATGGCGATGCGCCGCTGTGTGAAGCCGCGCTGGCCGATGTTGCGCGGGTCAATGATCAACTGCCGCGGCCGCCGACCCTGCATCGGCTGGGCTACAAGGCGTTGAGCCTGACCCTGCCCAGCCACGAGCGGCAATTTGCCCGCGAATTACTGTATGGCAGCTACCCCTACCCTAACGAGTTCGACCGGGCCTGTGCATCGGCCTGGTGGGACAAAGCTCTGGAGAACTTCAATGCGCGCAACGGCCGCATCGAACCCGAACAGCTGCGCCAGTGCCTGCGCCACCCGGGCCTGCGCCTGTCGCTCGGGGAACAGCGCAAAGCTATCGAAGCGCACCTGCTCAAGCCGGCGCAGGCCTGAACAGCCGCCGCTTCACTGGCCTTGAGCAGGCCGAGCGCGTAATCTGCGGCCCATGCTCGCCACCACCCGCCTGTTCTGGATCCTGCTGCTCGCCTGCCTGAGCCCGTTGGCCCTGGCCGAACGCCTGCGCCTGGTGTCCGACGACTGGGCACCGTATGTGTACCAGCAAGACGGCCAACCCCGGGGCATCGACTACGAAGTGACCACCCAGGTATTCAGGCGCCTGGGGGTAGAAGTGGAATGGCAGTTCCTGCCCTGGAAGCGCTGCCTGGCGATGATCGAGCAAGGGCTGGCCGACGGTATTGTGGATATCTTCCAATTCGACACGCGCAAGCCCTATCTGGTCTACCCAACGGAGCCCATGTCGGATGTCGAGTTCGTGCTATTTCAGGCGCGTAACCGCCGCCATGCCGTCACCGGGCTGGACGATCTTGCGGGCCTGACCGTCGGCACATCGCCCGGCTACACCTATGGCGCTGCATTTAATGATTCGCCGCGTTTTCGCCGCGAAGCAGCCCCTACCCATGAAGCCAACTTCGGCAAACTGCTGCTGGGCCGTATCGATTTGCTGATTACCGACCGCAAAGTCGGGCGCTACCTGATGCGCCAGCTGGGCCTTGAACAACGGATCGAAGCGCTGCCATGGGTGGTCAGCCGACAGACGCAATACCTGGGGCTGACCCGCAAACCCGGGCGAGAGGCACTGGCCCAAGCGTTTTCCGAAGAGTTGCAACGTTTCAAGCAGGAACCGGCGTACGCCGCCATCAGCCACCGCTACATAGGCGACATCGGAAACATTCTCAACGCCGTTGAGCAGCAGGAAAGCAGCACGTCGCGATAGCTCTGTTATACTCGGGCCTTCCCGCCAGGCTTACGCCCGGACGCTCGGCCTAGCAACAGGCATCCCGATCGGCAACGACGCACCATCGCGTCAGCCCTCCGCTTCCTGGATGTGCAGTGAAAGCCAAGCTGGACCGGACGCGATCGCATCTCACCGATGCCCGTCGCGCCAGGCAGAACATCCCAACGGGCCCAGCCCACACGAGAACAGGATTGCCCATGTCCTTTGCTTCCCTCGGTCTCTCCGAGGCTCTTGTCCGCGCTATCGAGGCTGCGGGCTATACCCAGCCGACTCCGGTGCAACAGCGGGCTGTTCCCGCCGTGTTGCAAGGCCGTGATCTGATGGTCGCCGCCCAGACAGGTACTGGTAAAACCGGCGGTTTCGCCTTGCCGATCCTCGAGCGCCTGTTCCCGGGTGGCCACCCTGACAAGTCGCAGCGCCATGGCCCGCGCCAGCCTCGCGTACTGGTCCTGACTCCGACCCGCGAACTGGCCGCCCAGGTGCATGACAGCTTCAAGGTCTATGCCCGTGATCTGCCGCTGGTCAGCGCCTGTATCTTCGGCGGTGTCGGCATGAACCCACAAATCCAGGCCATCGCCAAAGGTGTCGATGTACTGGTCGCGTGCCCTGGCCGCCTGCTCGACCTGGCTGGCCAAGGCAAGGTCGACCTGGCCCACGTCGAAATCCTGGTTCTCGACGAAGCCGACCGCATGCTCGACATGGGCTTCATCCATGACGTGAAGAAGGTCCTTGCCCGCCTGCCGGCCAAACGCCAGAACCTGCTGTTCTCGGCCACCTTCTCCAAGGACATCACCGACCTGGCCGACAAGCTCCTGCATAACCCGGAGCGCATCGAGGTCACCCCACCGAACACCACGGTCGAGCGCATCGAGCAGCGCATCTACCGCCTGCCCGCCAGCCACAAGCGTGCGCTGCTGGCACACCTGATCACCCAGGGTGCCTGGGAACAGGTGCTGGTCTTCACCCGTACCAAGCATGGCGCCAACCGCCTGGCCGAGTACCTGGAAAAGCACGGCCTGACCGCCGCCGCGATCCACGGTAACAAGAGCCAGAACGCCCGCACCAAAGCCCTGGCCGACTTCAAGGCCAACGCGGTACGGGTACTGGTTGCCACCGACATCGCCGCCCGCGGCCTGGACATCGACCAATTGCCCCACGTGGTCAACTTCGAGCTGCCCAATGTCGAGGAGGACTACGTCCACCGCATTGGCCGCACGGGCCGTGCCGGCCGTTCGGGTGAGGCCATTTCCCTGGTCGCACCTGATGAAGAGAAGCTGCTCAAGAGCATCGAGCGGGTCACCAAGCAGAAGATTGCTGACGGCGACCTGATGGGCTTCGACGCAAGCCAGGTCGAGGCCGAGAAGCCGGAAGTGCGCGAACGCCCGCAAAACGCCGGCCGTGGCGGTCGCAACCAGCCACGCGGCGAAGGCGGCAAAGACGCCAACGGCGGCCGCAAAGACAAAGGCAAGGACAAGGGCAAGACCCGGCAGCACGCTGCCGAGAAGCCTGCCGAGAAGGAAAAGGCGGGCGACAAGCCGCAACAGCGCAAGCCGCGTGACAACAAGCCACGCCAGCAGCAAGCCAGCCAGAACAGCACACCGAAAGCACCGGCCGACCGTGCCCCGGACGAGTTCCTGGATGACGAAGTCGACAACTTTGGCAACCGCGCTGACTACGTCAGCCCGTACCAGGGCAAAAACCAGGGGCGTAACCGCCGTCCTGGCGGTGGCACTGGCGCAGGTCAAAGCCAGGGCCAAGGTGCGGCTCCACGCAACAACAACGGCGGCCAACCTCGCACGGGTGGCCAGCCACGCAGCGCCAGCGGCGAGAAACGCCCACCGCGCAACAACGCGGGCGGTGGTGCACGCCGTGACAACAACGGTGGTGGTCGCGGTCGCCCGGCGCGCGATGATGCTGCGCGCCAGGAACCTGCAGTCCGCAGCTCGCGTGAGCCGCAGAACCAGCCTGTGATCATCCGCAAGGAATCCAAGCTCGATCGTTACCCAACGCCTGAGCAACTGGACGATCTGCCAAGCCGCCCACGCGGCGAGCGACCTGCGCTGCTGACGCGCAATCGCTGATTGTAAAAAACTGGGGCCGCTGCGCGGCCCTTTCGCAACACAAGGCCGCTCCTACAGAAGAATGCGTTTCTCTGTAGCAGCGGCCTTGTGTCGCGAAAGGGCTGCGTAGCGGCCCCAGCGGTTTCAGCTATACCGCAATTACTTCTGCTTCACGCCTTCAAGGCTGATATCCAGGTCCAGAGTCTGCGAAGTCGCGCCTGGGCCTTTGATGCCGAAGTCGTTCAGGTTAAGCGTGGTGGTGGCGTTGAAGCCAGCACGTTCGCCGCCCCATGGGTCTTTGCCTTCACCGTTGAAGGTGGCCTTGAAGGTGACCGGTTTGGTCACGCCGTGCAGGGTCAGGTCACCGGTCACGTCGGCAGTCTTCTCACCGGTCGATTTGACGGCAGTCGACACGAACTTGGCGTCCGGGTACTTCTTCACGTCCAGGAAGTCTTTGCTGGCGATGTGCTTGTCACGCTCGGCATGGTTCGACCACAGGCTGGCAGTTTTCAGGTCGACGTTGATCTTGCTCGCTTCAGGCTTGGCGCTGTCCCAGCTGAAGTTGCCGTCGAAGTCCTTGAAGGTACCGTGAATGAAGCTGTAGCCCAGGTGGCTGATCTTCCAGTCGACGAACGCATGCTGGCCTTCCTTGTCGATCTTGTAGTCAGCGGCCATGGCCTGGCCAGCGGAGAACAGTGCAGTACCGAGCGCCAGAGCGGCAAAAGTCTTTTTCAACATCCTTTCTATTCCTTGCAATTGAGGTTGAGAGTCAAGCTTTGCGGCCCAGCATACGGATCAGGGTCGCGTCACGGTCTATGAAGTGGTGTTTCAGTGCTGCCAGGCCATGCAGCACGGCAAAAATCACCAGGCCCCAGGCTAGCCAGAGATGGATCACCCCAGCCAGGTCCGCCTGATCGGGCAGGTCGCTGACCAAAGCCGGTACTTCGAACAAGCCGAATACCGGAATACCAACGCCGTCGGCAGTGGAGATCAAGTAACCGGCGATCATCACCGCGAACAGCCCCACATACAGTGCCAGATGGCCCAGCTTGGCGGCCACGCGGGTGAGTGCCCCGTGGTTGGCCGGTGCCGGCGGTGGCGGGCTGATGAAACGCCAGAGTACGCGCAGCAGCATCACTGCCAGCAGCACCAGGCCGATGCTCTTGTGCAGGTCAGGGCCCGACTTGCGCCAAGGGTCGTAGTAATCCAGGCCGACCATCCACAGCCCCAGGCCAAACAGGCCGAAGACTGCCAGCGCGACACCCCAGTGCAGGATGATGCTGACCACGCCGTAGCGAGAAGGTGAGTTGCGCAGTTGCATGTTGGCGTGTTTCCCCGTGAAAGCTGTGCACAGACTAACGCGTAACGTATCGAATAAAAGCGGAAAAAATTGCTTCGGATTATCGAGAAATCCGATGGATATTGTGAAAGCTTCCTATTAAGGAAACATTAACGATAGTCGGTGAGTTCAGGGTTGCCAGTGCCGGCCTCTTCGCAGCACAAGGCTGCGCCTACAGGAGGAGGAGGCCGGCACTGTCGATCAATCAACCCGCCTTGGCCTGGGTATTGGCCACTGGCTTCTTCGCGGGCTCTGATTTGACCGTGGCCTTTTTCGCTTCGACAGGCTTGTGCGCCTGTTTTGCCGCCGGCTTGTGTGCCGGGGCATGCTTGGCAGGCGCGGTTTTGGTCGCGGCAGGCTTGGCAGCAGCAGGTTTTACCGCGGCTTCCTTGGCCACAGGCGCCGGTGCAACCGGTTCTGGAGCGGCCTGTGGCGCCGGTGCCGGGGCCACTTCGTCGGCCTTGGCAATCGGCTGGGCTTTCACCTCAGGCTTGTCAGCCCCACCAAACAGGCGCTTGAAGAAACCTGGCTTGTCCTGCTTGGCCTCTTCTTTCACCGGCTCGGCCTTGGCAGGGGCTTTTTCCACCTTGTCGCCCTTTTCAGCCTTGTCGGAAGCACCACCGAACAGGTTGGAGAAGAACCCGCCCTTGTCTTTGGCCGCCGCGGCGCCTGCTGCTGCTGCCGCCACCGGTACGGCCTTGGCCGGGTCGAACGACTTGCCGGCCAGCAGGTCCTGCACCTGGCCCGCCGCGCGTTGACCGCTGCGCAGGGCGCCTTCCAAGGTGCCTGGGTAGAGCGCGTCAGTGTGCTCACCGGCGAAGCTGATGCGCTGCACCGGGCGCTCCCACAGGCGCCAGTATTTGCTGATCTGCCCTGGGCCGTAGGCCAGGTAGGCGCCACCGGTGCCAGCGTCAGTGCTGTAGCGTTTGACTTCGTAGCCGGTGAACGAACCGCGGGCCTGTGGATAAAGCGCATGCAGGCGGATAAGCACCTGGTCGACCATCTGCTTGTCGCCAAATGCCTGCAGCAGGCGGGCGTTGTCGCCGGACAGGTTGATCACCACGTTGGCGCCGCCCTTCAGCGCCGGTTCGATCCACAGCATGCCCAGGCCTGCGTTACTGAAGATTTCGCCGGACATACGGGCCCGGCTTTCCCACACCGGCTTGTTGAACTTGAGCATCAGCTGGTCGCGCCAGCCATAGTTGGTACCCTTGAGCGCGGCCAGGTGCTGGCTGTCCAGGCCCGGGGTCATCTGGATCTTGGCCAGGGCGCGCAGCGGCACGGCCATGACCAGGTAATCGGCCTGGTAGCCCACGCTGCCAACCTTGACGGTGACGCCGTCCTTGTCCTGCACGATGGCAGTGACCGGCGAGCTGGTCTTGATGGTCTTCAGCTGTTTGACGAACGCCTGGGCCAACACCGGGCTGCCACCGGGCAGGCGCGCGGCACGCAGATCGCGGTCGCTGACACCACGGTAAACGCGGTTCTGCTGAGCGAAATACAGCAGCGACAGGCGCGACGGCTCATCGTAACGGCTACGGATCTGCTGGTTGACCAGCTGACGCGCGGTGGCCGGCAGTTGCAGCTTGTCGAGCCAGGAAGACACGTTGATCTGATCGAGGGCGAACAGCGTGCTGGTCGCCTGCGGGTTCAGCGGGTCGTCGATCGAACGGGCCAGGTCGTCGAGGGTTTTCTCGTAGCGCTTGAGCGCCTCGGCAGTGGCGGGCTGCTTGGTGGCAAGGTCCGTCGCACTGAAGTACTCACCGTCGATCAGGTAGCCCGGCGTACGCACGAACTCTGGCGCCGGCAGTGTTTCAAGTTTGAAACGGTCGAGGTACTGGTTGAGTACCGGCTGTGCCTTGGCGTTGCCGATCCACTCACTGGTGGCCAGGCCCGAGCGACCGCCCATGCCCGACTTGGCCTCCAGCAGCGTCACCTGCCAGCCCTTGCTCTGCAGTTCATAGGCGGCAGTGAGGCCCGCAAGGCCCCCACCCACCACGATAGCCGTAGGTGTTTTGTCCTTTGCCAGCGCGGCACCGCTGGACACACCAATCAATACCAACGCGCACAGGCGCACCCAAGCAGCAGCCATGTCGGCGAACTCCGAGTCAGACGTTACAGAAAAATAGGGAGGCAGGAATGCCCCGAGGCGATGCGTTAAGAATACGTCAGCTCTGCCAACCCTGCCACCACGGCGACATCAAGTCCTTTTGGCAACTGACATTTTTGCCAGTAGCGGTGTCATAGGCATGCAGGCGATGCTGGCGACAATGGCCAAAAGCCCGCCAGGAGGGCCTGCGCATGATCTTCGAGGAGCGTTTCAATCATGTCGAACGACAGTTTCTGTGGCACAAGCAGACACTTTGCACGGCATCTGGCCTGAGCATCCGCTCTAACAGCACGTCCTGGACAGGCTTTCACGAAGCGCTCAAGGGCGAAGACGGCACGGAGCTGGTGATTGGCGAACACAGCGATGTGGAGATCACCTTCTCCCAGGAGGTCGAGTGTTTACGGCTGGAATACTACGTAGTCAGCGACTTTCTCTGTGACGACCTGCACATGCTGTTTGATGCCAGGAACTACGACTACGATCTGGTCGCGCCAGCCTCCCGCAACTTCTACTGGCTCACCATCGAGGGCA
This sequence comes from Pseudomonas kermanshahensis, assembly GCF_014269205.2. Taxonomy (NCBI): domain Bacteria; kingdom Pseudomonadati; phylum Pseudomonadota; class Gammaproteobacteria; order Pseudomonadales; family Pseudomonadaceae; genus Pseudomonas; species Pseudomonas kermanshahensis. Next base: position 5,288,887 of record NZ_JABWRY020000001.1, read on the forward strand.
GCGGCTTCACCGACCTTCTGCCAGGCCCCATCTCCACGCTTCCCTATCACCAGGTCATCGAGGGCCCCTTCCGGCGCCTGACCATCTCCACCTCGCAGGCCGGCACGGTGCACATTCGCAAGCTCGAATGGACCGGTACCCGACGACATTGACCGCCAGCGGTTGTGGTGCCCTCCAGCTTTGCTTAGGCTTACGCGGTCCAAGCCAGCAGCAAAGCCAGGAGAAGTACCCATGGGCCTCAACGATCAGTGGATGCAACGTGACCTCAAGGTCCTGTGGCACCCCTGCACCCAGATGAAAGACCACGAGCAGTTGCCGCTGATCCCGATCAAGCGTGGTGAAGGGGTGTGGCTGGAGGACTTCGAAGGCAAGCGCTACCTGGACGCCGTGAGCAGTTGGTGGGTTAACGTGTTTGGCCACTCCAACCCGCGCATCAACCAGCGCATCAAGGACCAGGTGGACCAGCTGGAGCATGTGATCCTGGCCGGTTTCAGCCACCAGCCGGTGATCGAGCTGTCCGAGCGCCTGGTCGCCATGACCCCAGCCGGGCTGGACCGGGTGTTCTACGCCGACAACGGCTCATCCTGCATCGAAGTCGCGTTGAAGATGAGTTTCCATTACTGGCAGAACATCGGCAAACCCGAGAAGAAGCGCTTCGTCACCCTGACCAACAGCTACCACGGCGAAACCATTGCCGCGATGTCGGTGGGCGATGTGCCGCTGTTCACCGAAACCTACAAGGCGCTGCTGCTCGACACCATCAAGGTGCCCAGCCCCGATTGCTACCTGCGCCCTGAGGGCATGGGCTGGGAAGAACACTCGCGCAACCTGTTCCAGGCCATGGAGCAAACCCTGGCCGAGCACCACGCCACCATCAGTGCGGTGATCATCGAACCGTTGATCCAGGGCGCAGGCGGCATGCGCATGTACCACCCGGTTTACCTGAAACTGCTGCGCGAAGCGTGTGACCGCTACGGCGTGCACCTGATCCACGACGAAATCGCCGTGGGCTTCGGCCGCACCGGGACGATGTTCGCCTGCGAACAGGCCGGCATCCGCCCAGACTTCCTGTGCCTGTCCAAGGCACTGACCGGGGGCTACCTGCCGCTGGCCGCGTGCCTGACCACCGATACCGTGTACCAGGCCTTCTACGACGACTACCCGACCCTGCGCGCGTTCCTCCACTCGCACAGCTACACCGGCAACCCGCTGGCCTGCGCCGCAGCGCTGGCGACCCTGGATATCTTCGAACAGGACAACGTGATCGAGGCCAACAAGGCCTTGTCCGTGCGCATGGCCACGGCCACCGCGCACCTGGCCGACCATGCGCATGTCGCCGAAATCCGCCAGACCGGCATGGCCCTGGCCATCGAGATGGTCCAGGACAAGGCCGGCAAGGTCGCCTACCCCTGGCAGGAGCGCCGCGGCCTGAAGGTCTTCGAGCACGCCCTGACCCGCGGCGCGCTGCTGCGCCCACTGGGCAGCGTGGTGTACTTCCTGCCGCCGTATGTGATCACGCCCGAGCAGATCGACTTCCTCGCCGAGGTGGCCAGCGAAGGCATCGACATCGCCACCCGCGATAGCGTAAGTGTTGCCGTACCGGCCAACTTCCACCCCGACTTCCGCGACCCGGGCTAGGCCCGAAAGCCCGCCGCCGACCCTGTGGGAGCGGGTTTACCCGCGAATGCGATGTTGCCCCCACCTTCGCATTCGCGGGTGAACCCGCTCCCACAGGGTCACATGATCCCTTTTCGTCCGAGCTGAACCATGAGACTGTCCCGCTTCTTCATCGACGCCCCCCTGAGCCTTGGCGAGCATGACCTGCCCGAAGCCCAGGCCCATTACATCGGCCGCGTGCTGCGCATGGCACCCGGTGACGCCGTGCAGCTGTTCGACGGCAGCGGCCAGGAATACCGTGGCCAGTTGCTCGAAGTCGGCAAGAAAACCGTGCGCGTGACGCTGGACCAGGCCCTGGCTGGCCAGGCCGAATCGGCGCTGCACATCCACCTTGGCCAGGGCCTGTCCCGTGGCGAGCGTATGGATTGGGCCATTCAAAAGGCCACCGAACTGGGCGCCAATGAAATCACCCCGATCGTCAGCGAGCGCTGTGAAGTGCGCCTCAAGGACGAACGCGCCGACAAGCGCCTGGCCCACTGGCGCCAGGTGGCCATCAGTGCCTGTGAACAGTGCGGCCGGTCGAGCCTGCCCGTGATCCACCCGCCGGTGACACTGGCCGAATGGATCAAAACCACCGAAGCCGACCTGAAACTGGTCCTGCACCCGGTGGCCGAACCACTGACCAGCCACGAAACACCGTCACGCCTGGCCTTCCTGATCGGCCCAGAAGGCGGCCTGAACGACGCGGAAGTCGACCAGGCCAAAGCCGCCGGCTTCCACGCCGCGCGCCTCGGCCCACGCGTGCTGCGCACCGAAACCGCGCCAGTGGTGGCGCTGTCGGTGGCACAGCAGTTGTGGGGCGATTTTTAACCCTGCGCCTAAAGTACGTAGAACGACAGGGCGATGAAGTGCAGCAGGCTGCCGGCGATCACGAACAGGTGCCAGATGCCGTGCCAGTGGCGAAAGCGGCTGTCGAAGGCAAAGAAGATGATGCCCACCGTGTAGAACACCCCGCCGGCCGCCAACCAGGCGAAGCCGGCGGTACCGAGGCTGCGCAGCAGCGGGTTGACCGCCACCAGGACAATCCAGCCCATCACCGCATAGATGATGATCGACAGCACCCGCGCCTCGGAGCGGGGCTTGATCTCCTGCAGCATGCCGATCACCGCCAGCCCCCAGACCACCCCGAACAAACTCCAGCCCCAAGGCCCGCGCAAGCTGACCAGGCAGAACGGGGTATAGCTGCCGGCGATCAGCAGGTAGATCGACAGGTGATCGAGCTTGCGCATGATCACCTTCGCCCGCCCACGCGTGCTGTGGTAGAGGGTGGAAATGCTGTAGAGCAGCAGCAGTGTGCCGCCGTAGATGGAGAAACTGACGATCTTCCAAGGATCGCCCTGCAGGCCCGCGACGACGATCAGCCAGATGCCACCGATACAAGCCAGAATGGCGCCGACCAAATGGGTCCAGGCGTTGAAGCGTTCACCGTAATACATGCAAACACAGACCTCCTGTGAGGGGCTGGGTTCCTGAGACAATCAGCTTTGGCCTCTTCGCGGGGCAAGCCCGCTCCCACAGGTACAGCTTCTGCCCCGCATTATTCGATCCCTGTGGGAGCGGGCTCGCCCCGCGAAGAGGCCAGAGCAAACACCTTATTATCCAGAGTTAGGTTGCAGATCCGCGTCACGCACCAGCCGTTCCAAGGCCACCAGGTCCGGCACCCGCGCCACCTGTTCGCCCACCTGCACCGCCGCCAGCTCCAGGCTGCCCAGCGCCACATCCACATAATTGAGCTGGCTGTCGAGCTTGCACGACCGTGGGATGTCCTGCAGCAGCACCGCCAGGTAGCGCAGCCCGGTATCGCCCAGGGCATTGAGCACCACGATGCGCGCGCGCTCGCCACACGGGGTTTCGCCACCGCATGCGGCCTCGAAGCCGATCAGTGGCAAACGCTGCTTGCGCCAGTCGATCCAGCCCAGGTGCCAGGCGGGCTCGCCACGCTGGCACACCAGGTTGCGCTGGCCGAACAGTTCGGCCACGGCGACATTGGGCAAGACCAAGGTACGGTCGCCCAAGGGCAACAACAGGCCGGTAAGGCTGCTGCGCTGGCCCGAGATCAGTTCAAGCATGGGCTTGGCTCCAGTGGGCGATGCTCTGCAGCAACACAGACTCCTGGTAAGGCTTGCCCAGGTATTCGTTGACACCAATGGCCATGGCCCGGTCGCGGTGCTTCTGCCCGGTGCGCGAGGTGATCATGATGATTGGCAAATCCTTCAGGCGCTCGTCACGGCGAATGCGCGTAGCCACCTCGAAACCGTCCATGCGGGGCATCTCGATGTCCAGCAGTAATACATCCGGCCGATGCTCTTCCAACTGCGCCATGGCATCGACCCCGTCCTTGGCAGTGAGCACGCTCATGCCATGACGCTCCAGCAGCCGGCTGGTGACCTTGCGCACGGTGACCGAATCGTCCACCACCATCACCAGCAGTGACCGGCGCGGCGCCGGGCCGAACAATTGCCGCTGGGCATCGCCGCCGCCCGGCAAGCGCGCCAGGCGCCGTTGCTGGCCACGCAACTGGCCCAGCAGGTCGAGAATCAACACGACGCGGCCGTCGCCCAACAAGGTCGCGCCCGACAACCCGGCGACCGCAGCGAATTGCGGGCCCAGGCTCTTCACCACGATCTCCCGGCTGGGTGACAGGCTGTCAGCCTGGATGGCGAATGACTGCTCCTGGGAATGCACCAGCAGCACCGGCAGCGGCACGCTTTGCCCAAGCAGGCTGGGCCGTGGCTGGCCTTGCAGCAATTCACCCAGGTAGCGCAGGTCGTAGGTGTGGCCTGCGTAGACGTAACGCGGGGCATCCAGTTGGTAGCAGGCCGCAAGCTCCGCAGGCGGCACGCGGACAATGCCTTCGATGGTATTGAGTGGGATCGCGTATTGGTCTTCGCCCAGGTGCACCATCAGCGCACGGTTGATCGACACCGTGAACGGCAGGCGGATCAGAAAGCGTGCGCCCTTGCCCTGGGCCGACTCGATGGTCATCGAGCCCCCCAACTGCTTGACCTCTTCGTGCACCACGTCCATGCCCAGCCCACGCCCGGAAATCTGGGTGATCTTCTCGGCGGTGGAGAAACCGGGGCGCAGGATGAACTGCAAGACCTCGTGATCGCTCAAGTGCGCCTGCGGGTCCAGCAGGCCACGCTTGATCGCCTTGCGCCGCACGGCCTCCAAGGGTACGCCGGCGCCATCGTCGGTCATCTCGATGACGATGTCGGCGCCTTCGTGCAACAGGTTCAGGTGAATCGTGCCGTGCTCCGGCTTGCCGGCAGCCAGGCGCGCTTCGCGGCTTTCCAGGCCATGGTCGACGGCATTGCGCAGCATGTGCTCCAGGGGCGCCACCATGCGTTCGAGCACGCTGCGGTCCAGCTCACCTTCGGCATTGCCCACCACCAGTTCAACCTGCTTGCCCAGCTCGCTGGCCACCTGCCGCACCACGCGTTGCAAGCGCGGCACCAAGCGTTCGAAGGGCACCATCAGGGTCGCGGTCAGGCCTTCCTGCAACTGGCTGTTCACCCGCGCCTGCTGCTGCAACAGGCCGTAGGCTTCCTGAGCACGCTGGGCCAAGGTTTCCTTCAGGTCGAGCAGGTCGGAGGCCGACTCGAACAGGGCCCGCGACAGCTGCTGCAGCTGCGAGTGGCGGTCCATTTCAAGGGGGTCGAAATCGTCGTAGGCGTCGCTCTCGAACGGCTGCCGGCTGGAAATCCGCCCCTGGGTCTCGACATCCAGGCGCAGCAGCTGGTCACGCATGCGCTCCAGGGTGGTTTCCATTTCGTTGAGGGTGAACTGGGCGTCGTTGACCTGCTGCTCGATGCGGCCACGGATCACCGAATGCTCACCGGCCAGGTTGCCCAGGTCGTCGAGCAGTTCGGCATCGACCTTGACCATGTCGCCCGCCGCTCGCTCCGGCGCGGCTGCAGGCACTTCGAGGGCCGAAGCCTCGACAGCACCTTGGCCGGCCGCGCTGTCGGTCAGGGCCGCACTGCTGAAGTTGCGGATGTAGTCGATCAGCGCCGTGGCGGCATGCAGCGGCTGCCCCAGGCGCACCGCATCGAGCATGTGCGCCAGGCGGTCATGGCAATTTTGCAACAAAGCGAACAACGGCGGGCTCGGCGGCAGGCGGCCGGCAGCGAGCAGTTCGTAAAGAAATTCCAGCTCGTGGGCCAGGTCGCCGATGGCGGCGATCTCGACCATGCGTGCACCGCCTTTGAGGGTATGCAGGTCACGCAGCAGGTTATCCACCTCGACACTGCTGCGCGGGTCGGCCTGCCAGCGCGCCAGGGCCGCAGCGGCGCTTTCGACGATGTCCGAGCTTTCTTCCAGGAAGACTTCCAGCAGCTCCTTGTCGCCTGGGCTCTCAGGCTCTTCAGTCAACGGCTCGCTCGCTGGCGGCAGCGCTAGGTTGCGCGACGGCCCCAGGCCAAGGTCCATGTCGGGGTGCAACGGGGTGACCGTATCAATGCCCACAAGGCCCGTGGCCTCAGGTGCCAAGGCCTGCGCCAAGAGGCTGCGCAAGCTGTCGATCAGCGCCGGCCTGGGCGAAATCTCCTGCCCGGCGGCCACCTCGTCGAGCATGTCCAGCAGCGCTTCATGGCCTGCCTGCGCCTGGGCGAAAAAGCGTGCGTCGGCGGCCAGGCTGCCCTCTTCCACGGCACCATAGACGTCGAGCAGGGCCTCGCAGACGTCGTCCATCTGCCACAGGTCAGCCAGGTGCGCCGCGTGGCCCAGGCTGGTCAGCTCATCGAGCAGGGTGTCCAGCGCCTGGCGCTGCCCCGGCTGCTCTTGCCAGCGCGACAGCAACGACTCGGCGTCGAGCAGAATGTCCATGGCTTGGGCCAGGAAGCTGGCGGTCAATTGCGGGTCGCGCTTGCTGCGGCGCGCATGCTGCGGGTCTTCATGCAGGCTGGCCAGGCGCACATCCACCGCCTGGCCCACTTGTTCGATCAACTCGGCGGCACCCGGGATGGCCGCCAGCGGCGTGCTTTCCAGCTGTGCCAGGCCCAAGTGGAACAATGAACGCCCGGTCTCCAGCCATTCGATCTCCGCCACTTGCAGGGGCAACTGGTGGCCCTTGTACTCACGCGCCAGGCGGTCGAAGGCGGTGGCCAGTTCGGCGACGGGCATCACGCCTGCCATGGCGGCGCTGCCCTTGAGCGTGTGCAAGGCGCGTTGCAGGCTGTCGCTGACCGGCGTGTCGTGGCCGTCGGCGCCCTGCAAGAATGCCTCGAGGCTGGCCAGGTGGCCGTGCGCCTCGCTGCGGAAGATGTCCAGCAGGTGCGGATCGAGGCCATCCACCTCAGCAGCGGGTGGCGCATCGTTTTCGGCCAGGGCATGCAGATGCCCGGCCAGTTGCTCGATTTCGGTCAGCTGCGGTAACTGCCCGGCGGCAAAGTCGGCCAACAGGTCAGGCAGGTGGACGAACACTTGCTGCAAGGCGACCACCCCTTCCGGGGTGAGCACGCTTCGGCCTTCGAGCATTCGATTGAGCAGGTGCTCCGCGCCCCAGGCCAGCTCGGCCACCGCCTCGGCATGCACCATGCGCCCGCTGCCCTTGAGCGTATGCAGCGCACGGCGCACTTCCAGCAGTGCCTCGCGCTGCTGGTTGTCGGCTCGCCAGCGCAGCCAGTGGCGCTCGATTTCCGGCAGCAGTTCACCGGCCTCGTCGAGGAACACGTCGCGCAGCTCGTCGTCGATGCCATCGCTGTAGTCTTGTTGGCCGAAGCCGGTTTCGCTGACCGCGCAGACCACACCCAGTGCCGCCAGGCTGGCGCGCGCCATTTCGATGAAGGGCTGAGCATCGGCAAGCGGGTCGGCCACCCGCCATTGCAGGTAGCATTCGGCTGCGCTCAGGGCATCGGCCAGGTGCGCCAGCTCATCGGCTGGCGGCTCGACGTCCAGGTGCTGCAACCAGCGTTGCACGTAGCTGGCGCAGCCGGCAAACACGTCGGCAGGGCCCGCCAGCATCAGCATCGCCAGCGCCCCGCGCACTTGCTGCAGCAGCCCCGGCAGCGGCTGCAGGCGCTGCCGGGGCCAGTCGGACTCCAGGCAATCACCAATCAAGTCCTTGGCCTGCTGCAGTACGGCCAGCGACTCGCTCAGCACCAACTGGCGGATCTCGGTGAGGTCCGAGCCCGGCATCCCGCCCTGCCCGCTTTCTTCCAGCGGGCCGACCATGCCATTGAGGGTCGCCTCCACATACAACAGGGCGCCCGCCACATCCATCAAGACCGCGTCATCCACCGAGCCCTCGCCGGGGGCCAAGGCCTGCAGCGCCAGCACCTGGTCGATAATCACCCGCCGCGGCTGCTGGAAGCCCAGCACTGCCAGGGTGTCGGCGACATGGCGCAACGGTGCGAGCAGGGCTTCGGACTGTTCGCTGTGCTGGCGGTCGCCGCGCACGAACTGGTCCAGGCGTTCCTTGATGCGCATCAGGTCGTCGCACAGGGCGCTTACCACCGAGCGCAGGGCATCGCGGCCGGGCCCAGCCTGCATCTGTTCCCGCCAGTTGCCCAGCGACAGGTCAAGGTTGGCCAGGTCATCGGAGCCGGCAAAGCGCTGGGCAGTGCCACTGATGAGGCTGGCCTGGGCCAGCGGCTCCACGCCGCGACAGGCGCGCAGTTGGTTGAGCAACGGCAGCATCACCAAGGGCAGGTCGTGGCGCGCGCCGCGCAGCCGTTCCAGGTACGACGGCAGTTGCTCCAAGCCACGGAACAGCGCCCCCAGGCAGTCGCCGCGTGGGCTGACTTGGCCGTCGGCCAAGGCCCGGGCGAACAGCTCCAGCTCTTCAGCCAGGCGCGTCGCACCGCGCAACTCGAGCATGCGCAGGCAACCGTGTACCTGGTGCAGGTTGTCGACCACGAACGCCAGCATGGACAAATCGCCCGGCTCGCCAGCAAAGCGCTCCAGGGCCTGTCGCGCCTGGCCCAGGCAGTCGAGGATGGCGGCCTTGGTCCAGGCCAGCGCTACCGTTTCGTGGCGCTCGGGGCTTACAGCGGCAGAAGCCATGGGCATTCCTCAGCGCGGCTCGGCAGGTGCCGGCAGGGTGAAACCAGAAACAGACCGGCGCATCTCGCTGGCCATGCGTGCCAGGTGGCGGATGCTGTCGGCAGTGGCGCCGGACCCGGCAGACGTCTGCGCGGTGATCTGCTGGATGACGGCCATGGTGTGGGAGATCTGCCCGGCAGAGGACGTCTGCAACTGGGCCGCGTCGGAAATACTGTGGATCAGCTCGGCCAGGTTTTGCGACACCCCTTCGATCTCCGCCAGCGCCACCCCGGCATCCTGGGCCAGGCGCGCGCCGCGTACCACTTCGGCGGTGGTCTGCTCCATGGAGATCACCGCCTCGTTGGTATCGGCCTGAATGGTGCGCACCAGCGCCTCGATCTGCCGCGTGGCCGACGACGAACGCTCGGCCAGGCGCTGCACTTCGTCGGCAACCACCGCAAAGCCCCGCCCGGCTTCACCGGCCAGCGAGGCCTGGATCGCGGCGTTGAGGGCCAGGATGTTGGTTTGGTCGGCAATGTCGTCGATCAGGCTAACAATGTCTCCGATCTCCTGGGACGACTCACCCAGGCGCTTGATCCGCTTGGCGGTGTCCTGGATCTGTTCGCGAATGTTGTCCATGCCGTTGATGGTGTTGTGCACCACCTCGTTGCCCTTGTTGGCAATCGCCACCGAGCGCTCGGCCACCTTGGCCGACTCATAGGCATGCGCCGACACCCGGTCGATCGATTCGACCATGTCGCCGACCGCCTCGGACGCCTCGCTGATTTGCGCGGCCTGGTGCTCGGACGCTTTGGCCAGCTGACGCGCGGTGTTCTGCGTGTCCTGCACGGCAGCGGCCACCTGCACGGCGCTGTGGTTGATGGTAGCGACCAGGTCGCGCAGTTGGTCGACGGAGTAGTTGATCGAGTCGGCGATGGCGCCGGTAAAGTCTTCGGTGACCGACACGGTGACGGTCAGGTCGCCATCGGCCAGCTCTTCGATCTCGTCGAGCAGGCGCATGATCGCCTGCTGGTTGCGTTCGTTCTTCTCTGCGGTCTCGCGCAGTTGCCGGTTGGTGGTGCGCACCATGACCAGGCCGATGAGGATGATCGAGGCCAGCGCCAGCAGGCCCAGAACGTAGCCGCCGACCGTGTCCAGGGTACGCCCGCCGGCCAGGTTCTCGAAGCCGTTGGCCAGGTGCGAGGCCTCGTCGAGCAGGGTTTGCGACAGGCTGAAGATGTTGCCCGCAGCTTCACGCACGCGGAACAGTTCGGGCGATGTTTCGAGGATTTCGTCCACCGAGCCGGCCACGAACTGGAACAGCTCGGCGATTTCAGCCAGCCGCGCCCGGGCATCGGCGTCCTCGACGCGGGTCACCTGCAGCGCGGGGTTGCCGTTGAGCATGCCCTCCAGCACCTGGCCAAAACGCCCGGCATCGCGGCCGAAGGCATCGGCGGCCTGGGCCGCGGTGTCGTCACCGGCCAGCACCGTGTTGACCGAACCGAGGATGCGCTCAGCCAGCAGCAACTGGCGCTGGGCAACGACCACCTGGTTGGCGGGGGCACCGCTCTGCAGCAGGATTTCGACCACTTTTTCGTATTCGACCTGCAACTGCGGCACAGTCTCGGCAAGCGTCGCCGCCACCTGGTGCAGCGACAACACCGTCTGCTCGCTGGCCAGGATGGTATCGGTGTTCTTGCGCAGGTTTTCCCAGTCCTGGCGGACGGCTTCCATCTCATCGCGCACCGTGGCCGGTGCCGCTGGCAGGCCGGTGGACGTGTCACCTTCGCGCAGGTAGCTCCAGCGCCGCTCGAAATCGTTGCGCGCATCCGACAGCAGCTTGAACGCCAAGGCCTTGCCCGTCGCCGCCTCGGTGGCGTTCTTGGCAATCCGCTGGGACAGCACGCGAAGCTCACCGGCATGGCCGATGTACTGTTTGTCGTAGTTGGACTGGGTGCTCAGGTAGGCGAAATTGGCGAACAACAGGATGATCGACAGGATCAGCACCAAAAACAGCACGGTGATCTGCGCGATGCTGCGCGTACGCGGAGCCATGGGCGTTGCGGTAGCGCTGGTGGCAGGCTTGTTCACGTTCGCAGGTCCTATAACGCCACATCAAGAAAGCCCGGCGCCTGGGCCAAGGCGAAGGGGCTGAAGATTGCCCAATTGCGTTCACGCGGGAAGTGCCCCTGCACAAAGCGGGCGGCCGCGCGGATCAATGGCTGCGGGGGCGACAGTTCCAGGCTGCTCAGGGCAAAGTGCTGCAGCCCCAGTACTTCGTCCACCAGCAGGCCGACGAACAGGTCCTCATGGTCCAGCACCAGCACCCGCCGCTGCTTGCCAGGGGCGGCCGGGCCAAGCCCGAAGAAGCTGCTCAGGTCCATTACCGGCAGCAACCGCCCGCGCAAATTGGCAACTCCGCAGACCCAAGGCTGAACCCCAGGAACACGGCTGCTGCGCGGTTCGCGCAGCACTTCGGCCACCTCGCCCATGGGCGCGACGAACCATTGCCCGGCGATCCGAAAGCCGATCCCGCTCCACTGTTGCAGGCGGGTGTCCTGCGGGGGCTGGTCCGCCACCAGCAGGCGGCAGCGCCGGTCGATGTCCAGCAGCAACTCGAAGGCGGTCAGCGACGCGCCATGAGGGCGGGTGGTCAAGCCCCCAGCACTTCTTTGAGCTTGGCGATCAGTGCGTCTTCTTCGACCGGTTTGGTCAGGAAGTCGCGCGCGCCCTGGCGCGTCGCCCAGATACGGTCGGTTTCCTGGTCCTTGGTGGTTACCACGATCACCGGAATGGCGCTGGTTTCCTTGTCCTTGCTCAGCTGGCGGGTGGCCTGGAAGCCGTTCATGCCGGGCATGACGATGTCCATCAGCACCGCGTCGGGCTTTTCCTGACGGGCCAGGGCCACGCCATCGCCACCGTTGTTGGCCTTGAGCACCTGGTAGCCGTGCTTTTCCAGCCATTCGGTCAATCTGTACATCTCTGTCGGCGAGTCGTCGACAATCAGAACTCGGGCCATGCTGTTTCCCCATCAGGAAAGTAAGACCGCGCCATGGCGGACGCGGTCAGGGTGCGTGTTGTTGGTGTTCGGCAAAACCAGGCACATGGGCCCTGATCGCCTCGAGCAGTTCTTCTTTGCTGAATGGCTTGGTGAGGAACTGGTCGGAGCCCACCACCCGCCCGCGGGCCTTGTCGAACAGGCCGTCGCGCGACGACAGGAGGATCACCGGTATGTCCTTGAAAGCGCTGTTGTGCTTGATCACCGCGCAGGTCTGGTAACCGTCCAGGCGCGGCATCAGCACATCGACGAAGATGATGCGTGGCTGGTGATCGACGATCTTGGCCAGGGCATCGAAACCATCGCTGGCGGTAATCACCTCGCAACCCGCTTCGCCGAGCAACATCTGCGCGGTACGGCGGATCGTGCGTGAGTCGTCGATCACCATGACCTTCAGGGGTTGTTCCATCACTTGGGCTACCGTCGCTGCTCAGGCCAGAATTGCTGGGGCCGCGTTGCGACCCTTTCGCGACACAAGGCCGCTCCTACAGGTTTGCGCAGCATTGTGCCTCGCATTTTTAGCACACTCCGGGTAGCCATTCCATCTGCTGCGCCCCTTGACCATCGGCGCTCCCGGCGCCACCCTGAGCCACTTTTCTTTCGATCCATCGCGGCTGCGCGCCGCCAAGAGGAACCACCCCATGAGCGTTCGCCTCGGCATTGTCATGGACCCCATCGCGTCCATCTCCTACAAGAAGGACAGCTCGCTGGCCATGCTGCTGGCCGCCCAGGCACGCGGCTGGAGCCTGTTCTACATGGAACAGCGCGACCTGTACCAGGGCGAAGGCAAGGCCCGTGCACGCATGCGCCCACTAAAAGTGTTCGCCGACCCGGCGCGCTGGTTCGAGCTGGGCGACGAGCAGGACAGCCCCCTGGCCGAGCTGGACGTGATCCTGATGCGCAAGGACCCGCCGTTCGACATGGAGTTCGTCTACAGCACCTACCTGCTGGAGCAGGCCGAGGCCGAAGGCGTGCTGGTGGTCAACCGCCCGCAGAGCCTGCGCGACTGCAACGAAAAACTGTTCGCCACGTTGTTCCCGCAGTGCACGCCACCGACCCTGGTCAGCCGCCGCCCGGACATCATTCGCGAATTCGCGGCCAAGCATGGTGACGTGATCCTCAAGCCGCTGGACGGCATGGGCGGCACTTCGATCTTCCGCCACCGGGTCGGCGACCCCAACCTGTCGGTGATCCTCGAAACCCTGACCGCGCTGGGCGCGCAGCAGATCATGGCGCAGGCCTACTTGCCAGCGATCAAGGACGGCGACAAGCGCATCCTGATGATCGACGGCGAGCCGGTCGACTACTGCCTGGCGCGCATCCCGGCCAGTGGCGAAACCCGCGGCAACCTGGCCGCCGGTGGCCGTGGCGAAGCGCGCCCGCTGACCGAACGTGACCGCTGGATCGCCGCCCAGGTCGGCCCGACCCTGCGCGCGAAAGGGCTGCTGTTCGTTGGCCTGGACGTGATTGGCGAGCACCTCACCGAAATCAATGTCACCAGCCCGACCTGTATTCGCGAGATCGACAACGCCTTCAACACCGACATCGGCGGGCAATTGATGGACGCCATTGATCGCCAGCTGAAGGCGCGCTGACCGGCAACGCGCGGCACAATCGCGGAGTGGGGTATGATGCGGGTCCTTTTTACTTGGCCTGCTGCCCCGCCCCGCGGTTGCTGGATACCTGATGACGCTGCCCGCTGACATCCCCTCCGACCTGCTGCCACCGCGCGTTCGCCCGGTGGACCGGCTCGGCTTTACCCTGTTCCTGGCTGCCCTGGTGCACCTGGCGCTGATCCTTGGCGTCGGTTTTACCGTGGTCAAGCCGGCTGAAATCCGCCATACCATGGACATCACCCTGGCCACCTTCAAAAGCGAGAAAGCGCCCGAGAAGGCCGATTTCCAGGCTCAGGACAACCAGCAAGGCAGCGGCACCCTGGAGAAGAAGGCGATGCCCAAGACCACCGAACTCGCCCCCTTCCAGGACAGCAAGATCAACAAGGTCACGCCACCGCCTGCGGCCAAGCCCGAGGTCGCGCCGCCGCCCACGCCTGAGAAGTCGGCCGTGGTGACCAAGGCCGCCAAGCCTCACAAAGTCGAGCCCAAGCCCAAGGAAAGCAAGGCGCAGCCAAAGCCTGCAACGCCTACGCCTGATTTTGACAGCTCGCAGCTGTCCAGCCAGATCGCCAGCCTTGAGGCAGAGCTGTCCAATGAACAGCAGCTGTATGCCAAACGCCCGCGCATCCACCGCCTCAACGCCGCCTCGACCATGCGCGACAAGGGCGCCTGGTACAAGGAAGAATGGCGCAAGAAGGTCGAGCGGGTGGGCAACCTCAATTACCCTGACGAAGCGCGGCGCCAGCAGATCTACGGCAACTTGCGCATGATGGTCTCGATCAACCGCGATGGCTCGCTGTACGAAGTGCTGGTGCTGGAATCGTCCGGGCAACCGGTGCTGGACCAAGCGGCGCAACGTATTGTCAGGCTGGCGGCGCCGTTTGCGCCGTTTACCGGGGACCTGGCGGAATTCGACCGGCTGGAGATCATCCGTACCTGGCGCTTTGCCCGTGGGGACCGGTTGTCCAGTAACTGATTTGCTGGCTGTACTGGCCCTTTCGCGGGCAAGCCCGCTCCCACCCGAACTGTGTAGCCTCCAAGTCTAGCGTCGCACCTGTGGGAGCGGGCTTGCCCGCGAAAGGGCCGGTACAGGCGACACATAAACCACCTTGTCAGCCTCGCCACCTGGCGCCACACTATCCCCCATGAAAACCCTCGCCCCGAGCTACCTCAAGCATCAGTTCCTGATCGCCATGCCGCACATGGCCGATCCGAACTTTGCCCAGACCCTCACGTACATCGTCGAGCACAACGCCAATGGCGCCATGGGCTTGGTGGTCAACCGACCGCAGGAGCTCAGCCTGGCCGACATCCTCGAGCAGTTGCGCCCGGACGACGAACCCCCGGCCAGCACGCTGCACGTGCCGATCTACCAGGGCGGGCCGGTGCAAACCGATCGCGGCTTCGTGCTGCACTCCAGCGAGTGCACCTACCAGGCCACTGTCGAACTGCAGGGCCTGTCGCTGTCCACCTCGCAGGACGTGTTGTTTGCCATTGCCGAGGGCGTGGGGCCGCAAAACAGCCTGATTACCCTGGGCTACGCGGGCTGGGAAGCCGGCCAGCTGGAAGCCGAACTGGCCGACAATGCCTGGCTCAACTGCCCGTTCGACCCCGAGATCATCTTCGGCCTCGCCAGCGACCAGCGCCTGAACGCCGCCGCCGCCAGCCTGGGCATCAACCTCAGCCTGCTGACCAGCCAGGCGGGCCACGCCTGATGGCCGAGCTACGCCTGCTGCTAGGCTTTGACTACGGCACCAAACAGATCGGGGTGGCGGTTGGCCAGGTCATCACTGGCCAGGCCCGCGAGCTGTGCACCCTGAAAGCGCAGAACGGCGTGCCGGACTGGGCCCAGGTGGAAAAACTGGTCGCTGAATGGAAACCCGACGCCATCGTCGTCGGCCTGCCGCTGAACATGGACGGCACCCCCAGCGAGATGAGCGCGCGCGCAGAGAAATTCGCCCGGCGCCTGAACGGCCGCTTCAACCTGCCCGTGCACACCCACGACGAACGCCTGACCACCTTCGAGGCTAAAGGCGAACGCCTGACCCGCGGTGGCCAGCGCGGCAGCTACCGCGACAACCCGGTCGATGCCATTGCCGCCGCCCTGCTGCTGCAAGGCTGGCTGGAGGCCAATACCTGATCATCTTTGCCGCCGGGCAGAGCCGGCGGCCCCCGAGGAGCACGCAATGAGCCTACCCAATCCCGCCGATCTGATCCGGCAGATGGCTGTCGACCTTCGCGCCCACCTGGCCCGCCGTGCTATCACCGAGCCGCGCTTCATCGGCATCCGCACGGGCGGCGTCTGGGTCGCCCAGGCCCTGCAGGAAGAAATGGGCGATACCAGCCCCATGGGCACCCTGGACGTGTCGTTCTACCGCGATGACTTCAGCCAGAACGGCCTGCACCCGCAAGTACGCCCGTCCGAGCTGCCGTTCGAAATCGAAGGCCAGCACCTGGTCCTGATCGACGACGTCCTGATGAGCGGTCGCACCATCCGGGCCGCGCTCAACGAGCTGTTCGATTACGGCCGCCCGGCCAGCGTCACCCTGGTCTGCCTGCTCGACCTGGATGCCGGCGAGCTGCCGATTCGCCCCAATGTGCTGGGTGCCACCCTGTCGCTGGCAGCCCATGAACGGGTAAAATTGACCGGACCCGCACCGCTCGCCCTCGAGCGCCAGGACCTCGCCTCCGCTTCCGCCCTTTAAGAGTCCCCCGCGATGACGCCAATCGACGCCAAGCGCCCGCTGCAGCTCAATGATCAGGGCCAGCTGCGCCACTTTCTCTCGCTCGACGGTTTGCCCCGCGAACTGCTGACCGAGATCCTCGACACCGCCGACTCCTTCCTGGAAGTCGGTGCCCGGGCCGTGAAAAAAGTCCCGTTGCTGCGCGGCAAGACCGTCTGCAACGTGTTCTTCGAGAACTCGACCCGTACCCGCACCACGTTCGAACTGGCCGCGCAGCGCCTGTCTGCCGACGTGATCAGCCTGAACGTGTCGACTTCCTCGACCAGCAAGGGCGAAACCCTGTTCGACACCCTGCGCAACCTGGAAGCCATGGCTGCCGACATGTTCGTCGTGCGCCACTCCGATTCGGGCGCCGCACACTTCATCGCTGAGCACGTGTGCCCCGATGTGGCCGTGATCAACGGTGGCGATGGCCGCCATGCGCACCCGACCCAAGGCATGCTCGACATGCTGACCATCCGTCGGCACAAGGGCAGCTTCGAGAACCTGTCTGTCGCCATCGTCGGCGATATCCTGCATTCGCGCGTGGCGCGTTCCGACATGCTCGCGCTCAAGGCGCTGGGCTGCCCGGACATCCGCGTGATCGGCCCGAAAACCCTGATCCCGATCGGCATCGAGCAATACGGCGTGAAGGTCTACACCGACCTCGCCGAAGGCCTGAAAGACGTCGACGTGGTAATCATGCTGCGCCTGCAGCGTGAGCGCATGGCCGGCGGCCTGCTGCCCAGCGAGGGCGAGTTCTACCGCCTGTTCGGCCTGACCACCGCACGCCTGGCCGGTGCCAAGCCCGATGCCATCGTCATGCACCCTGGCCCGATCAACCGCGGTGTGGAGATCGAATCGGCAGTGGCCGACGGCAAGCACTCGGTGATCCTCAACCAGGTGACGTACGGCATCGCCGTGCGCATGGCCGTGCTGTCCATGGCCATGAGCGGGCAAAACGCGCAACGCCAACTCGACCAGGAGAACGCCCTGTGAGCATCAGTATTCTTGGCGCCCGGGTCATCGACCCCAACAGCGGCCTGGACCAGATCACCGACCTGCACCTGGACGGCGGCCGCATTGCCGCCATCGGCGCAGCGCCGGCCGGCTTCAGCGCCAGCCGCACGATCCAGGCCGATGGCCTGATTGCAGCGCCTGGCCTGGTCGACCTCGACGTCTCTCTGCGTGAGCCGGGCTACAGCCGCAAAGGCAACATCGCCAGCGAAACCCGCGCCGCCGTGGCCGGCGGTGTGACCAGCCTGTGCTGCCCGCCGCAGACCAAACCGGTGCTGGACACCTCGGCCGTGGCCGAGCTGATCCTCGACCGTGCCCGTGAAGCCGGCAACAGCAAGGTCTACCCGATCGGCGCCCTGACCAAGGGCCTGGAAGGCGAGCAACTGGCCGAGCTGGTGGCCCTGCGCGACACCGGCTGCGTGGCCTTCGGCAATGGCCTGCAGCAAATCCCCAACAACCGCACCCTGGCCCGTGCCCTGGAGTACGCCGCCACCTTCGACCTGACCGTGGTGTTCCACTCCCAGGACCGCGACCTGTCTCAAGGTGGCCTGGCCCATGAAGGCGCCATGGCCAGCTTCCTCGGCCTGCCGGGCATCCCGGAGACTGCCGAGACCGTGGCCTTGGCGCGCAACCTGCTGCTGGTCGAACAGAGCGGCGTGCGGGCGCACTTCACCCAGATCACCAGCGCCCGCGGCGCGCGCTTGATCGCCCAGGCCCAGGAACTGGGCCTGCCGGTGACCGCCGACGTGGCGCTGTACCAACTGATTCTCACCGATGAGTCGCTGCGCGAGTTTTCCAGCCTGTACCACGTGCAGCCACCGCTGCGCACCGCCGCCGACCGCGACGGCCTGCGCGCGGCCGTCAAGTCGGGGGTGATCCAGGCGATCTCCAGCCATCACCAGCCGCACGAGCGCGATGCCAAGCTGGCGCCCTTCGGGGCCACGGAGCCTGGTATCAGCAGTGTCGAAGTGCTGCTGCCACTGGCCATGACCTTGGTCGAAGACGGCCTGCTCGACCTGCCGACCTTGCTGGCACGCTTGACCAGCGGCCCGGCTGCCGCCATGCGCCTGCCGGCGGGTGAACTGAAGGTAGGTGGCGCGGCGGACCTGGTGCTGTTCGATCCGAAAGCCTCGACCGTTGCCGGCGAGCAGTGGCTGTCCCGTGGCGAGAACTGCCCGTTCATCGGCCACTGCCTGCCTGGCGCTGTGCGTTATACCTTGGTCGATGGGCACGTCTGCCACGAAGGCTGACCAACCCCAGGGGCCGCTCTGCGGCCCATTCGCGGGGCAAGCCCGCTCCCACAGGACCTTCGCAATCATCAAGGCAAGCGCAGAACCTGTGGGAGCGGGCTTGCCCCGCGAATGAGCCAGCACAAATGTGCCCGCCAAGCTCAACCGCTCATCCCCCAAGGTTGAAATCCTTCCCCCCACCCCCATATGAGTCTGCATCAGGCACTTTCGCCCCGCTGCGTGGAGACTCTCCCCTTGACCACCAT
The DNA here is from genome assembly GCF_014269205.2 of Pseudomonas kermanshahensis. NCBI lineage: Bacteria > Pseudomonadati > Pseudomonadota > Gammaproteobacteria > Pseudomonadales > Pseudomonadaceae > Pseudomonas > Pseudomonas kermanshahensis. The sequence goes on from NZ_JABWRY020000001.1 coordinate 5,307,457, forward strand.
CGTTTCTGTCCGCCGTAACGGCAAAGTCGTCATGGGCGGCGACGGCCAGGTTTCCCTCGGCAACACCGTGATGAAAGGCAACGCCAAAAAGGTCCGTCGCCTGTATCACGGCCAGGTCATTGCAGGCTTCGCCGGTGCCACTGCCGATGCCTTCACCCTGTTCGAACGCTTTGAAGGCCAACTGGAGAAACACCAGGGCCACCTGGTCCGTGCCGCCGTCGAGCTGGCCAAGGAATGGCGTACCGACCGCTCCCTGAGCCGCCTGGAGGCCATGCTGGCCGTGGCCAACAAGGACGCATCCTTGATCATTACCGGTAACGGCGATGTGGTCGAACCCGAAGACGGCCTGATCGCCATGGGTTCCGGTGGCGCCTACGCCCAGGCCGCCGCCCGCGCCCTGCTGAACAAGACCGACCTCTCGGCCCGCGAAATTGCCGAGACCGCGCTGAACATCGCCGGTGACATCTGCGTATTCACCAACCACAACCTGACCATCGAGGAGCAGGACCTGGCCGACTGATCAGTTGTTTTGGCGTCCCGCCCAGGGCGGGACTTTTCCACACTGATTGCTCTGCTTGAGGACCATTTTCATCATGTCCATGACCCCCCGCGAAATCGTTCACGAACTCAACCGCCACATCATCGGCCAGGACGACGCCAAGCGCGCCGTGGCCATCGCCCTGCGCAACCGCTGGCGGCGCATGCAGCTGCCGACCGAGCTGCGCGCCGAGGTGACCCCGAAAAACATCCTGATGATCGGCCCGACCGGTGTCGGCAAGACCGAAATCGCTCGTCGCCTGGCCAAACTGGCCAACGCGCCGTTCATCAAGGTCGAAGCGACCAAGTTCACCGAAGTCGGCTACGTCGGCCGTGATGTCGAATCGATCATCCGTGACCTGGCCGATGCCGCGCTGAAGATGCTCCGCGAGCAAGAAATCATCCGCGTGCGCCACCGCGCCGAAGATGCCGCTGAAGACCGCATCCTCGATGCCCTGCTGCCGCAGGCGCGGGTCACCAGCTTCAGCGAAGAAGCCGCGCAGACCAGCAGCGATTCCAACACCCGCCAGCTGTTCCGCAAGCGCCTGCGCGAAGGCCAGCTGGACGACAAGGAAATCGAGATCGAAGTGGCTGACGCCGTAGGTGTCGAAATCGCCGCGCCGCCTGGCATGGAAGAGATGACCAACCAGCTGCAGAGCCTGTTCGCCAACATGGGCAAGGGCAAGCGCAAGGCGCGCAAGCTCAAGGTCAAGGAAGCGCTGAAGATGGTCCGTGAAGAAGAAGCGGGCCGCCTGGTCAACGAAGAAGAACTCAAGGCCAAGGCCCTGGAAGCTGTTGAACAGCACGGTATCGTGTTCATCGACGAAATCGACAAAGTGGCCAAGCGTGGCAATGTCGGCGGCGCCGATGTGTCCCGCGAGGGTGTACAGCGCGACCTGCTGCCGTTGATCGAAGGCTGCACCGTCAACACCAAGCTGGGCATGGTCAAGACCGACCACATCCTGTTCATTGCCTCGGGTGCATTCCACCTGAGCAAGCCAAGCGACCTGGTGCCTGAGCTGCAGGGCCGTCTGCCGATCCGTGTCGAACTCAAGGCACTGACCCCAGAAGACTTCGAACGCATCCTGCAGGAGCCGCACGCTTCGCTGACCGAGCAGTACCAGGCACTGTTGAAAACCGAAGGGCTGAACATCGAGTTCCTCACCGACGGTATCAAGCGCCTGGCCGAGATCGCCTACCAGGTCAACGAGAAAACCGAGAACATCGGTGCCCGCCGCCTGCACACCCTGCTTGAGCGCCTGCTCGAAGAGGTGTCGTTCAGTGCCGGTGACCTGGCCAGCACCCACGATGAAACGCCGATCCAGATCGATGCGGGTTATGTGAACAGCCACCTGGGTGAGCTGGCGCAGAACGAAGACCTGTCGCGCTATATCCTGTAAGACCGTATGGGGCCGCTTTGCGGCCCATCGCCGGCAAGCCGGCTCCCACAGGTACCCCACAGTATTCAAGCACTGTGCTATCCCGGTGGGAGCTGGCTTGCCGGCGATGGGCTGCAAAGCAGCCCCAATCAAGCTTGAATCCCTCACTCAGAAGCTGGAAGCTTGCAGCATCAGCTCCCGAGAGATTCAGCCCATGGCCCGTCTGCCCACCGCCATCAACCTGCACAAAGCCTCCAAGACCTTGAGCCTTACCTACGGCCCCAACGAGGTCTACCACCTGCCCGCCGAATTCCTGCGCGTGCACTCCCCTTCCGCCGAGGTCCAGGGCCACGGCAACCCCATCCTGCAAGTTGGCAAGGTCAACGTCGGCCTCGCTGGCCTCGAACCCGCCGGCCAATATGCACTGAAATTGACCTTCGATGACGGCCATGACAGCGGCCTGTTCACCTGGGAGTACCTCGAGCAACTGTGCCTGCGCCAGGAACAGCTGTGGGCCGAGTACCTCGACGAGCTGCACAAGGCCGGAAAATCCCGCGACCCGGCCGAATCGGTCGTGAAACTCATGCTCTAGCGCAAGCCCTCGAACGTTTAGAGCGCATTTTCTAATCTCATCTGCTTGAATGCCCCTACAGGCAGCTCAGTGACGGGCTGTCTTGCGCATTACATGAAAGTCGGGTAACCAATGGAGCTGGCAAGTTCCCTGCATCGCCTTGAAGGCAATCAGGGCCTGGCCGGTATGTAGAGGTCGCGAGCGAAAGCAGGCTGTCTTCACACGCAGAATTCCCCGCAGCTCATCGCCGAATGCATCCGGCCCGCAGCACCGCTGTTCCTTATCACTGGTCACCCGAGTAGCAGTACCGGGCTCTGGACTGTGCAAGCGCCACAGGCAACCGGTACTCGTCTCTGGACAACGGAGCGTCGCAGATGAGTAACAAGAACAACGATGAGTTGCAGCGGCAGGCCTCGGAGAACACCCTGGGGCTGAACCCGGTCATCGGCATCCGCCGCAAGGACCTGTTGAGCTCGGCACGCACCGTGCTGCGCCAGGCCGTGCGCCAACCTTTGCACAGCGCCAAGCACGTGGCGCACTTCGGCCTGGAGCTTAAGAACGTGCTGCTGGGCAAATCCAGCCTCGCCCCCGAAAGCGACGACCGCCGCTTCAACGACCCGGCCTGGAGCAACAACCCCCTTTACCGCCGCTACCTGCAAACCTACCTGGCCTGGCGCAAGGAGCTGCAGGAGTGGATCGGCAACAGCGAGCTGTCACCCCAGGACATCAGCCGCGGGCAGTTCGTCATCAACCTGATGACCGAGGCCATGGCGCCGACCAACACCTTGTCCAACCCGGCCGCGGTCAAGCGCTTCTTCGAAACCGGTGGCAAAAGCCTGCTCGATGGCCTGTCCAACCTGGCCAAGGACGTGGTCAACAACGGTGGCATGCCCAGCCAAGTGAACATGGACGCCTTCGAAGTGGGCAAGAACCTGGGCACCAGCGACGGCGCCGTGGTGTTCCGCAACGACGTGCTGGAGCTGATCCAGTACAGCCCCATCACCGAACAGGTGCACGCGCGGCCACTGCTGGTGGTGCCGCCGCAAATCAACAAGTTCTACGTATTCGACCTGAGCCCGGAAAAAAGCCTGGCGCGCTTCTGCCTGCGCGCACAACAGCAGACCTTCATCATCAGCTGGCGCAACCCGACCAAGGCCCAGCGCGAGTGGGGCCTGTCGACTTACATCGATGCGCTCAAGGAAGCGGTCGACGCCGTGCTGGCGATTACCGGCAGCAAAGACCTGAACATGCTCGGCGCCTGCTCCGGCGGCATCACCTGCACTGCCCTGGTGGGCCATTACGCCGCCTTGGGCGAAAAGAAGGTCAATGCCCTGACCCTGCTGGTCAGCGTGCTGGACACCACCATGGACACCCAGGTCGCGCTGTTCGTCGATGAACAGACCCTCGAAGCCGCCAAGCGCCACTCCTACCAGGCCGGCGTGCTCGAAGGCAGCGAGATGGCCAAGGTGTTCGCCTGGATGCGCCCCAATGACCTGATCTGGAACTACTGGGTCAACAACTACCTGCTCGGCAACGAGCCGCCGGTGTTCGACATCCTGTTCTGGAACAACGACACCACGCGCCTGCCGGCCGCCTTCCACGGCGACCTGATCGAGATGTTCAAAAGCAACCCACTGACCCGCCCCGGTGCACTGGAAGTGTGCGGCACGCCGATCGACCTGAAGCAGGTCACCTGCGACATCTACAGCCTGGCCGGCACCAACGACCACATCACCCCGTGGCCGTCCTGCTACCGTTCGGCGCACCTGTTTGGCGGCAAGATCGAGTTCGTGCTGTCCAACAGCGGCCACATCCAGAGCATCCTCAACCCACCGGGCAACCCCAAGGCGCGCTTCATGACCGGCGCCGATCGCCCGGGCGACCCCGTGGCCTGGCAGGAAAACGCGACCAAGCATGCCGACTCCTGGTGGCTGCACTGGCAAAACTGGCTGGGCGAACGTGCCGGCGACCTGAAAAAAGCGCCGACCCGGCTGGGCAACCGCGCCTATGCCGCTGGCGAGGCATCTCCGGGCACTTACGTTCACGAACGTTGAGTTGCAGCGCCGTGGCCACCTGCGGGTGGGCCACGGTGTTCACTTCACCACAGAGCCACGCGCATGCCGTCACCCTATATCTTCAGGACCGTCGAACTGGACAACCAGTCCATCCGCACTGCCGTGCGCCCGGGCAAGCCGCACCTGACGCCGCTGCTGATCTTCAACGGCATCGGCGCCAACCTGGAGCTGGTGTTTCCGTTCATCGAGGCGCTGGACCCGGACCTGGAAGTCATCGCCTTCGACGTACCGGGCGTAGGCGGCTCGTCGACGCCACGCCAGCCCTATCGCTTTCCGGGGCTGGCCAAGCTCACGGCACGCATGCTCGATTACCTCGACTACGGCCAGGTGAATGTGATCGGCGTGTCGTGGGGCGGCGCCCTGGCGCAGCAGTTTGCCCACGACTACCCCGAGCGCTGCAAGAAGCTGGTGCTGGCGGCCACGGCCGCCGGCGCGGTGATGGTGCCGGGCAAGCCCAAGGTGCTGTGGATGATGGCCAGCCCCCGGCGCTACATCCAGCCTTCGCATGTCATCCGCATCGCCCCGCTGATCTACGGCGGTGGCTTTCGCCGCGACCCAGACCTGGCCATGCGACACGCAGCCAAGGTGCGCTCCGGCGGCAAGCTGGGCTATTACTGGCAACTGTTCGCCGGGCTTGGCTGGACCAGCATTCATTGGCTGCACAAGATCCAGCAGCCCACCCTGGTACTGGCTGGCGACGACGACCCGTTGATCCCGCTGATCAACATGCGCCTGCTGGCCTGGCGAATTCCCAATGCCCAGCTACACATTATCGACGACGGCCATCTGTTTCTGATCACCCGGGCCGAGGCCGTCGCCCCGATCATCATGAAGTTCCTCCAGCAAGAGCGTCAGCGCGCGGTCATGCATCCGCGCCCGGCTTCGGGCGTGTAGGGGCGGGTTCGCCCGCGACGGGGCCAGCAGGCGCCAAGGGTCAAGACGAGGGAGTGTTGCCATGAAAGACAAACCGGCCAAAGGAACGCCAACGCTTCCCGCCACCAGCATGAACGTGCAAAACGCCATCCTCGGCCTGCGCGGTCGCGACCTGATTTCCACGTTGCGCAGTGTCGGCCGTCATGGCTTGCGCAACCCACTGCATACCGCCCGCCACCTGCTGGCCCTGAGTGGCCAGCTGGGCCGCGTGATGCTCGGCGACACCCCTTACCAGCCGAGCCCGCGAGACACCCGCTTCAGCGACCCCACCTGGAGCCAGAACCCGTTCTACCGGCGCGGCCTGCAAGCCTACCTGGCCTGGCAGAAGCAGACCCGCCTGTGGATCGATGAAAGCCACCTGGACCACGATGACCGCGCCCGCGCGCAGTTTCTGTTCACGCTGATCAACGATGCCCTGGCGCCCAGCAATTCGCTGCTCAACCCACTGGCCGTGAAGGAGCTGCTCAACACCGGCGGGCAAAGCCTGGTGCGTGGCGTGGCGCACTTGCTTGACGACTTGCGCCACAACGATGGCTTGCCTCGCCAGGTGGACGAACGCGCCTTCGAAGTGGGTGGCAACGTCGCGGCAACCCCCGGCGCCGTGGTGTTTCGCAACGAACTGCTGGAGCTGATCCAGTACCAGCCGATGAGCGAAAAACAGCACGCCCGCCCACTGCTGGTGGTGCCGCCGCAGATCAACAAGTTCTATATCTTCGACCTCAGCTCGACCAACAGTTTTGTCCAGTACATGCTCAAGAACGGCCTGCAGGTGTTCATGGTCAGTTGGCGCAACCCCGACCCACGGCACCGCGAGTGGGGGCTGTCGAGCTACGTTCAGGCCCTGGAAGAGGCGCTTAACGCCTGCCGCAGCATCAGTGGCAACCGCGACCCCAACCTGATGGGCGCCTGCGCTGGCGGCCTGACCATGGCAGCGCTGCAAGGCCACCTGCAAGCCAAGCACCAGTTGCGCCGAGTGCGCAGCGCCACGTACCTGGTCAGCCTGCTGGACAGCAAGTTCGAAAGCCCCGCCAGCCTGTTCGCCGACGAGCAGACGATCGAGGCGGCCAAGCGCCGCTCGTACCAGCGCGGTGTGCTGGACGGCGCCGAGGTGGCGCGGATCTTCGCCTGGATGCGGCCCAACGACTTGATCTGGAACTACTGGGTCAACAACTACCTGCTCGGCAAGACCCCGCCCGCCTTCGACATCCTCTACTGGAACGCCGACAGCACACGCCTGCCGGCGGCGCTGCATGGCGACCTGCTGGACTTCTTCAAGCACAACCCGCTGACCCACCCGGCAGGCCTTGAGGTGTGTGGCACGCCCATCGACCTAAAGCAGGTCGACCTCGACAGTTTCACCGTGGCCGGCAGCAACGACCACATCACCCCGTGGGATGCCGTGTACCGCTCAGCCATGCTGCTAGGCGGCGACCGACGCTTCGTGCTGGCCAACAGCGGGCATATCCAGAGCATCATCAACCCACCTGGCAACCCCAAGGCCTACTACCTGGCCAACCCGAAGCTGTCCAGCGACCCGCGTGCCTGGTTCCACGACGCGCAACGCAGCGAAGGCAGTTGGTGGCCATTGTGGCTGGAGTGGGTCACCCCGCGCTCCGGCCCGCTGAAAGCGCCACGCACCACGCTTGGCAATACCACATATCCGCCGCTGGGCCCTGCGCCAGGCACCTATGTCCTGACCCGATGAGCACACCGCCCGGATGAAGACCCGCGACCGTATCCTTGAATGCGCCCTGCAACTGTTCAACCAGCAAGGCGAACCGAATGTCTCGACCTTGGAGATCGCCAACGAACTGGGCATCAGCCCTGGCAACCTGTACTACCACTTCCATGGCAAGGAACCTGTGGTGCTGGGGCTTTTCGAGCGTTTCGAAGAGGCGCTGATGCCGCTGCTCGATCCACCGCTTGAAGTGCGCCTGGAGGCCGAGGACTACTGGTTGTTCCTGCACTTGATCGTCGAGCGCATGGCCCAGTACCGCTTCCTGTTCCAGGACCTGTCCAACCTGACCGGGCGCCTGCCGAAGCTGGCCCGCGGCATGCGCAGCCTGATCAACGCACTGAAGCGAACCCTTGCCGCGTTACTGGCCAGCCTCAAGGGCCAGGGGCAAGTGGTGAGCGAAACCCAGGCGCTGGGGCAGTTGGTGGAGCAGATCACCCTGACACTGATGTTCTCGCTGGATTATCAGCGCGTGCTGGGGCGGGAGGGGGATGTGGGGATCGTGGTGTACCAGGTGATGATGCTGGTGGCGCCGCACCTGCAGGCCCAGGCCCGGGCGGCGGCGGAGCAGTTGGCGGTGCGGTATCTGGAGGGGTAGTGCCGCATCGGCGGTGCCCTCTTCGCGGGGCAAGCCCGCTCCCACAGAGACCCAGCTCAGGGTTTGCAAGCTGAGCTGAATCTGTGGGAGCGGGCTTGCCCCGCGAAGAAGGCGACGCGGGACTAGATCAGGGTCCCGGTGCCGGTCGCTGCCGACGGTGTGCTGCTGGCCGGGGCCGCGCTTGGCGCTGGCGCTGCAGCTGTAGCAGTCGGAGCCGGTGCCGCACTGGCCGCAGGTGCTGCCGGTTTGGCGGCGGCCGGTTTGGCCGGGGCCTTCTTCACTGCCGGTTTCTTCGCCGCTGCAGGCTTGGCCGCAACAGGCTTGGCAGCGGGTTTGGCAGCAGGTTTGGCCGCAGGCTTGGCAGCAGCGGTTTTCGCAGCAGGTTTAGCCGCTGGTTTTGCCGCAGCCGCTTTGGCCGCCGGCTTGGCTGCTGCGGTTTTCGCAGCAGGTTTGGCAGGCGCCTTGGCCAGTGGTTTGGCAGCGGCCTTGCTCGCTGCCGCCTTCGAGATCGGCGTGACCGAGGCACCGGTCAGTTTCTCGATCTGCTTGGTCAGGCTGTCCACTTGCTGGTGCAGCGCCTTGATCTCATTGCGGCTTGGTACGCCCAGGCGCGAAATGGCGCTGTTCAGGCGCTTGTCGAAGGCTTCTTCAAGCTCGCTCCACTTGCCCAGCGCGCGATCTTTCACGCCGGACACGCGCGACGTGGTCGAAGCCTTGGCGCTATCAGCCACGTCTTCGGCGGTCTTCTTCGCCTGCTTCTCGGCCTTCTCGCCGTCCTTCACCAGCGTATCGAACAGCTTCGGGCCGTCCTGGTCGATCTTCGAATAGATCCCCAGGCCCGCCAGCCAGATCTTGCGGGAGTACTTCTCGATCCCGCCGACCCAGGAGCTGCTTTCTTTGTCGGAATTCTTCTTGCCAGCCATCCTGCTCTCCTTATGGTTTGTGCGCGACGCGCTCAAGCAGCTCGTGCAGCTGTTCAAGCTTGATGGACAACGCCTCAACGTCATGTTTAGACGGAATGCCAAGGCGATTCAAGGCGCGACCAACCCGTGCGTCGAAAGCTTTTTCGATCTTGTCGAGTTGAACTTCGACCTTGCCGCGTACGCGGCTGACTTCCTGGGTCGCTTCATCCAGCTGGTTATTGGCCGCATCGAGCTCTTTGTCGATGCGCTTCTTGCCACGTTTTTCAACGCCTTCGCCGGCTTTGACCAGCTCGTTGAAATACTCGGAACCTTCCTGGCCGACGCGGGCATAGGCGCCGATACCTGCCAGCCAGATCTTGCGCGCATAACCGCGCACTTCGCCCAGGGTGCCTGGGGCATCGTCCTTTTTCTTCACATTCACTTTGGCCATGCTCTGTACCTCATGCTCATGAGTGGAGAGGAACTGCCCATGGAGGTTGGGCTTGAGCATAAGGTAGGGAAGAAAATTAGAAACCTCACCCTAAGCTCACGCGGCATAAGGGGGCCAAACATGTACCGCCGCCGCCGCAGGCATCGGCGCTAGCGTGCGAGCATTCCCGCCACCGGAGCTCACACCTCATGCCTGCGTCCCCGCCCCTGCAACCCACCACGTTCAAGCAACGGGTAGCCAGCCAATTCGCCCAACGCCCCACGCTGCGCGAGGTGGTTGCCAAGGCCGGCTTGACGATCCTGGCCAACCGCTACCCCTGGATCACCCGCAACCACCCGCAGTTGCAGTCCCTCGAGCCCTTCACGCTCATCCACAGCGCAGGCAAGCAACCGGCACAGGTCTCCCTGGTAAACACCCTGCTCGACCATTTTTTGACGGGCAAAGGCATGGCCCTCACGCGCACAGACGTGCTCAGCATTGCGCCGCCCCTGCCCTTTCTGCCGCAGGCAGCAGGTGTCGGCCCAAACGCCCAGCCCGAAGTCAGCCTGAACATGGCCAACCTCAACCGCGACTTCGATGAACTGTTAGCGGCCCTGACCGAAGCCTTTCAGCAAGCGCAGATTGGTTTCTGGGCTGCAAGCGACGCCACATCGGGCCTATCCCATGTGCACAGGTTGGCGCAGACCTTGAAGGCCGCCCTGCTGCTAGGCGTGGAACGGCAGGGCTTGTCCGAACCGGTGAAAGCCGTGCTGTATGGCGTGGTCAACGGCACTGCCAGCGCCCTGGCGATCAACCGGCTGCAGGTCACCCTCGATGAGCATCCACCCCAGGCCTTACCGGACCTGTTGATCATCGCCGAGGCTGGGATGGTGCTGTGGTGCAAACCTTCAGGCACGGTGCGCAGCTACGTTGACCTTGCGGCCTTCGCCGAGGCCCTTCGCGACGCACTGGCGCAGCAGTATCAATTCGACACGCTGCGCTGGGCACAGCAACCGCTGAACACAGACCCGTTCGCTTTCCAGTCCACTGAACTACTCAATGGCATCCTCGACAGGGTCGGCCGCCTGCGGTTGTCCACGCTCACCAGCGTCCCCGCGCTTGAGGAGGCCTTCAGCACGTTGAGCGACCCTTCGTCCCATTTCCTCGACCTGCCCCTGCCAAGTACCGAGCAGCCACTGCTAAGCCTGCCCACCTGGCTGAACCAAGCAGACAGCACCGGCCACCTGCTGTACGCCGAAGCCCTGCTGGAGCTCGCCGCCAGCCAGGCCCACGCCCAGGGCAGGACGTCCCTCGATGCGATAGAACCCCTGGGCCGCTATGCCGCTCGCCGGCTGCGCGAACAGATGCACGCGGACTTCCCAGCCGAAACACCACAGGACCCCGACCAGCTGCTCGTGCAGATCTCGGTGGTGGTACCGCTGTCGTCGTCCGGCCCCGCGCAATTGAATTACCTGAAAAGCATGACCCTGACGGAACTGGCCATTGCACGCCTGCACACGGGCAGCGACGAAGTGGCGTCCGGCCTGCTCGACACCCACGCACGGCCTCTGGGCAGCTGGCTGAACCTGGATTACGTCAACCGCTTGATCTCGACCGTGGATGTCGGCGGGCGTTACCCCGCTTATGTTGCCCACCAACTGCAAGACGCCACGCTCAAGGCCAGCCGCCTCCAGCGCCATGCCACGGAATGGCGCAGCACCCTGCAGTTCGCCGCGCTCAGGGCCAGGATCGAAACCAAGCTCAGCGCACAGGCCTGCCAGGCAATCGTCGATTTCTGCCGTGCCAATCACGCGTCACCTGATGCGCTCAGCATTTCACCGCTGGCGTTTCTGCCTGCACCGGGTGCCTCTGAAGGCAACACGGTGCATGGCATGTTCCTGATCAAGGTAAAGGCCAACCAGCGCTGGGTCCTGTATCGCCCCCTGTTCGCGGATGACGCCGTGGCGGAGTTTGCCAGCCTGGACAGTTTGATGGCGCAGATACGGGCTGATCAGGCGTTGCAGCAACAGCTGCTGGCCTGGATGGATGACGACGCCAGGGGCATCTACCAGCACGGCGGATTCGAACGTCCGCACCTGCATAGCCGCCTGTCGGTCCTGGCGCACTTGATTGGCACGCAGTCGGCGTTGGTAGACACGCTAGTGGAACGCCTCAGGGTCCCTGTTACAGCCGTTCACACACCTTGGCTGGACGATTTGGACAACCACCTCTACAACGCACGCATTCGGACAATGCTACTGCTGGCCTCCCGGCAGAGCCGCTCGAATGCGCAACAGCGCTGGGCCTTGATCGTGCAGGGCGGCTGGGTTCTGTTCAACACGGTCACGCCCCTGCTGCGTGGCCCTGCGGCCATGCTGGCCTGGCTGGTCGCCGCCGTGGCAACGCTCAAGGATGACCTGCCCGCCCTGTCCGATGGCAGCGCAGAGGAAAAGGCCTTGGCAGCGGCAGATGTGCTGACCAACCTGGCCCTGTTGTTGATGCAGGGCCCCACAGCCCCAACGCATGCGGGGGTCAGCTCGGCAGCGGTGGACGCCATGGCCCTGGAGGGCCCCGCCCGCAGAGCACCCTCCACGCCGGTAACCGTTGAGGCACCCAAGACAGCGGACTGGGTCGAGCCCCACCAGGCGCAACGCCCCGGCCACGTCAGTGTGAGCCGTTGGCACAACAGCCAGCGGGTGGGCAATTTGCCCTCCCACGCCCGCCAGCGCCTGGGCGAACTGCGCGCAGGCGTTTCCCTGCAAGGCCATGCGGCTGAAACACAAGGCCGCCTGCGCGGGCTGTACAAGGTGCAAGAGCGGCTCTACGTGAACCTGCAGGACGTGGCCTACGAGGTGCAGGAAACCTGGGGCGGAATCCAGATCATCGGCCCGGACACCAGCCAAGGCGAATGGCACACACGTTGGGGCGGCGCGCCCGACGGCTATTACATCGTCGGACGCGAACGCAGTAAAGGCCCTTGGCTGCGGCGCTGGAATGACGAATGGGTCCTGGACTTGCACTTGGCCGGCGGCATGCCAAGAACCCGCGAAGCCGTCACCGCGCAGAATCGCCAGCACTACGATGCACTGCAAACGACCGGTCAAGCCAACCAGGACAAACTGACCCAGCTCGAGCCCTTCATGGAGCGCAACCGCATCGAGCTTGAAGCCTTTGACGACGAGGCGGCTGCGTTCAGCCTGGCGTTCAAAGCGTTGCCCAACCCCGACGTCAAGGCACTTCCGCCGGCGCTCCGGGTGCAGCGCCAGGCAGTGCTGGAAATGCGCAGGCAGCACCTACCGCAGATCGCCGCGGGGTCGCTGTACCTCGAAAAGCAGGCCAGCTTGCTGCATGCCAACGCCGACCTCTACCGGCAGATGCTCGAGCCTCGCTACCTGAAGTACGACCTTTCGGGCGCCACTGCACGCCGGCTCAGCAACTGGACAGAAGCCGCCATCGACAATGACATGCTGCTGGTGCGGCGCCTGCTCGAACTGGTCGACCACGAACACTTGCAGGAGCAATCAGTGGGCTTGCGTGGGGTGCCAGACAGTGACGAGCAGAGGGGCCGACACGCCGTATTTCGCGAATCGACCCGAGACGCACTGAAGGTCAGCCGCCGCCTGCTCGTGGTCAGCGAGCGACTGGATAAAACGCTTTCCGACGTGCTCAGCGATGCCCGAATCGCCTACCCAGACAAGAAAGCCAAGATCGAACGCGCCATCAAGCTGCGCCCTTACTCGTCGTTGATCGTCCGCGCACAGATTGTCAGCGACCTGGCTTACCTGACACTGGACAAGACCCTGCTCACTGCCGAAGCGGCCATTGACTTGCTGCCCTTGCAAAACAGCCTGAGCGACACGGACCTGTCAGCAGCGCTGTGGAGCCACGATGGCGTTGCCTCTGCCAACCTGCCTGCCGACCAACAAGCGGAGGTGCTGGGCAACGCCCTGCGCGTTTACCGGGCCGTCATCGGCAGGGCCAGGTACATGCAATCGTTCACCGCACCCGCCGTGGACACCACGATGCTGCAGGCCTACATCGAGGCGATGACGGGCCTGGAACGCCTGGCAGAAACCGACTTGAGCACCGCCTTGATGAATGCCGAGCAGGGCTCATCGTCCCCTGCGCGACAGCTGACCCACCGCGTCAGGGCCGGCAAACGCACCCTGATCCGAACCTCCCGAGGACGCGCGGTGCTGGTCGAACGTGACCAGGAAGGCGATCATGCCGTTCAGCGCAACCCGGCCACCGAGCAACCTGGGGGCGCCTATGAGCGGCGCAATGGCCAATGGTTCGAAGTCCCAGGCGAGGAGCGCCCCGCCGCGCAAGACACCGCACAGCTGCGCAGTCGCGCGCAACACCTGCTGGCGCACGTGAATGACCGGGTCGCGCTGGCAGCGCGCTACGCGAACGAGCCGAACAGCCTGGCCGACCTCATGGATTGGCAGATCGAGGACATGCGCAAGGTCGAGCAGCACGTAAGCGCTGCCGATGACAGGGCGTCCGAAGGCCTGGCGAGTCAACTGCGCGATGCCATCGCCTCGCTGAACACCGAAAAACGCCGACTGCTCACCGACGCCTACCTCAACACCCGCCACCCGGACAGCAGTGCGTTACGTTACCTGTATCAGCAACAGCGGATAGAGATCGCCCTGAGCACATCGCGTAAGCCGCTGCGCACTGCCAACGACTACCTGGACGTCTACCAGATCAAGGACGTGCAGGTGCCCAATGCGGTGCTGTGGGAGGCTCACTTCCACTACCGCAGCGCCGACGCGGCGCCCCGCACCTTCGTCAAAGGCCACCTGAAGCACTGGGAGCCGCGCCCCGCGCGTGCCAGCAGGGCCGAAAAGGCGCGCGAGGTCAGGCTTGAGCACGCCCATACAGCGGCTGAACGGATCGACATCTACCGCGGCGACCTGCGCCTGGACCAGATAGAGGGCATCATCCCCTTTCCGGCCCACTGACGGGCCGGTCAACAGCACAGCCCTGGTGTCAGGCCAGGGCTTTGTCCAGCGCCCGCTCGATCTCGCTCTTGATGCTAGCGCCCATGATCGACAGCATCATGCCGAGCTTAAGCTCGACGCGGATGGTGTCTTCGCCAATCTGCACGCTGCCGTTGGCGCCGCTGCGCGCGACGTCGACGCGGTCGCCGTTCCAGGTGGCCTTGAGGTCATATTCGCGGCTGAGCTTTTCTACCAGCGCCTCGGCCTTGGCGCGGGCAGCCTCGCGGCCGAGGGAATGTTTGCGTTCGACGCTGATCTGGGTCATGCGGGTGATCCTGGGTATGAAGACATAATCAGCATTATGCCCGCCCCTGCCCCCTGGCACACCCCGCCAAGACAAATCCGCCCATTCGCCCTAGAATGGCGGTAATTTTTTCCGGTGAAGCGATATGAACGACCAGCGCAAAGGCGAACACGCCGAACCCACCACCCATTTTGGCTACCAGGACGTCCCGGAGAGCCAAAAGGCGAAGAAAGTCGCCGAGGTGTTCCACTCCGTGGCCGCCAAGTACGACCTGATGAACGACGTGCTTTCCGGCGGCATGCACCGCCTGTGGAAGCGCTTCACCATCGAGCTGTCGGGCGTGCGCAGCGGCAACCGCGTGCTGGACATCGCCGGCGGTACCGGTGACCTGGCCGCCAAGTTCTCGCGCCTTGTAGGCCCGACCGGGCAAGTAGTGCTCGCCGACATCAACGATTCGATGCTCAAGGTCGGCCGTGACCGCCTGCTCGACCGTGGCGTGGCCGGCAACATCGAGTTCGTCCAGGCCGACGCCGAGAAGCTGCCGTTCCCGGACAACCACTTCGACTGCGTGACCATCGCCTTCGGCCTGCGCAACGTCACCCACAAAGACGAAGCCATTCGCTCGATGCTGCGCGTGCTCAAGCCCGGCGGCCGCCTGTTGATCCTGGAATTCTCCAAGCCGACCAACAAGCTGATGTCCAAGGCCTATGACGCCTACTCGTTCGCCTTCATGCCACTGGCCGGCAAGCTGATCACCAACGACTCGGAAAGCTACCGCTACCTGGCCGAATCGATCCGCATGCACCCCGACCAGGAAACCCTCAAGGCCATGATGGTCGACGCCGGCTTCGACCGCGTCACCTACCACAACATGACCAGCGGTATCGTCGCCGTGCACCGGGGAATCAAGCCCTGATGCTGCTGGCCGGGCTGCTCGCCAGCGTCGAACATGGCCTGAACCGCGTCCTGCGCATGGACAGCACGGCGCTGCCGCGGCTGGCCGCGCTCGAAGGCAAGGTCATCGAGATCGATTGCCGTCAGCCGGCCCTGCAGGTGTTCATCCTGCCCGATGAAGACGGCCTGATGCTGGCCGCGCACTGGGAGGGCGAGGTCGACTGTAGCCTGCGCGCCCCTGCCGGCAGCCTGGCGCAACTGGCCCTGGCCAAGGACAAGACCGCCGTGCTGCACAGCCCGCAGGTCGAGCTGCATGGCGATAGCGCTGTGTTGCTCGACCTGTTCGGCGTGCTGCAAGACCTTGAACTGGACTGGGAGCACGAGCTGCAGCGCTGGCTCGGCCCGGTGGCCACAGCGTTGCTGGCCGGCCACCTCCGCCTGCGCGCGCGCTGGACCCGCCAGGGCCTGACGCGCTTCAGCCAGAACCTCTCCGAGTACCTGGCCGAAGAGTCGCGCACCCTGGTCGGCAAACGCGAAGCCGAAGCCGCCTTCAGCGAGCTCGATACCCTGAAGGTCGATATAGAACGCCTCGAGGCGCGCCTGCAGCGCCTCTCCCGATCCCTTGATACCAGCGATAACGCATGAAGCTGCTCGCCGTCCGCCGTCTCTTTCGCATCCAGCGTGTGGTGATCCGCTACCGTCTCGATGACCTGTTGTTCGACCTGCCCCTGCCCTGGTGGCTGATGAGCCTGCGCCTGCTGATGCCTTGGCGCTGGCTGCCGCGCAAGCCCTCCGCGCTCAGCCGCGGTGCGCGTCTGCGCCTGGCGCTGCAGGACCTGGGGCCGATTTTCATCAAGTTCGGCCAGCTGTTGTCCACGCGCCGCGACCTGCTGCCCACCGACATCGCCGACGAATTGATGGGGCTGCAAGACCGCGTGCCGCCGTTCGACCCGAAACAGGCCGTTGCATTGATCGAAGAACAGCTCGGCGCCAAGGTCGGCGAGCTGTTCAGCCGCTTCGACGTCGAGCCACTGGCCTCGGCCTCGGTGGCCCAGGTACACGCCGCCCGCCTGAAAAGCGGCGAAGAAGTCGTGGTCAAGGTGGTCCGCCCGGGCCTCAAGCCGGTCATCGCTCAAGACCTGGCCTGGTTGTTCCTGATCGCCAAGGGCGCCGAGCGGGTGTCTGCCGACGCCCGCCGCCTGCACCCGGTGGAGGTGGTCAACGATTACGAAAAGACCATCTACGACGAACTCGACCTGCTTCGCGAGGCGGCCAACGCCAGCCAGCTGCGGCGCAACTTCGAAGCCTCCGAGCTGATGTACGTGCCCCAGGTGTACTGGGACCTGTGCCGGCCCAAGGTGCTGGTGATGGAGCGTATCTACGGCGTGCCGGTCACCGACATGGCGACCCTGGCCGACCAGCGCACCGACATGAAGCTGCTGGCCGAACGGGGTGTGGAGGTGTTCTTCACCCAGGTGTTCCGCGACAGCTTCTTCCATGCCGACATGCACCCCGGCAACATCTTCGTCAGCACGGTCAAGCCGTGGAGCCCGCAGTACATCGCCATCGACTGCGGCATCGTCGGCAGCCTCACGTCGGAAGACCAGGACTACCTGGCGCGCAACCTGTTTGCCTTCTTCAAGCGTGACTACCGCCGCGTTGCGCAACTGCACATCGATTCGGGTTGGGTGCCGGCGCACACCAAGGTCAACGAATTCGAGGCGGCGATCCGTACGGTGTGCGAGCCGATCTTCGAAAAACCGTTGAAAGATATTTCCTTCGGCCAGGTGCTGATGCGCCTGTTCCAGACCGCCCGGCGCTTCAACATGGAAGTCCAGCCTCAGCTGGTGCTGTTGCAGAAGACCTTGCTCAACATCGAAGGCCTGGGCCGTCAGCTCTACCCGGACCTGGACCTGTGGAGCACCGCCAAGCCGTTCCTGGAACGCTGGATGCGCGAGCGCTACAGCCCCAAGGCCATGGTCGGCAACCTGTACAGCCAGGCCGAGCAGCTGCCGCACCTGGCCGGCATGACCCGCGACCTGCTTGAGCGCCTGTCGCAACCGCACCTGCACGACCCGCAGTTGCCCGAGCGCCGCCGCCAAGGTGACCGCTGGGCGCTGCGCCTGCTGGGCGCAGGTTTGCTCGGGGGGGGCGCGGTGCTGGCCGCAGGCGCCGCCGAGGCCGCCAGCCTGGCCGCCCCGGCCGCTTGGCCAGCCTGGCTGATGCTGGCCGCCGGCCTTTACCTGATCGTGCGCCAATAGCCAGCCGGCCCGCTGGCTGGCACACTAGCGCAAAGGGCCCGGCACAGGAGCGGGCCCGTTTTGGAGTGGACGATGAAAGACTGGCTGGACGAGATCAAGTGGAACAGCGACGGCCTGGTACCGGCCATTGCCCAGGACCACAAGACCGGACGCGTGCTGATGATGGCCTGGATGAACCGCGAGTCCCTGGCCCTGACCGCCGCCGAGCAACGCGCCATCTACTGGTCGCGCTCGCGTGGCAAGCTGTGGCGCAAGGGCGAGGAATCTGGCCATGTGCAAAAACTGCACGAAATGCGCCTGGACTGTGATGCCGACGTGATCATCCTGATGGTCGAGCAACTGGGCCATATCGCCTGCCATACCGGCCGCGAAAGCTGCTTCTACCGCGTCTTCGAAGACGGCCAGTGGAAAACCGTCGACCCGGTCCTGAAGGACCCGGACGCCATTTATAGCGCAGGACACTGACATGAGCGACACCCTCAACCGCCTGGCCGACGTGCTGGAACAACGCAAGCACGCGGCACCCGACAGCTCCTACGTGGCAAGCCTGCATCACAAGGGCTTGAACAAGATCCTCGAAAAGCTCGGCGAAGAGTCCATCGAAACGATCATCGCCGCCAAGGACGCCGCTGTCAGCAAGGATTACAGCGATGTCATCTATGAAACCGCCGACCTGTGGTTTCATAGCTTGGTCATGCTCAGCGCGTTGGGGCAACACCCACAGGCCGTGCTCGATGAACTGGAGCGCCGTTTCGGGCTTTCCGGGCATGACGAGAAGGCTGCGCGTCAACCTTCCGCCTGACTGTATAGAATTCTAGGAGAGCAACATGGGTATCTTTGACTGGAAACATTGGATTGTCCTGCTGGTCGTCGTCGTTTTGGTGTTCGGCACCAAGAAGCTGAAAAACTTCGGCAGCGACCTCGGCGAGTCGATCAAAGGCTTCCGCAAGGCCATGAACGACGAAGAAAACAAGCCGGCCGAGCAGACCCCGCCGCCTGCCCAGCCCGTGCCACCGGTGCAGAACACTGCACAACAGCCCCAGGGCCACACCATTGAAGGCCAGGCCCAACCGGTCCAAGAGCCGCAGCGGAAAGACTGACCCATGTTCGGCATCAGTTTCAGTGAGTTGCTGCTGGTAGGCCTTGTCGCCTTGCTGGTGCTCGGCCCCGAGCGCCTGCCGGGCGCCGCCCGCACGGCAGGGCTGTGGATCGGCCGCCTCAAGCGCAGCTTCAACAGCATCAAGATGGAAGTCGAGCGCGAGATCGGTGCCGACGATATCCGTCGCCAGCTGCACAACGAGCACATCCTGCAAATGGAAGAGCAAGCCCGGCGCATCCTCAACCCCCAGACGCCGCCGGTGCAGCCCCCTGTCACCACGGCCACGGTGCAGCCGCCCGCTGGGCTCGAAGCCACGCCAGACGCTACGCCGGCCGCCCCGACAGCGCCGGCCGCCCCCTCTGAACCGCCACAACCGCCGCGAGCCCCATGAGCGAAAATCCGGAACACGACCAGCCCATGCCGCTGGTCTCGCACCTGACTGAACTGCGCACCCGCCTGTTGCGCTGTGTCGCCGTCATCTTCCTGATATTTGCCGGGTTGTTCTCCTTCGCCCAGCAGATCTACACCCTGGTGTCCGCGCCGCTGCGCGACCACCTGCCGGCCAATGCAACGATGATCGCCACCGACGTGGCATCGCCGTTCCTCACGCCGTTCAAGCTGACCATGATCGTTTCGCTGTTCCTGGCGATCCCGTTCATCCTTCAGCAGATCTGGGGCTTTATCGCACCTGGCCTGTATCGCCACGAAAAACGCATTGCCATACCCCTGCTGGTGTCGAGCATCTTCCTGTTCTACGCCGGCATGGCCTTCGCCTATTTCCTGGTGTTCCCGCTGATTTTCGGCTTCTTCGCCAGCGCCACGCCCGAGGGTGTGTCGATGATGACCGACATCGCCAGCTACCTCGACTTCGTCATGACCCTGTTCTTCGCCTTTGGCGTCGCCTTCGAGATCCCGGTCGCCGTGGTGCTGCTGGTGTGGATCGGCGTGGTCGACGTGAAGTACCTGAAGAAGGTTCGCCCCTACGTGATCATCGGCTGCTTCGTGGTCGGCATGGTCCTGACCCCGCCAGACATCTTCTCGCAGACCCTGCTGGCCGTGCCCATGTGGCTGTTGTTTGAGGTCGGCGTGCTGTGTGGCAGCCTGATCCGCAAGCGCGGCGCGCACGATGAAGCGGCCAACGATCACAACGACCAGCCGCCAGCGACGCAACCGTGAACCTGCTGCTACTTGAAGAAGCCGATTTCATCGCGGCCGACCGCGTGGTGCTGGCCGACCGGCGTTTCACCCACATGCAGGAGATCCACAAGGTCGCGGTGGGCGATAGCCTGCGCGTCGGCCAGGTCAACGGCTTGATGGGCCGCGCCACCGTGGTGCGCCTGGAAGGCCATGAGGCAGAACTGCACGTCGGCTTCGACCAGCCACCGCCCGCCAAGCTACCGCTGACCCTGGTGCTGGCCGTGCCGCGGCCAAAAATGCTGCGCCGGCTGTTCCAGACCATTGCCACGCTGGGTGTACCGCGCCTGATTCTGGTGAACAGCTACAAGGTCGAGAAGAGCTTCTGGCAAACGCCGTTCCTCAACCCCGACAGCATTCGTGAAAACCTCATCCTGGGCCTGGAGCAGGCACGCGACACCGTGCTGCCCGAGGTGATCATCGAGAAGCGCTTCAAGCCCTTCGTCGAAGACCGCCTGCCCGCCATTGCCGAAGGCACGCTGGGCCTGGTGGGCCACCCGGGCCCCTACCCCGCCTGCCCGCGCGCCGTCGAACAAACGGTCACCCTGGCCATTGGCCCCGAGGGCGGCTGGATCCCCTACGAGGTCGAGCTGCTGGGCAAGGCTGGCCTGGCACCGGTGCAACTGGGCGAGCGCATCCTGCGCGTAGAGACTGCCGTGACCGCGCTGCTGTCGCGCATTTTCTGACGCATCAGTCAGTCTTTTCCCCCATCAAGTTTCTCTCTCCCGGGCCGATGCCTTGGCAACACAATAATTATCCGTGCTGCCAAGTTACCGGAGAGTCGAACATGTACCGATGGTTAGCCCACTCGCTGGGGAATGTAAGCGTCAATCGCAAGCTAGGGCTAGGCTTTGGCCTGGTATTGCTCCTGACCCTGGCCATTACCCTGACCGGCTGGCACGGCCTGGACAGCGTCATCGACCGCGGTGACAAGCTGGGCAATATTTCGGTGATCCAGCAGTACACCCAGGAACTGCGCATCGCCCGCCAGCATTACCAGCGCAACCGCGATGACGCCGCCGTCGCCGAGCTGGAAAAGGCCCTGGCCAACCTCGATCGCCAAGTGACGTTGATGCTGGGCCAGATCGACCACCCCGCCGACCGTCAGCGCCTCGAACAACAACGCGAGGCGGTGCGCATTTACCAGCAAGCGTTCAACGACCTGAAGCAGGCCGGCCAGCGCCGCGAGGCCAGCCGTAGTGTGCTCGGCGACAGTGCCGACAAGGCCGTCGAGCTGGTCGCCCGCGTGCAGCGGGGCCTGCTGAAAGGGGGCGACATCGCGCAATACCAGTATGCGGTCGAGGTAAGTGCGCTGCTGCAACAGGCGCGCTTCCAGGTCCGCGGTTACACCTACAGCGGCAACGCCAAGTTCCAACAGACCGCACTGAAGGCCATCGACGCAGCCCTGGCCGAACTCAAGGCACTGCCCGCCAAGGTGCCGGCAGAGCATGCCGCCAGCCTTGACGATGCCGCCACCGCCATGGCCGGCTACCGTGATGCGGTCAACCAGTTCAGCAACGCGCAGACGGCCAGCGAGCAAGCGCTGCAACACATGGCTGACCAAGGCACGGTGTTGCTGCAAGCCAGCCAGGCGATGACCACGTCGCAAACCGCAGTGCGCGACGCTGGCGCCACCCAGGCCAAAACCTTACTCGCCGCCGCCACCGCCTTGGCCTTAGTCCTGGGCCTGCTGGCGGCCTGGGCGATTACCCGGCAGATCATCATCCCGCTGCGCCAGACCCTCAGCGCTGCCGAGCGCGTGGCCAATGGCGACCTAAGCCATGACCTGCAGGTGCAGCGCCGCGACGAGCTGGGCCAACTGCAGGCCAGCATGCAGCGCATGACCCAAGGCTTGCGCGAACTGATCGGCGGCATCGGCGACGGCGTCACGCAAATCGCCAGCGCTGCCGAAGAGCTGTCGGCGGTCACCGAGCAGACCAGCGCCGGGGTCAACAACCAGAAGGTCGAGACCGACCAGGTGGCGACGGCCATGAACCAGATGACCGCCACCGTGCACGAGGTGGCGCGTAGCGCCGAGCAGGCCTCGGAAGCGGCTCTGATGGCCGACCAGCAGGCCCGCGAGGGCGACCGGGTGGTGGGTGAAGCGGTGGCGCAGATCGAACGCCTGGCCTGCGAAGTGGCCAACTCCAGCGAAGCGATGAACCAGCTCAAGGCCGAGAGCGACAAGATCGGCAGCGTCCTTGATGTGATCAAGTCGGTGGCCCAGCAGACCAACCTGCTGGCCCTTAACGCGGCAATCGAAGCGGCACGCGCAGGTGAAGCCGGGCGGGGCTTCGCCGTGGTGGCGGACGAAGTGCGCAGCCTGGCCCAGCGCACGCAACAGTCGACCGAAGAAATCGAAGAGTTGATCGCCGGCCTGCAAAGCGGCACCCAGCGCGTGGCCAGCGTGATGGACAACAGCCGCCAGCTGACCGACAGCAGCGTCGAACTGACCCGCCGCGCGGGCGGCTCGCTGGAGACCATCACCCGGACGGTATCGTCGATCCAGGCGATGAACCAGCAAATAGCCACAGCGGCAGAGGAACAGACGGCCGTGGCCGAGGAGATCAACCGCAGCGTGATGAATGTGCGGGACATCTCTGACCAGACGTCGGCGGCCAGTGAAGAGACGGCCAGTTCCAGTGTCGAGTTGGCGCGGTTGGGTACGCACCTCCAGGGGTTGGTCGGACGGTTCCGGCTCTGATCAGCGATTTTCGGCGCGTGTGCCGGCCTCTTCGCGGGTAAACCCGCTCCCACAGGTACAGCGCTACCCTCAAAGCCAGCGCAAAGCCTGTGGGAGCGGGTTCACCCGCGAAGAGGCCGCCACAGGCAGAGCCTTCCTACCAGTTACAGCGAAATTTCCTACCTGATTTTCAGGTCAAGTCCTACACCTCCGCTGCCGATGGGCAGGAGTGTCATGCCGGCATTGTGCCCGCACGACCTCTCTCAAATGGACGGAGACTCACCATGCTCGGTTACCTTAACCGCAGGCTCGGCAACATCGGTGTCGGCGCTAAGCTCGCCCTCGGCTTCGCCGTGGTCTTGCTGCTTACCCTGGCCACCACCCTCAGCGGTTGGCGCGCGCTGGATGGCGCCATCAGCCGTTCGGAACAACTCAGCGAAATCGGCCTGATCAACGACCTGGTCAAAGACCTCCGCGCAGAGCGCATCACCTACCGCGTGCTCAGTGATGACGCCAGCAGGTCGCGTATCGTGCGCATCCTCGATCAGCTGGAAGGCATGTTGGCTACCCTGCAGCAGCGCAGCAATGTCGATGACTCACGCCAGATGCTCACCCAGAAACTGCAGTTGCTGCAGCGTGTGCGCGACGACTTCGCTGAACTGCAACGCCTGGTCGGCCAGCGCCAAGCGCGGCGCGACGCGATGCAGGCACAAGAACAGAAGCTCAACGACGTCATTGATGAGCTGCAGACCCAAGCCTTGCTGAAGATGCCCGACGATAACCGGCAAAGCGGCCTATTGGGCCTGATGGACACCCTTAGCCGTCACGTCGACGTTGCCAACCAGCAGAGCCTGGTGCCGGCCTATACCTTCTCGCCCGTCGAGGACTTCGCCAAGGTCGGTGACGCTGCCTTGAATGCCGCCGACAGCAGCCTGGGGCAGTTGCTCAAGGACCTTGCGCCCTTGGGCCTGTCGCGCACATTGACCGAACAACCCGGCACCGAACTGGCCAACTACCGCGCCAGCCTGGACCAGTACCGCAGCGTCGCCATACGGGTCGAGCAGTTGCAAGGCAATATGGAAAAGATGGGCGATGAACTCAGCGCCGTCAGCGTGGAGCTGGGCGAGCGCAAAGTCGAACAACGCGACAGCGAGGCCCTGGCCGCCCGCTCGTTGCTGACCAGCGTGGCCGTACTGGCGCTGCTGGTCGGCGTGCTCGCCGCCTGGCTGATCACCTTGCAGATCACCCAACCGCTGCGCCAGACGCTGACCTTGGCCGCCCGTATCGCCAAGGGCGACCTGAGCCAAGTCGAGCCGGTACTGCGCCGCGACGAGATGGGCCAGTTGCAGTCCAGCATGCGCGACATGACCTTGAGCCTGCGCGAGCTGATCGGCGGCATCGACCAGGGCGTCGGCCACCTGTCGCAGGCGGCCTCACAGCTGGCGGCCAGCAGCGAAGACACCAAGCTGCGCATCAGCCAGCAACGCGAAGAAACCGACCAGGTCGCCACCGCCATGAACCAGATGAGCGCGACGGTGCAGGAAGTCGCGCAAAATGCCGAGCAGGCCTCCATGGCCGCGACCAACGCCGACCAGCAGGCGCAGATGGGCGACCAGGTGGTGGCCGAAGCCATCGGCCGCATCGAGCAACTGGCCGGGCAGATGGACCATTGCCTGGCGGCCATGCAGCACCTGGCGGGCGAGAGCCAACGCATTGGCAGCATCCTCGATGTGATCAAGTCGGTGTCCGAACAGACCAACCTGCTTGCCTTGAACGCGGCGATCGAAGCCGCACGGGCCGGTGAAGCCGGGCGTGGCTTTGCCGTGGTGGCCGATGAGGTGCGGGGTTTGGCCCAGCGTACCTCGACGGCAACCGAGGAGATCGGGCAGCTGATCGACAGCCTGCACAGCGGTACTGACGAAGTGAACCGTTTACTGGACAGCAGCAAGAGCCTGACCGAGCAGAGCGTGGAGCTGAGCCGCAAGGCCGGGCATGCGCTGGGGCAGATCACCGACACGGTGTCGAGTATCCAGGGCATGAACCAGCAGATTGCCACGGCCAGTGAAGAGCAAAGCGTGGTGGCCGAGCAAATCAACCGCAGTGTGCTGAATGTGCGCGATGTGTCGGACCAGACCAGCGCGGCCAGCGAACAGACGGCGGCGTCAAGCGGGGAGCTGGAGCAGTTGGGGCGGCAGTTGCGGGGGATGGTGGGGCGGTTCAGCCTTTAAAACTGCTTGTGTTCATGCGCCTCCCTGTAGGAGCAGCCTTGTGCTGCGAAGAGGCCGGTAAACCACCCATAATCTTCGCAGCGCTTACCGGCCTCTTCGCAGCACAAGGCTGCTCCTACAGGGCTGTCGTTACAGTACCTGACGCAGAAACGCCTGCGCGCGCGGGTCCTTCGGTGCATCGAAGAACTGCGCCGGCGAGGCATCTTCCAGCAATTTGCCGTGATCGAAGAACAGCACCCGGTCCGCCACTTCACGGGCAAAGCCCATTTCGTGGGTGACGCAGACCATGGTCATGCCTTCCTGGGCCAGGGTCTTCATCACGTCCAGCACCTCGCCGACCATTTCCGGGTCGAGCGCCGAGGTCGGCTCGTCGAACAGCATCACCTTCGGCTCCATCGCCAGGGCCCGGGCAATCGCCACCCGCTGCTGCTGGCCGCCAGAGAGGCGCGACGGGTACTCGTTGGCTTTCTGCGAAATACCCACTTTCTCCAGCAGCGCACGGGCCTTGGCCTCGCGCTCGGCCTTGCCGCGCTTGCGCACGACTTTTTGCGCCAGGCACAGGTTTTCCAGCACGGTCATGTGCGGGAACAGGTTGAAATGCTGGAACACCATGCCGACTTCGCGGCGGTAGGCGTTGATGTCGGTCTTCGGGTCGGCCAGTTGCAAGCCGTCGATGGCGACAACGCCTTCGTCGAAATGCTCCAGGCCGTTGAGGCAGCGCAGGAAGGTCGACTTGCCCGACCCCGACGGGCCAAGCACCACCACCACTTCGGCCTTGGCCACGCGCGTGGTGACGTTGTCCACCGCACGCACGACGTGGCCGCGGGTGTCGAAGACTTTTACCAGATCACGGACTTCAATCACTTTGCGCAAGCCTCCGCTCGAGCCGGCTGGCCAAATGCGACAGCGGCAGGTTGATCAGCAGGTACAAGCCTGCCACGCAGAACCAGATCTCGAACGTCGAGAACGAGGTGGTGATGGCCTCGCGGCCGCTCTTGGTCAGTTCGGTAATGGCAATTACCGACACCAGCGAGGTGTCCTTGACCAGGCTGATGAACTGGCCGGCCAAGGGCGGCAGCACACGCTTGAAGGCCTGGGGCAGGATCACATGGCGCATCGACTGGCTGGCGTTCAAACCCAGCGAACGGGCCGCCTCGTTCTGGCCGCGGGCAATCGACTGCACGCCGGCACGCACAATCTCGGCGACATAGGCGCCGGTGAACAGCGCCAGCGCAGCCACCCCGGCGAACTCGCGGGACAGGTTGAGCACAGTGCCGATGAAGAAGTAGAAGATGAAAATCTGTACCAGCAGCGGTGTGCCGCGCACCAGTTCGACGTAAACGGTCGACAGGTCACGCAGGGTCGGGTTGTTCGACAGCCGGCACAGGCCCGCGAACAGGCCGATCACCAGGCCCAGGGCACCGGACACCACCGACAGCCACAACGTGGTCCACAGGCCCCACGCCAACGGGCCTGCCGCCCAATGGCGGGTCACGCCGATCTGGTCGCCCTCAGCCACATCATCGCCACGGCTCAGCAGCAGGCTGTTGCTGTCGACGTCGAGCACCTGCTCGGCGCCCCCTTCTTCCTTCAGCGTTACGCGGGCAGTGTCACCGGAAACGACGATGTCCTGCACGGTGCCATAGCCGGCCGCGCGCTGGGCTTCTTCGGCCTGGTAAGCAAAATATTGCGGGACGCGGTTCCAGCGCCACTCGTAAGACATCATCGAGGTGGCCAGGTACAGGCTGACTGCCAGGCCCACCAACACCAGCGCGGTCAGCGCGTGCCAGGGCCACTGGGCTTTTTTGTGTTTGATCACGTGGGGTACTTCCGTAAATGCGAACGCGCAGGGTTTGCCTGCGCGTTGGGGTCAAAGGCTGGGCTTGTGGCCTGGGCCTTATTCCATTTCCTTCAGCCAGTCCTTGTTCTTGAACCACTTGTCGTGGATACGATCGTAGGTCCCGTCATGCTTGATCTGGTGCAGGAAGTTGTTGATGAAGTTGATGCTGTCGTAGTCGCCCTTCTTCAGGCCGAACGCCAGTGGCTCGTAGGTGAAGGGTTCTTCGAGGAACAGCAGCTTGCCAGCGCCGGCCTTTTCCACCGCCACCACGTTGTACGGGGCATCGTAGACGAAGGCATCGGCCTTGCCGTTGACCACGTCCATTACCGCTTCCTGCTCGTTGTCATAGCCGTGGTACTTGGCTTTGCCGATCAGCTTCTTGGAAACCATCTCGCCGGTGGTGCCGAGCTTGGAGGTGATGCGGTACTTCTCGTTGTTCAGGTCTTTGTAGGTCTTGATCTCGCCTGCCAGCTCCTTGCGGATCAGCAGGGTCTGACCGACCACGATGAAGGGTTCGCTGAAGTTCAGGCGCAGGTTGCGTTCCTGGGTCAGGGTCATGCCGCTGCCGATCATGTCGAACTTGTCGGTCAGCAGGGCTGGGATGATGCCATCATAGGCGGTGGAGACCGTCTCCAGCTTGACGCCCATGGACTTGGCCATGGCCTTGAGGATATCGACTTCGAAGCCGATGATCTCGCCACGCTTGTTGGTCATCTGGAACGGCATGTAGGTTGGGTCCATGCCCACTTTCAGGGTGCCGCGCTTGACCGCGTCTTCGATGGCGCCAGCCTGGGCTGCCGAGACCGCGACCAGGGCGGTGACACCGACCAGCAGTCGCGAAAGGTATTTCTTGATCATCACCAAGTCCCCTAGCAAGAAAAGAAGCAAATCTTATTGTTGGCACGGCCGTACGGCCGAAGCGTTCTATCGGAGAGGGATGCTAACGCATGGCGGCCCGGGGACCTAGAGCTGGGGGGGACTTTGTTGGCCAAAATCGAGTAGAGGGGGCTATTGCTGGCGAGGGCTGCGCCCTCGTTTCGCGGCACAAGGCCGCTCCTACAGAGGCATGCATATCCTGTAGGAGCGGCCTTGTGTCGCGAATGGGCCGCAAAGCGGCCCCGGGGTCTATCAGGCGCCGACGAGTGCCGGTTGGCCTTCATTCTCTGGATGCAACGGCAACAACGGCGAGTGCGGGTCGTTTTCGATCGACGCACGCCACACATCGATCCACGCCGCGTTCTGCCCGGCCCAGACCTGCTCATGCAGGCGCGACAAGGCAACCGGGTCGCTGAGCAAGGCCAGGCGGGTGCTGAGGTCGAGCCCTTGCGGCCCCACTTCCAGCGCCTTGGCCACACGCTCGGCGCGCAGCGCTTCGATCGGCGCTGCCTGGCCATGGCGAGCCGTCGCCATGGCGCAGGCCAGGGCGTTCTGCCGTGGGTCGACCACTGCCCGCACGAAGCCGTCATGCAGGGCATGCCAGCGGTTCTCGTGGGTGTATTGGTCGGTTGCCAGCAGCTCTTGCGGCGTGGCGTATTCCTCAGGGATCAGGAACAGCTTCTCGTCCTTGGCCGCCAGGCCCAGGCGGGTACGGCTGGAAATCACCGACACCGGGATCGACAGCACCAGCGAACCCACGATCGGCGCCAGCCACCACAGGAAGCTCGGGTTCAGCCAGGCCACCAGCGCTGCCCAGGCAAAGCCCAGCAGGGTTTGTGGGCCATGGCGGCGCACGGCTTCGCTCCACGGCGTGGAGTCGTCGTCACGCTGCGGCGAGTTCCAGGTCGCGGCCCAGCCGAGGAACGCGGCCAGCACGAAGCGGGTGTGGAAGATCATGCGCACCGGCGCCAGCAGCATGGAGAACAGCATCTCCATCAGCATCGACAGGGTGACCTTGATGCGCCCGCCAAACTCGACCGCACCCTTGGCCCAAATCAGGATGATGCTGAGCAGCTTGGGCAGGAACAGCAGCACGATGGTGGTGGAGAACAGCGCGACGGCCTTCTCCGGGTGCCATTGTGGCCACAGCGGGTAAAGCTGGTACGGCTCGATGAAGTACTGCGGCTCCATCAAGGTGTTGGTCGCCAGCAGCGCCGTCGACAGCACCAGGAAGAAGAACCACAACGGCGCCGACAGGTACGACATCACGCCGGTGAGGAACACCGCACGGTGCACCGGGTGCATACCCTTGACCAGGAACAGGCGGAAGTTCATCAGGTTGCCGTGGCACCAGCGGCGGTCGCGCTTGAGCTCGTCGAGCAGGTTCGGCGGCAGCTCTTCGTAACTGCCCGGCAGGTCGTAGGCAATCCACACGCCCCAGCCGGCACGGCGCATCAGCGCGGCTTCGACGAAGTCGTGGGAGAGGATCGCACCGGCGAACGCACCCTTACCCGGCAACGGCGCCAAGGCGCAGTGCTCGATGAACGGCTTCATGCGGATAATCGCGTTGTGGCCCCAGTAGTGCGACTCGCCCAGCTGCCAGAAGTGCAGGCCGGCGGTGAACAGCGGGCCATACACGCGGGTGGCGAACTGCTGCATGCGCGCATACAGGGTATCCATGCCCGACGCCTTGGGCGCGGTCTGGATGATGCCGGCGTCCGGGTTGGCCTCCATCAGGCGCACCAGGCTGCTCAGGCACTCGCCGCTCATGACGCTGTCGGCGTCGAGCACGACCATGTACTTGTACTCGCCACCCCAGCGACGGCAGAAGTCGTCGAGGTTGCCGCTCTTGCGCTTCACCCGGCGCCGACGGCGGCGGTAGAAGATGCGGCCAAAGCCTTTGGTCTCGCGGCACACGTCCAGCCAGGCCTGTTGCTCGGCCACGGCGATGTCGGTGTCGTTGGTGTCGCTGAGCACGAAGAAGTCGAAACGGTCGAGGTTGCCGCTGGCGGCCACCGACTCGAACGTTGCCCGCAGGCCGGCGAACACACGCGGCACATCTTCGTTGCAAATCGGCATGACCAGCGCGGTGCGTGCCTCGGGCGCGATCGGCTCATTGCCGGCACTGCTGCCGGAAATGCGGTATTTGTCGCGCCCGGTGAGCAGCTCGAGGAAGCCCATCAACGCGGTCCAGAAGCCCGCCGACACCCAGCAGAACAGGATGCCGAACAGAATCAGGATGGACGTCTGCAAGGCATACGGCCAGACCTGCACGACGGTATCCCACAGCGGCTGGTTGACCACCTCGTCGAGGTCGACGAACGACCAGCCCTGGTACGGCAGGATGCCCTTCATGTACCAGCCGGCAACGATGGTCTGGCCGATCATCAGGGTCAGCAGGATATAACGGCGGATCGAGCCGACCGTGCGCCAGCGGGCCTTGGGCAGCTCACGCTGCTCTGGCTGCGGCGCGTTGGTGCGCCCGGTCATGCGGCGCCACATGCGGATCAGCACGTTGGTGCGCCAAGGCTCGGGCACGACACGGGTGCGCTTGATCGGCGGTGCGATTTTCAGGCACAGCCGGCCGCTGCCGTCGACGCCGAGCATTTCGGCGTCTTCGAGTTCGGCGGCGCTGCCCACGGTCAACCGCGGGCCCACCGAAGCCTGCACGGCCTCGGCGGCGTTGGCGGCCGGGTTGGCCGCCAGGCGTTGGTGCAGCTCACTGAACGAGGTGCAGCTGGCGAGTTCCGCGCGCTGCTCATCGCTCAGTGGGAGGTGGGCCAGGTATTCGCCGAGCGATACCGGCCTTGCGCTTGAGTTACTCATCGGCAGGCAACTGATAGGTCCAGGTCTCGGTCAGCACTTTTTCGGTGGTGGCCGGGGTACCGTTGGTGGACGCCGCATCGGCGGCAGGTTGTTCGGCCTTGGCGTCTTTCTCGGCCTTGGCATGCTTGGCAGCGGCCTTGTCCTGCTTGGCGTCCTTGGCAGCAGGCTTGGCAGGCTCGACAGGCACGTCGCGCACCAGCGCAGCGCGCATTTCCGTCGATTTGTTGGCTTCCTTGACCTTCAACCGCAGGGTCAGGCGCCAGCCTTTGCTTTCTGGGTTATAGCGCAGGTTGTTCTCGACCACCTCGGCGTTATCGCCAACGCTGACCTGGCTACGTACCGCGGCGTCTTCCGGCAGAGCAGCCAGGTTGGCACCGGCGAAGTCGACGA
The DNA here is from genome assembly GCF_014269205.2 of Pseudomonas kermanshahensis. Taxonomy (NCBI): domain Bacteria; kingdom Pseudomonadati; phylum Pseudomonadota; class Gammaproteobacteria; order Pseudomonadales; family Pseudomonadaceae; genus Pseudomonas; species Pseudomonas kermanshahensis. The sequence goes on from NZ_JABWRY020000001.1 coordinate 5,338,158, forward strand.
TGAACGCCACGCTGCCGTCAGGCTGACGGATCAGGTTGGACTGTTTGACGTCGCCCGTGGAACGCATTGTCTGAGTGACCGAGGCCAGGTCCTGGGCCTGGAACTGGGCTTCCTGGATGGTCCAGTGCAGGCGGTAGTCGTACTCGAACGGCTTGCCTGGCTCCGGCAGGGTCTCTGGGCTCCAGAAGGCCACGATGTTGTCGTTGGTTTCGTCGGCAGTCGGGATCTCGACCAGGTCGACGGTGCCCTTGCCCCAGTCACCTTTTGGCTCGATCCAGGCGCTTGGGCGCTTCTGGTAGTTGTCATCGAGGTCTTCGTAGTCCTTGAAGTCGCGATGACGCTGCATCAGGCCGAAACCACGCGGGTTCTCGACGCTGAAGTTGCTCACGGCCAGGTGTTTCGGGTTGTTCAGCGGGCGCCACAGCCACTCGCCGTTGCCGGCATGGATCGACAGGCCTTCGGAGTCGTGCAAGGCCGGGCGGTAGTTCATGACCCGGGAAGGCTGGTTAGGGCCGAACAGGTACATGCTGGTGAGTGGCGCGATGCCCAGGCGGCTGACGTGGTCACGCAAGTAGACCCGCGACTTGACGTCGACCACGGTGTCGCTGCCCGGACGCAGGGTCAGCTTGTAGGCACCGGTGGAGCGCGGCGAGTCCAGCAGGGCGTAGATCACCAGGTGCTTGTCGGTAGCCTTCGGCTTCTCGACCCAGAACTCGGTGAACCGCGGGAACTCCTCGCCCGACGGCAGCGCGGTGTCGATGGCCAGGCCACGAGCCGACAGGCCGTACACATGGCCCTTGCCGACCACGCGGAAATAGCTGGCGCCAAGCAGGGTCATGATCTCGTCCTGCTTGTCGGCCTTGTTGATCGGGTAAAGCACGCGGAAACCGGCATAGCCCAGATTCTTGGTGGTTTCCGGGTCGTGCGGCACGTCACCGAACTCGAAGCGGCTCGGGTCGTACTTGATTTCTTCGACCTTGGTGGCGGTGACTTCGTTGATTTTCACCGGGGTGTCGAAGTGCATGCCCTGGTGGTAGAACGACAGCTTGAAGGGGGTCTTGTCCTTGGCCCACTCGGCCTTTTCCTGCAGGAAGTGAATCTTCTGGTAGTCGGCGAACTTCATGTCGCGGAACACCGCAGGCAGATTGCTCTTCGGTGCTTCGTACTTCTGGCCGGCCAGATCCTTTGCCTTGGCTGCAACATCGTCAAGATTGAATGCCCACAGCTGGCCCGCGTTCATCAGGCCGACCAGTGCCACACTGGCCATCAGGGCCTTACGTAGCCGAATGCCGGGGATTCTTGATGCTTTATGGGGACTAACAATCACGAGCAACCCTCGCCGAAAACAGATCATGAAACCAACGGCCAGCGACTAATGCCGGGTTGGCGAGCACTGTTCGGACCCCGTGAGGGCGTAATGATTCCCCAAACGGATCCAGACAATGCTCGAGTCAGAGTGAAACGAACCTGCGAACGCAGGTCCATGCAGCGCGCGATTATCCAGCAGGTCGCGTGACAACGCATCAGGCTGGACTAACTATTTATCGTACAAAACCCCTTGTTCTCCTACAAACAAGGGGTTTTTGACCTCATATTTGTAACATAAATGTTACGGGGCCATCATTGACCAGGTGCACCTGCATGTCCGCACCGAAGCGCCCACTCGCCACCTCGGCGTGCTGGCCCTTCGCTTGCGCTAAAAGATAGTCGAACAACTCGGCACCGAGGGCAGGCGGTGCCGCCGTCGAGAAGCCCGGCCGCATGCCGCTGCGCGTGTCCGCCGCCAAGGTGAATTGCGACACCAGCAGCAAACCGCCCCCAACATCCTTGAGCGACAGGTTCATCTTGCCCTGTTCGTCGCTGAACACGCGATAGTTAAGCAGCTTGTGCAACAGCTTATCGGCATGTTCCCGGGTATCTTCAGGTTCGACGGCCACCAGCACCAGCAGGCCCTGGTCGACGGCGCCGACGATCTCGCCGGCCACCTCTACCCGCGCGCCACGCACGCGTTGCAAGAGCCCCTTCATGCTTCTTCCAGGGGCAGGTCGAGCAAGCGCCGGGCCATCTGGTCGGCGGCGCGCACCAGGGCATCGGTGATGCCGGGCTCTGAGGCCGCATGGCCAGCATCGCGAATGACTTTCAGCTCACTGTTGGGCCAGGCCTGGTGCAGGGCCCAGGCGTTGTCCAGCGGGCAGATCACGTCGTAGCGGCCATGCACGATCACCGCCGGCAGGTGGGCGATCTTGGGCATGTCGCGGATCAGCTGGTCCGGCTTGAGGAACGCATTGTTCATGAAATAGTGGCATTCGATGCGGGCAATCGACAGCGCCCGCTGCGGCTCGGAGAAGCGGTCGACCACCAACGGGTTGGGGCGCAGCGTGGCCGTACGGCCTTCCCAGGTGGACCAGGCCTTGGCGGCGTGCATCTGGGCGATCTGGTCGTTGCCGGTCAGGCGCTTGTGGAAGGCCTTGACCAGGTCGCCGCGCTCTTCTGGCGGGATCGGCGCAATGTAGTCCTGCCAGTAGTCGGGGAACAGGCGGCTGGCGCCTTCCTGGTAGAACCATTCGATTTCCTGCGGGCGGCACAGGAAGATGCCGCGCAGAATCAGGCCGTGCACCCGCTCGGGGTGGGTCTGGGCGTAGGCCAGGGCCAGGGTCGAGCCCCACGAGCCGCCAAACAGCACCCACTTGTCGATGCCCAGGTGCTTGCGAATGCGTTCCAGGTCTTCGACCAGGTGCCAGGTGGTGTTGTTCTCCAGGCTCGCGTGGGGCGTGGAGCGGCCACAGCCGCGCTGGTCGAAGGTGATGATGCGGTACAGGTTGGGGTCGAAGTAACAACGGCTCTGCGCGTCGCAACCGGCGCCCGGGCCACCGTGGATGAATACCACGGGTAAACCTTCCGGCGAGCCACTTTCGTCGACATACAGCACATGCGGCGCTTCCACGGCCAGATCGTGCCGGGCGTAGGGTTTGATCTGCGGGTAGAGGGTCTGCATTGCGCACTCCGTGTGAGGATTAAGTCTGCCGTTGGGCATCATAAACCTGAATTGCGCTTTGAGCATGTCCTGTTGCCATCCTTGGTCCTATCCCATCCGCAAGACGGATGGCGGCGCCCGTCAGCCTGGCAAAAACACATAACTACCTCAGTGGCCCCGGCCTGCTGAACATACTTGCGAGCCCACCCAAGCTTGGAGGCTCTTGTATGAACCCGTCTTCCCCTACCCCCTCGCGCAACACGCCTTTGCACGCCGCACGGATAGGCCAAGCCACCCCGCCATGGCTGAAGGCTGCCTCCAGCGAGGCGTACCAGTCGCTACGCGACGCGCAGGGCAAGGTACCGCCGTGGTTTGAAGCAGCGCTGCAGGATCAACCAGACATCGCACGCGCGCTGGCTCAGGAACATGCCCAGCACCGCAGCCACGCGGCGCAGGTCCAGGCGCTGTTCGCCTCGCTGCCAGACCTGCACACCTTCGCCAGCGAGCAACTCACACAAGCCATCAAGGCACGCTTCGACCTGGATGTTGAGGTGTCCAACACCTACCTGGTCGATGCCAGGCTGATCCAGACCGAACACGCAATCGATGCCCGACAAGCCGTCGACCGGGCAACCCGGTCGCTCCTGCAATGGGCATTGCACAATTTTGATGCTGACGCGTGCGCAGCGGATGGCATGGATGCGCCGCAGGCCTTGCTGAAAAAGTCGGTGGTACTGGACCACCGGCGCTTCATGGGCACCGTGCCCTTGACCAATACCGTGGCGATTCCCGCCCACGCGTTTGCCGAGCTGTGCCGAACCTTGGACATCGGTGGGCGCTATCACAAACAGGTCTATGACATTTACTACCCGGCCCCGACCGGCGACCAAGGGCCCCATGAGGCGGCCCTGCAGGTGTACGAAACACTCGCCCGTGCCGAGCAATCCGCGTTCAGGCAAAGCCTGCACAGTGCCTGGTTGCAGGGGCATATCAGCCAGGGCTTTTATGACGCGGCGCTGGCCGCCCCGCTGGACGCGCCTCTGCCGCACACAGGCAGCTCACTCACGTTCAGCCTGCTGACATTGTGGGAGGTCGAAATCGTCGGCATGGCAGTGCTGCAGTTGCAGCCCGACAGTGGCTCGCAAAACGCCAGGGTCGCACTGTACAACCCCGACGACCCGCACGCCCCGCTGAAGGAATACGCGTCTTTAGACACACTGGAAGCCGCTTTGCGCGACGCGCTCCTACTCGACAGTCATTACCTGGACAACTGCCTGGCGGCCCGTGACAAACCGTCGATCCAACAAAAGCTGCAAGACCGGTTGACCCCCATGGGCTGGAGCACCCGCGGCCTGCATGAGCGGGTCACCGACCCGCAGGCAACGCTCGAACCGATACCGCACAAGGCCAGGTACTCGTTTCTAGGTACCTTGGTGACACAAAAGGTGGCCCGTCATGAAAAGGACGCCCTCTTCCATGCCGTCCCCACCTGGGCCGTGGACCTGCTGTCTGCCAAGCGTCACCGCGAGGCCATCGCCGGGAAAGTACTGACCACGCTGAACATCGCGGGCTTTTTCGTCCCGGGCCTTGGCGAAGCGATGCTCGCAGTGTGCATCGCGCAGCTGGGTTACGAAGTTTATGAGGGCATCGAAAGCTGGACCAACGACGACCGAGAGCAAGCCCACCGCTACCTGATCGATGTGATGGAAAACACCGCTACCCTGGCTGCCTGGGCGGCGGCGGGCTATGTCGTCAAAGAAGGGATCGGAGCTGTGTTGGCGGGTAATCCAGAGGCTCCCGTGCGTGAAATTCCGGAAGTGGATACCCCTTCTTTTATCGAGGAACTCGAAGAAGTCGATTTGCCGGATGGCGACACTCGGTTGTGGAAGCCCGACCTTGCGCCCTTCGCCCACGATACGCCCTTGCCGGAGGGCCTTGAGCCGGATGAAACCGGGCTGTACACCCATGCCGGCAAGCGTTGGCTGATGCTGGAAGGCCAGCTCTATGCCGTGAAGCAAGCCCAGCCGAGCAATGCATACCGGATCGAACACCCGCGCAGGCCCCAGGCCTACACACCTGCCTTGCAGCACAACGGCGCCGGCGCCTGGCTGCATGAGCTGGACAGGCCCCTGGCGTGGCAAGGCCTGGCGCTGTTCCGGCGGGCCGGGCACCTTTCTGGGGCGTTCGATGACGCCACAGCAACACGAATCCTGCAGGCCTGCGACATTGACGAAGCGGTGTTGCGCAGGGCGGTCGCTGACAGCCAGCGCCTGCCCGCGCTGCTGGAAGATACCTTGATCCGTTTCAACCTGGACCAGCAGATCGGGCAATTGCCTGCGGATGCTGAGCCTGGCCTACCAGGTGCCGAGTTCGAGACCCGCTATCGCCAACTACCTGCCACCCAGGCCCCTGGCGCCAGTGTGATCCAGCACGTTTATCCACAGCTTCCCGACGCCATCACCCAAGAGTTGTTGCGCAACGCCAACCCGCTTGAGCTGCAACAGTTGGTGGCCGGGCGAGTGCCCCTGCGCATTGGGCAAGAGATCCACCTTTATCAGGCGAACGTCCGGCTAACGCGTGCGTATGAAGGGGTGTATCTGCAGAGCCTGCGCAACTGGGACACCGATCAACTGATCGTGCAGACGCTCGGGCAACTGCCCGGCTGGCCAGCCGAGATCAGCCTCGTGCTTGAACAGCGCCAGCACTCACCCATCCAGCTCACGCGTATCGGGCGGCCGGACGGGCTAGGCCACACCACGATCGTCAGCGCCAGAGCAGGCTATATCGTGCTGGGCAATGACCAACCGGATGCACGGGTGGTCGCGCACACTTCCCTGTACAGCGCGCTGTTCGAGGTACTGACTGCCGCTCAACGCGAAGCGCTGAGTATCGTCGACGAGCAAGGCCTCAGGCACTTGGTTCAACAGGCCCCGCCGATGCCACGTTCGGCCTTGCGCAAGGTGCTTGGCATGCAAGCCGTGCGTCCAGGCTTCCGCTCGCCCCTGCGCCTGGCCGATGGCCGGCTGGGCTATCCCCTCGGCGGTATGCGCCCCCGCGTCGCGAGCATTTCACGGCACACCTTGCTCAGCTCGATTCGGCAGATAGGCCAACACGCCCCCAACCCCCGGCCTGCCGAGCAGATTCTCACCGCATTGGAGCACAGGGCCCTCACCCGCGCCGAGATCGCAGACAGGCTCAGCACCTTGCTGGAACAACGCGATGAGCTGCACAGCCGGCTGGCCGACTGGCGGCGAATAGCGGCACTGACGCCTCGTCAGGTCCCGGATGATTTAGAGCGAGTATTGAATGCAATCGCTCAGCATTGGTACGAGCGCGCGTTCTTGACGCCCACCGACATCGCGCCCCCCCTTCGCCTGGAACGCCTGTCGCTGAACGACTTCCCGCTCAGCCTGCCGGACTTCTTCACGTCCAGCGTCACTGGCCTGCAATTGATCGAAACAGCCCCCGAAAACTTCGCCGGCTGGAGCCACCACGGCCCCCACCTCAATGCCCTGCTGCGACAGTTTGCAAACCTTCGGTCGCTGGAGATCAGCCGCGCCTACCGGCCTGAGGCCTTGCCTTCGCCGTTTCAGTTCAGCCTGCCGGTGATTGCCCAACACCTGCCAGCGCTGGAATCGCTGAGCCTGACCCATCAGAACATCTCGCTGTCATCGACCGACCTCGACAGCCTGGCCGGGCTCACTCACCTGCGCCGGCTGGACCTGAGCGGCAACCGATTGTCCGAGCAGTATCCGCCGCGTTTCAACGAAATCGCACTGGACTACCTGGGCCTGGATAACCTGGCGTTGGACCATTGGCCAGAAGGCTTGGGCTTCAACGCCGTGACCCAAATACGTCACATTGGGCTGCGCAATAATCAGATCACGATGCTGCCACGCTTCTTGCTGGACAACCGAATCAACCTCGCCGATCACGCTGTGCTCTCACTGCAGGGCAATGACCTGTTCGAGGATGACCTGCTGCGCGTGATGATGAGCGAAGATGGCCGCGCCTCCCGCTTTGAGGTGGACCGCAGCGAAGACTTCAGCGCCCGCCTGGCCCTTCGGCTGGAACGTCGCCAGCTACTACGCAACGCCATCGACGACTACGTGAACGCCTCCAGTTCCAGCGCACCGGTCAGCCAAGCCGTGATGGCCACCAGGACCCGTGTGGCAACGGCGTTGAACGAGTTCTGGCATTACCAGGAGATCGGTCTGACGCGGGCAGCCCTGCGCCTGAACGACATTGCGCTCGAGCATTTTCCCAGGCTGTTGCCGGCATTTTTCACCGAACAGGTGCATAACCTTGCGCTTGAGCGGGTAAGCGGCTCCACCGCCCAGCTCGACGGGCTGTTCCGTCAGTTCCCACAGGTGACGCGCCTGTCTGTAGATGCCTACCAGCAGGCGGAGCAAACACTGCCTTCGGCCCTGCTACGACTGCCCGGGCTGACTGACATTGCCTTGCGCAACGCTGGCCTGGTGATCGACCAGCAGGTGATCAATACGCTGGGGCGCTTGCCCACGCTCAACTCGCTGGACCTCACGGGCAACCGCATGGGGCTGATCACACAGGCGCCGGCAGCGCTGCAAACGCTGCGCCGCCTCGACCTGAACGCCATGGGCCTGGAGCAGTGGCCGAGCTGGGTGGACAGCCTGCTGCCGCTTGAGCTGTTGGACCTCAGTGAAAACCGCCTCACCGAATTGCCTGCGCACATCCTGGCCAACCTCGACAACAACTTTCCCATCAGCTCGATCTTGCTGTTCAGCAACCCGCTCAGCGACGAAGCCGTCATGCGCGCTCGCGCGTCCTCGGATAGCCAGCACAGCTTTACCTTTGGCATCGACCTGTCGGACAGCATGAGCGAGTCCTCGACAGAAGGCGCGATGGGCGGCCATTTCCACTTACCCTTCCTGGACCCCGCTGCCGATGCGCCCAACCTGCAGGACTGGCTGCTCGCCTCGGACGTCGAAAACGAAGCCCTGAAAGAGTGCTGGGACGCCCTCCAGGCATCGGGCAATGCCGGAAACCTTCTGGCGCTGGTAGGCCGCCTGCGCAATGCCGCCCCTTACCAGAATGGCAAAAGCCGTGTGGCGTTCTGCGCACGGGTGCGCAAGGTGCTGGTGAGTGCGGTGGTCAACCCGGACGACCTTGCGCTGTTCAACCATCAGGCCAGTGAGGCACTGCTGCAGGAAAACGGCGACCAGACCTGCCACGACGGCGCCTTGCTGGTGTTCCAGAATATCGAGCTGTATATCGCCAACCAGCGTTTGCAGTTCGATGCCGCAGATACCGAGGGCAACCTCTATCGGGAACTGCGCCGTTTGTATCGCCTGCAGGCACTGGATGAAATCGCCAAAAGCGAGACTGCCCGCCGGGATGAAGCAGAGGTGCGCCTCACCTACCGACGCGAGTTGAACACCCCGCTTGACCTCGGCCAACCCGAGGACACCCTGCGCTACGCGATCAGTGCCAGCATCGATGAGTTGGCGCATGCTGAACTGCAGGTCCAGCGCGGCGAGCTTGGCGAGGATTTCCTGAATTTTGCCGCCGCCAACGCTCAGTGGGTCCAACATTTGCGGCAGGCCTACGCCGGTCGCTTTGCTGAAATCGAGCAAAGCTACCAGGCTCAGGTAGTGGACCTGCCGGAGCAGTTTCCGGACAGGCCCCTCGATACCCTTACCGAGGAATTCACGGCCCTGGAGCGAAGCAAGCAAGCGCGCGAGGCACGCCTGATTCGCGAACTCACCTCGTTCGCCAATCCAGACCGCAGGCCACGTTCCTCGACTGAGTAGTCCCCACCCGACAACCGCCACAGGTAACTAACTACCACTTGGCGATAAGCCCCCGCAGACAGACTCCGACACTGACCAATCAATCGGAGTCTCTCATGCCTGCCATCACTGCCCCTGCCGGAATCGTCGGCGACGACGCTATCAACCCCGCCTACTCACTGATCACAGGGCTCGTCCCCGATTGGTTCAAGGCACTGCCGGCGCACCAGTACGCGGCCTTGCGCAGTGCTACCCAGCAGCCTTTGGACTGGTATGAACAGGCATGCCTGCAGATGCCGGAGACCGTCGCGACCTTTCACGCCGAGCATGCCCATTTCCGCTGGCTCGAATCCCAGAAGCAACACGCCTTGGGGCAACTGACCACCCTTGAAGCCTTCGCCGAACCCCTGCTCAAAACAGCCATCACACAGCGTTTTGGGCTGGAGGTGGACGTTCGCCGGGCCGTCCTGTTCCACCCCAGGCTTGCGGAAACGCCCTGGTCTTTCGCGAACCTGTCAAAAGACCCAGCAGTGGAGGCCGCCGCCGCCGTGCGCCGAGCCACCCAGCCCTTGCTGACCGCCGCGCTGCAAAACTTCGTGGCTGGCGACACTCAGGCCGGGGGGATGGACCTGAGGCGTATGAAAGCAGTCATCTACGACCCCGCCAATGAGGACCAAACCCTGGCGATCGCCCCCCATGAGTTCGCCGCACTGTGCCGGGAACTGGACCTGGGCGCGCAGTACCAGAAAACCCTCGAAGCCGTGTTCAACCCCACCTCTTCGGCCGACCAAGCACCGGGGGCAGCCGCCTTCAATCAGCTCGGCCTGCTCAAACGGTGCGAAAGCTCGACGCTGAAGCTGCATGCCTGCGTGGCATACATGAAAAAGCACATCAGTGAACGCACGTACGGTTTGCTGCTGGACGTTGCGGATAACAAGCGCGTTATGCAAGACGCCAGCCCGCTGCTGAGCCGTAACCTGCAACTGCGGGATGTCGACCTGACTGGCGTGGTAGCCATCGGCCCGTCGGACGACCAAGGCGGCCTGCTCGGGCCCTTCACTGTCTACATTCCGGAAGACCCGGTGTGCCCTCTCAAGGAATACGCCTCCACGCTCGACTTCGTCAGCGACTTGCGCGACCGAATGTTCAGCCCAGGCTACCTGGACTTTTTCCGTGGTCTGGTGGCCGATGAGCAAGCCGACGCCCTGTTCGCCACCCTTACCGATCGCCTCTATCCGCTGGTGTGGGCCGAGGGCGGACAACTGAAGGTTCGCCGCCCGGACCGACAGGCCAAGCTGCACGTGCGCATGCACGACTACAGCCAGTCATTCCTGACCGAGTTCACCCTGCGCAAGGTTCGAAAACTGCAAACGGATGCGCTTTACCATGGCGTGCCCACCGCGGTGATGGACGAAAAGGCACTGGAAGCGCGGCTCGCGTATTTCGCTGGCGGGGTGCTGCAGGCACTGAACATCGGCGCCTTCTTCGTACCCGTGCTGGGCCAGGTGATGATGGTTGTCACCACCTTTCAGCTGGCCTATGAAAGTTACGAGGGTATCGAAAGCTGGAGCCGTGGCGAGCGCGAGCAGGCCTTGGGCTACCTCATGGACGTGGTCGAGAACATCGCCTTGTTCGCCGCACTCGGCGCCGCCGGTGCCGGTGCTGGCACCACGCCCGCCCTCGAGCGTATACCGGTCGAAACCCCATCGTTCATCGAAGAGCTGCAAAGCGTTACCTTGGCCAATGGCAAGACACGCCTGATCAAGCCCAATATCACGCCCTTTGCCCATGACATCCTGTTGCCTGCTGGGCTAAAGCCTGACGAATTCGGCCTCTATCACTATCAGGGCAAGACTTGGCTGGCGCTGGAAGACCGCGTCTATTCGGTCAAGACCTCGCCAGGCAATCCACCCCAACAGCGCATCGAGCACCCGACCAAAGCCATCAGCTACGAGCCCTTGTTGCGTCATAACGAAGCCGGTGCCTGGCAGCATGAGTTCGAGCGCCCGCGCCAATGGCAGGGCCACACGCTGTTCCGACGACTTGGGCCTTCGGCCAGCGGGTTCTCTGAAGAAACCGCCCGACGCATCCTCGCCGTCAGCGATACCCATGAAACCGTCCTGCGCCAGGTATTGACCGAAAACCAGCGCCCGCCAGCATTGCTGGAAGACACCCTGCGCCGCTTCAGGCTAGACCATGAGGTGTCACGGGACTTGGCCGGCACAGACGCGAACACACGTATCACTGCCTTTCAAGCGCGCTACCAGACACCGCCCGTCGATCAGGCCCCCAGCACGCAGACCATTACCCGCCGCTACCCCGCGCTGCCCGTTGGTATCGCGGATGAGTTGGCGCGCCATGCCAGCCCAGCGGAGCTGGAGCAATTGCTGGCGGGCAAGGTCCCGTTGCGTCTGGCTCAAGAAATCCATACCTACCAACAGCAGGTACGCCTGGCGCGCGCCTACGAGGGGCTCTACCTCGACAATGTGAACAACCCGGACACCGACAGGCTTGTTTTGCACAGTGTGGCGCGCTTGCCTGGCTGGGCTGACGAAATCCGCATCGAGCTACGCCAAGGCAGGTTCACCGGCCCCGTGATCGATCAGGTAGGCGCGCCAGACGGGCCTGTTCGCAAAGTGCTGACTCAACACGCCGATGGCTACCACACCTACGATGGCGAAGGGCACGAACTGCATGGGCGCGACACGATCTACTCGGCCATCTTGCATGCATTGCCCGACGTGAACCGGGCAGCATTAGGCTTTCCCAATACCTGGGAGGGCCCTGCGCTCAAGCAGCGCGTGCAGCAGTTACCGTTACTGCCACGGCCCGAGTTGCGCAAGGTGCTCCACATGCAACCGGCTAAACCAGGCGCAAACTCGCCCATGCGCCTTGCTGACGGGCGAGTGGGCTACCCCTTGAGCGGCCGCGGCTCGCTCGCCAGCACAGTTTTGAGGGAAGACCTGCTGTATCTGATTCGGCTGCTGGCGCTTGAGCAAGACACGCAGAGCGCCGAAGCGGTGCTGGCCGCCCTGGAGGGCGCAGGGCTGTCACGCGTGCAGATCAGCGACCGCTTGAATGAGCTGATGGCCGAGCGT